>JBGSLG010000119.1:0-48002 GCA_041740815.1 Bacteroidales bacterium
ACAGACATACATGGGAACAGTGCAACATGTGAACAGCGGGTCACAGTCATAGATACAGAGTTCCCGACATTCACGGCACCAGGTGATATAACAATCTACAAAGATGCTACTTGCGGGTATGATGCAAGTACAGATATCACCGGAGACGTTAATAATGAATCAGACAACTGTGATACATCTCTTGACGCCACCTTCACTGATGATGTAGTTGCAGGTGCCTGCGAGGGCGAACAGATCATCACCAGAACCTGGAGCCTCTCTGATGATTATGGCAACACAACTACGCATGACCAGATCATCACGGTAGAGGACAATACCGCACCTACCTTTACAGTCCCGGCTGACATTACAATATACAAGGATGCCATCTGCGGATATGACGCCAGCGTAATCATCACCGGGAACGTCGATGACGAGACAGACAACTGCGACACGTCGCTTGACGCCACTTTCACTGATGTGGTTGTTGCAGGTTCATGTGAAGGTGAACTGATCATCACCAGGACCTGGACACTGACTGATGACTGCGGCAACACCACCACCTATGACCAGATCATCAGGGTCGAGGATAATACTGCACCTACCTTTACAGTCCCGGCTGACATCACAATATACAAGGATGCCACCTGCGGTTATGACGCCAGTGTGGGCATCACGGGAGACGTCACTGATGAGGCAGACAACTGCGACACCTCGCTTGACGCCAGCCTCCTTGATGTGGTTGTTGCAGGTGCATGCGAGGGTGAACTGATAATCACCAGGACCTGGACTCTGTCAGACGATTGCGGAAATAGTACAATACACGATCAGATAATCATTGTCACTGACAATACCCCGCCTGAGTGGACAACCCTGCCCGGAGCACTCGATGTGACGCTTGAATGCAGTGATACAGATGGCCTTGCAGCAGCACAGGCGCTCTTCCCGGTTGCAACGGACAACTGCGATAACACCACTTCAAATATTATCAAGGTATCTGGTTTATTTATCGCGGGATCAACCTGTCCTCAGGCAGGCAGTTACACAAACACCTGGACTGTAACTGATGACTGCGGTAATGTAAGTGCTGTTTACACTCAGACTATCAATATTATCGACAATACCGCACCGACATTTACCGTTCCGGCTGACATTACAATCTACAAGGATGCCACCTGCGGTTATGACGCCAGTGTGGGAATCACTGGAGACGTCACGGATGAGGCAGACAACTGCGACACATCGCTCAATGCCACCTTCACTGATAACGTGGTTGCAGGTGCATGTGAGGGCGAACAGATCATCACCAGGACCTGGACTTTGACAGACGACTGTGGCAATATCACCACCTATGACCAGATCATCAGGGTAGAGGACAACACCGCACCGACCTTTACAGTCCCGGCTGACATTACGATTTACAAGGATGCCACATGCGGTTATGACGCCGGGGTTAGCATCACGGGAGACGTCACGGATGAGGCAGACAACTGCGACACATCACTCAATGCCACCTTTACAGATGTTGTAGTTGCAGGTGCATGCGAAGGTGAACTTATAATCACCAGGACCTGGACGCTGACTGACGACTGCGGTAACGCAACAACCTATGACCAGATCATCAGGGTAGAGGACAACACCGCACCGACATTTACAGTCCCGGCTGACATTACGATCTATAAGGATGCCACCTGCGGTTATGACGCTGGTGTGAATATCACGGGAGACGTTACGGATGAAGCAGACAACTGCGACACATCGCTCAATGCTACCTTCACTGATAACGTGGTTGCAGGTGCATGTGAAGGTGAACTGATCATCACCAGGACCTGGACGCTTACAGACGACTGCGGCAATACCACAACCTATGACCAGATCATCAGGGTAGAAGACAACACCGCACCAACATTTACAGTCCCGGCTGATATCACAATCTACAAGGATGCCACCTGCGGTTATGACGCCGGGGTTAGCATCACGGGAGACGTCACGGATGAGGCAGACAACTGCGACACATCGCTCAATGCCACTTTCATTGATAATGTAGTTGCTGGCGCATGTGAAGGTGAACTGATCATCACCAGGACCTGGACGCTTACAGACGACTGCGGTAACGCAACAACCTATGACCAGATCATCAGGGTAGAAGACAACACCGCACCAACATTTACAGTCCCGGCTGATATCACAATCTACAAGGATGCCATCTGCGGCTATGACGCCGGGGTTAGCATCACGGGAGACGTCACGGATGAGGCAGACAACTGCGACACATCGCTCAATGCTACCTTCACTGATAACATGGTTGCAGGTGCATGCGAGGGTGAACTTATAATCACCAGGACCTGGACTTTGACAGACGACTGTGGCAACACCACCACCTATGACCAGATCATCAGGGTTGAGGACAACACCGCACCAACATTTACTGTCCCGGCTGACATTACAATTTGTCGTGATATAAACGGCTTATATGACAGGGATGTAACTAACACAGGAGACGTCTCTGATGAGGCTGACAACTGTGACACCTCACTTGATGCAACATATACTGACTCCGATGCCGATATGGGTACTGTTGATGCAGCGGGATTCATCACCAGGACGTGGACGTTGACCGACGACTGCGGCAACACAACAATACAGTACCAGACAATATGGGTACAACCGGTTCCGAGAATTTCAGTTACCGTGCCTGACACTCTCTTCTGCAACGGGTCAACTGTAAACTTCACAATTGATTCACTCGTTGTCTCAAGAGGAGAAGTCATGTACGATCTAGATGTGACATATCCGGCAGGAGTCACTGGCTTACTGACCGATGGCTCAAGACAAATAGTGAACATAGAAGACCTTCTGACCAATACAACAAACAGCTTCCAGACGGTTACCTATACATTCAGGCCATATATCCAGGGCAATCCGGGTGACCCGAACTGCCATGACGGGGTTGAGGTGACGATAACTATCCATGTGGAACCTACGGCCAGGGTCGCATTGACATTGGCTGATGACGAGCTTTGCAATGGCGAAAGCGTCAATATTCAGCTTTCCACCTTAACCATAGCATACCAGGGATTGGAGTTTAATGTTGACGCCATCAACAGCGATCCGGAAATAACAGGCTACACGGACAGACCTGGTCTGGTTCTGCCGGTCACCATAACCGAAGCTCTGATCAACAGTGGTGATACAGCAAGGATGGTCACATATGTGGTTACACCGGTGACACTTGATGTGAACGGCAATCAGAAGTGTTACGGCATCAACGATACGGTGGAGGTATGGGTCAATCCGACGCCCCGGGCCACTCCGGTGAACAATGTGCCCCAAATCTGTTACGGTGGCACTACGGACATTCTACTTGTGACTCCTACCGTCATGCGCTCGGGCGTGAATGAGTTCAACTATACCATTTCGGCCACCGCCCCCATCGCAATAGTTGACGGAAACAGGACACCTGTGAACAGCGAGGTTCCAGGCACCCACCTGCAGTTCCAGTACACAAATGAAAGTGATACTATGCAGTCCGTCTTCTTTCATATTACTCCCAAGGTGACCGGCCCCGGATGCCCGTATGGCCCTGTTGTTACCTCCGAGGTGAAGGTTCATGCTCATCCCCTGCAGTCGCTTGAGATAAGGGACTCAATCACCTGTGACGGCGGCCAGGACGGAACTCTGGAAGTGATACATGCACGCGGTATGGATCCGATGTGGGTTGCCTGGACAGGACCGGATTACTGGGAAGATGCCGGGTACAATATGTACATCGTGGAAGAACGCCGCCAGGGTTACTACACTGCAACCGTGACCGACAACCTGGGATGCGAAAATGACGGCTGGCTTAACCTTATAGAACCCGACACGGAGGTTGCATTTTACTTTGATAATTACATATCATGTCCTGGCGCAGGAGACGCAAGGATTGGCATGGCACTCACTGAAGGAGAGGCTCCTCCATATTATTATTACCTGGTACTTAACGCGACGGATACAATATACCAGGGATGGATGCCTCCGGAGGATACCTTTATTTTCCTGGATAACATCATTCCCGGTGAGTATCTCCTCATTGTTGAAGATGCCAATGGATGCAAAGAGACAGAGTTCAGAACATTGTATGAGGCACCTGCGACCACTGTCGTATTTGACAAATCCGATTATGACGGTCACAACATATCATGTGAGACCTACGATGACGGGTCAATCTGGGTAAGCAGCATCAGCAGCTGGTATATGGATGGGGCTGACACAGTATATGTCACTACCAGGGCACCGTATACTTATCTCTGGACTGCCTCAGACGGAGGTGTGATAACCGGGAGCGCCACCGACAGTATTCTCGTCAATATACCTGCCGGAACCTATCACCTTGCTGTCACCGACAGCTGGGGATGCGTTTTCAATTTCACCGATACAATTACCGAGCCGGACGGCATTGACCTTCTTTCAGAGGAAGTATCATCAAGCACTGACGGCAATTATGAGATCTCCTGTTTTGGCCGGAACGACGGGTACATTAACCTGCAGTTCGACGGAGGCACCGGTGCCTACAACTATGCATGGACTGGCCCGGATGGTTACACGGCTTCATCAGCATCAATCGCCAGCATAACAGCCGGGGATTATGAGCTTATCGTAACCGATGGGAACTCCTGCCACAGGACATACCAGTACACACTTACGGAGCCTGACTCTCTAAGCATCACCATTGTCAAATCACTGACCGCAGACAACCTGCATAATATCAGCTGCAATGGCGACCAGGGCACAATTGATATCACTGTCTCAGGTGGCAGCGGGCCGGGCACCTATACCTACGGTTGGAAAGACGAAAGCAATCCGGCCTGGTCAAGCAGTCAGGAAGACCAGACTGTCATGGCCGGCTCATACCGCGTTTATGTGACTGATGCCAACGGGTGTACTTTGGACAGAGGTGCTGTGATGACGGAACCGATGCCTTTGGTGTTGTCCATGAGTGTATCTGAAATCACCTGCCTGACGGCTCCGGCTTACGCCGATGGAGCAATCGATCTGTCGGTCACCGGAGGTATGACTCCGTACCTGATTGCATGGGAGGGTCCTTCAGGGTACACATCAGGCGCTGAAGATATTTCGGGACTGACACCAGGAGACTACATGGTTACGGTGACTGACGCCTATGGCTGCATCACAACTGCCGATACAGCTCTGACAATTCCGGAACCACTCACTCTCGATTCACGACATTCTGATTATAACGGGTTCAATGTAAGTTGCCTGGGCAGGTCAGACGGATGGCTCAAAATTATCCCTATGACCGGTATGGCACCCTATTCATACTCATGGAGCGGACCTGACGGTTACACGGCCTCAGATACAGATTCAATCTTTAATCTCAGAGAAGGGAACTATTCCGTGACTGTCACCGATGCGAATATGTGTAATATCTCCGAATCGTTTACCCTTGTTTCTCCCGGACAGATCAGCATGTCACTGAATGTATGGCCCAGCGCCGGAGGTAATTTTAACATCAACTGTAACGGAGGTGCCACAGGCAGGGTTGATATTACCCCTGTAAATGCTGCGGGCACATCAAACTACCTGTGGTCAGACGGCCTTTCCGGTTCTTCACGGAATGATCTCCGGGCAGGTCTGCATGAAGTAATAATAACAGACGCCAACGGTTGTACTGCTGACACATCACTTACCCTTATCCAGCCTGATTCGCTGGAGATCTCCTTCAGCATGACCTCCCCTTATTGTCCTGAGAGCGATGACGGAAGCATATATGCCGGAGTGACAGGTGGCGAAGGGGCTTACAGTTTCAGCTGGAGCAATGGCCTGACCACCCAGCAGGTCACCGGCCTGGTAGCAGGGTTATATATAGTTGATGTACGTGACTTCAACGGTTGTACTGTGACAGACTCAGTTACTCTTACTCCAGTGAATGAGATATGCGTTGGCATTCCAAATGCTTTCTCTCCCGACGGAGACGGGATAAACGAATTCTGGAATATTGCAAGAATTACACTTTATTCTGAAGCTGAGGTGATTATTCTTAACAGGTGGGGAGAGATGGTATGGAAATCCGAAAAAGGATATCCTGATCCCTGGGACGGTCGCGCTTCCAATGGGAAATTGCTTCCGATGGATTCATATCATTATGCTATCGATCTTCACAACGGAGAAAAACCTATTGTCGGACATGTGACCATTATCAGGTAAATTATGTACAAAAGCAGAGGAGCATGTAGGGTGAAAAAGGGATTGTTGACAGTTGCTGCGTTAGCGCTTGTACTTGTGATTAATGCACAGGATCTGCCGGTTTACAGCCAGTATATCTTTAACAAGTATCTCATCAACCCTGCAGTAGCCGGAAGTGACGGGTATACAAGCATCAACCTGACAACCAGGCAACAGTGGGCCGGTTACCAGGGTGCACCTCAGACTTACTCCCTGAGCTTTCAGGGACGCGTTCTGAAGCAGAAATACATTATAAGGGAGAACCTCTTTAGCAACCGAATCTTCAAGCCTCATACTGAAGGAAAAGTGGGTCTGGGGGGCACCATATATTCTGATATCAACGGTCTGGTTCGCCGAACTGGGTTTTCTACATCATACGCTTACCATATCTGGCTACAGGGCGGAACACAGCTTTCTTTCGGACTGGCATTCACGGGGTATCACTACAAGATTGACCAGAGGCAGATACAGTTCGAAGATCCTGATGAACCATGGATGAACACTGATTTCAGGAAGGGTATCTTTGTCCCGGACTTCAACTTCGGAGTGTATCTTCTTAACAGGAAATTCGCCGTGGGATTTTCAGCCCAGGAACTGATGGAAGGTTTCATCAGGGCCGGGAGCCAGGCCTACAAGGATCTGAGGCTGCAAAGAACCTATTACCTTTTCGGTAACTATGACTTTGAACCTGACAATAAAACTTTGATCCAGCCCTCATTGCTTGTGAAGATGTCGGAGCAGCTTAGACCCCAGGCGGATATCGGTTTAACCTACTCATATGATAACAGGATATGGGTTGGGGCAACCTTCAGAACCGGCAGTGCAATCATAGCCAATGTGGGAGTAAGGAGAGACAGGCTCTTTATTGGTTACTCCTTTGACTTTACACTCAACGCTATTCAGATGTCGACCTACGGCTCCCATGAATTCATCATGGCAGTCAGGTTCGGTGATACCCCAAGGAAGTACCGCTGGCTCGACAGGTACTAGGAGAGTTGTTTGGATATTACGTAGATAAGGGAGCTGGCCCTGTTCTTCCGCAGGAGGTTGCCGGCCGCAAGGAAAGCGCCTGTCAGCAGGCCCCGTATCAGGGGAAACCTGCAACGGCGGTTCCTGTAACTTAAAATAGAGATATAAAATACATCTAAAGGTAAAGCACTGATCTCATGGCATTTAAATTCATTTGCCTCAAGCAGGCGAATCAGCGCCGAGGGAGTGAAATGCCATAGATGCCTGGGAACATCCAGTGCAGCCCAATGAACTCCGAACCATAAGGCATCAGAGGAGTCACGATTTGGTACAGCTATGATGCACCGGCCGTCATCCTTAAGAATCCTTTTAACCTCCCTCAACCACATCTCCGGTGCATAGAGATGCTCCAGGACATGCCAGAATGTAATGCAGTCGGCTGACCGGGCTTCAAAACGAGCAATCTCTGACGGTGCAACAGCTTTGATTCCAAACCTGGAAACCGATGTTTCCCTAGCCTGATCATTCAGCTCTACTCCGCTTACCGTCCAGCCCTTTTTCTGCATGAATGATGCAAAGTATCCGGTGCCGCTGCCTATGTCAAGGAGAGTGCCCGCCTTCCTCTGAGTTGCACGGGAAACCAGTCTCCTTTTTCTTCCAAGCATAAAGCTCCTGGCAAGGTGGTAGAAGTATTCTGTAAGATTTTGTTTTTTGTCAGAATGCGATATATAATCCTCTGAAACATAATACCGGCCTATTTCATTTTCGGCAGGAGGATCAGCAGTGAACGCGAATCCACATGAGGTACATTTCCTGATAACAAAGTTCTCCCCGCTGACCAGCTTGTCCTGCGCGACAAACAGGTCTGTGAAATCAGGCTTGCCGCAGACAAGGCACACCGTTTTTTCAGTCATCCCTGCGTATGGCTTTAAATCCCTGAAGGCCGGCAATTATCAGCAACGCCAGAAGAATTACCGAACCTGCCAGTGAGACTCTGTTTCCTGTCTTGTATGACTGGGGCTTGAAGCGGAAGGTGATGGTATGGCTTCCGGAAGGCACAGACATGCCTCTGAGTACGTAATCAGTCCTGAAATGGTCGGCCGGGGTATCATTGATGTAAGCCTGCCATCCGTTCTTATAATAAATCTCTGAGAAGACGGCGATCCGATTTGTCGATAGCACTGTCTTGTAGGTCAGCATGTTTGGCTCATATGACTCCAGATATATTGTATCTAAAGGCATACCCTGGGTGTCGGGAACCGTTATCATGTCTGAGAACCTCCTGTCAACAATGGCCTCGCTGAGCGGATCTGAGGTTCTTATCGCCAGGAGTTCGGCATCTGCATTTTCAACAAATTTAACCCTGTCAACCAGCCATGCATTGCCAGCGGCAAATTTGTTTAAGAGCGGTGCTGTACCAGGGTCGATAATTATATACCTGGTATTCAGCATATTCATGGCGTGAAGGTTTTTCATGACACCCTCAGCCTCCTCCAGTGAGGTGGCGGACCTGAGACTGGTAATAAGTGAGTTTATGTCCTCCGACAGGGATGATTCAATAAGTTCCTGGTATCTTTTCATCTTCACCCCGCTGTATCCTCCAATCGAATGATGATGGTACGAAGTTGAGGCATCGTTGAATGTTGATACGGTAAGGTTCAGAACGCGGAATTCTCCCTCATCACTGAGGATCTCCTTATCCGCCTGGCTTGGCGCAAAAGAGTTCACGGCCGCTCTCTTTGTCTCGAAATTTGAGGCACCGAGGTACCGGGCACCAACAGGAATCTGGTCTATCAGGAACAGCACCGGGAGACCAATCAGTAGAAAGCTGAGTTTCAGTTTGTCTTTCAGGAAAAACCATAGCAGGGCTGCTCCTCCGGCAATCAGCAACAACGACCGCAGGGCATCTGCACGTACCATCATTTTTCTGTCGGCTATCATTGCATCCCTGAGCCATCCCAGCGTATCGGGAAAAGAGTTTTCGTCAGGCCTCAGAAATGATCCCGCAATCCCCGGTATCAGGAAAAATATCAACGCCAGACCTCCTGTCACCAGTGAGGCTGTCATAACAGACTTAAGAGCCTTTTCTTTTGTCACCGAGCCTTCAGTAATTGCCTTGAGAGCCAGCACAGCGAGAAGCGGCACACACACTCCGGCAATCACCAGGGTCATTGATACCGCCCTGAATTTGTCATATCCCGGGAAGAAATCAATAAAAAGTGAAGTCAGGGGCATAAGGTTTTTGCCCCAGGAAAGGAACAGAGAGAGAAGAACCGCTGTCAGGATCCACCACTTCTCCCGGCCTCTGACTATAAGGAGTCCCAGCACAAAGAGAAACAGCACTACAGCCCCGAAGTAGACCGGTCCGCTGGTTGAGGGTTGTTTCCCCCAGTACCTGAACAGCTGCCCCTGTGCCTGCCCCATGTTATTTTTGCGCAGTGCCTTTACCGTCTCCGAATCCTTCGGGAAGGGCGCTGTTGCTCCTCCCCTGAAATTGGGTATGAGAAAAGTAAGCGACTCCCCTATCCCGTAACTCCACTGGGTGATATACTCCTTGTCGAGTCCTTTTTCGATGCTGCCTTCAGCTTTTGTGAGTTCGCTTTTGCCACGTGTCGATTCCTTACTGTATTCCCATGTTGAATAGAGCGAAGCGAAATTGACGCTGAATGCTATCAGCGCGGCCACAACCAGTACTCCCAGAGTCTTCAGGAACGAGGGAAGGGTCTTCTTTTTTATTGCCTCCACGAGTTCGTAAATGCCAAAAACCATTACGATCAGTCCGGTATAATATGTTATCTGGAAGTGGTTGGCCATTATCTCAAGCGACAGGAACAAGGCAAACAGGGTGGCACCGGTCAGGGCGTGCCGTCGGAATGAATAGATTACGCTTCCAACCACCGGTGCCATATATGCCATAGCATAAGCTTTGGTATTATGTCCGGCCGACAGGCTTACGAACAGATAGGATGCGAATCCGTAAGCGATTGCCCCTGCCATGGCAAGCCAGGGGTTGACCCTGCAGAATAGCAGCAGGATATAGAACCCCAGCATTGAGAGAAAGAGGGCTGCAACGGGTGTCTTATATGTCTTCAGGAAATTGTCAAGATGCTTGAAGAGATTACCCGGGTAGAGGGCGGAAATCATGTATGCCGGCATCCCTCCGAACATCGAGTTGGTCCAGAGTGGCTCCTTGCCGTACTGCGCGCGGTAATCGCTTATCTCCTTCGAGGAACCCTCATAGACTTTTGTGTCATGCGCATTGATCTTCCTGCCTTCAAGAACAGGATAAAAATAGAGGAATGAGATCACTGTGAAGACAAGTACCGCAATAAGATGCGGCAGGGCGGATTTCAATACACTCATTTTCATGTAACAGACTTTAGAGGGAATTTACCCGGTTAGAAATCATCTGACAAAAATACACCAACAGATCTTTAAATCAAATGAGTATATTATTATACATTTGCCGGTACAAGATAGTTAAATGGGAATAGTTCAGAAGCAGACACTCCGCGGGACAGCGTGGTCATATCTTGGTGCGCTGCTTGGTTTTGTAAACATTGTCCTGCTCTCGCCAAAGATCTTTACTACCGGTGAAATCGGGGTGGTTCAGCTCTTACTCTCCTTTGCCACCATGCTGGCACAGTTTTCAAGCCTCGGGTTCACCAATGTCATTAACAGGCTCTTTCCCTATTTCCGGGATACCCGCGGAAGGCATCATGGCTTCCTGTCGCTCTCACTTGTAATCACCCTTGCCGGTTTTTTAGCAGCCCTGATATTCCTCAAATTGTACTCGCCTCACTTTGAGATTGCTAACCTGGAACGGTCACCGCTTATCGCCAGGTACTCCTTTTACCTCCCGGCGTTGCTGCTTATAACTCTTCTGTTCAATCTCCTTGACAACTACAATAAAGTTCTTTATGATGCTGTCCTGGGAACGTTCCTCAGGGAGTTCCTGTTCAGGGTTCTTAACCTTGTGCTGATTGGTCTCTTCTGGATTGGGGTCATTGACTTCGACGGCTATGTTTTCGGGTATGTCGTCTCGCAGGGAGTACTGCTAATAATCATCTTCATAAACCTGTTTCTCAGGGGCGAAATATCACTTAAGCCTGAGCCGGGATTCGTCACCCGTTCACTGCGCAGGGAGATTATCATCTTATGCCTTTTCGGGATTCTTACGGGCTTCAGCACCATAACACTTACCACGCTCGACAAACTGTTTATAAACCGTTACCTGGGCGAAGGCGAGGTTGGTATCTATTCAATTGCATCCTATTTTGCTGTTCTCATATTGCTGCCCGGAAGGTCCGTCGCCAAGATCTCAATCCCTTTCCTGGCCGAGTCATGGAAGAAGGAAGACCTTGTTACCATTGACGACATGTACTCGAGAAGCAGTATAAACCAATACGCACTGGGGCTGCTGATTTTTATAGGTCTGCTGGTCAACATAGACAATATTTTTCGTCTCCTGCCCGATGATTACGGCAGCAGTGCTGCAGTGATCATCCTCATCGGGATGGGTAACCTGATCAGCGTTTCGGCAGGAATTAACGGGGTTGTACTGAGCACATCATCGCTATACAGGTATCAGACCTGGCTCATGTTTTTACTGATAGTGCTTTTTGTAGGGACCAGTATGATCCTGATTCCCCTCTTGGGCATTACCGGTGCCGCTCTTGCCGCGATGATATCAAATATCATCTATAATGTGCTCGGGGTCCTGGTGGTTGGTAAAAGGTTTGGCCTCTGGCCCTACAGTCTGGCGCATCTTAAAATGACATTTGTAGCGCTAGTGGCAGTTGCCGCCGGTTATCTTATGCCTCAGATCTCACTCTATCCTGATATCATTGTCAGAAGCCTGCTTGTGACAGTTATTTTCATTGCCGGTGTATATTTCTGGAGGCTATCCGGTGACATGACGGGACTGTTTGGTTCCATCACATCAGGGATTAAGAAAAAACTATAGGACCCTGTCGAGCAGTTCTCCAAGCTTGACAGTCAGCGCTCTGCGCGAATACTCCAAATGGTGTCCGCTTCGCTTCACAGGTTTGCCTTCTGCTACCCGCAGGATGAAGTCGCGGATACCCTCAACATTATTGTAACCGAAGATTCCCTGGTAGCCGCATAGCGATAGCAGGCGGGCCGCATCACCGTCATCCGGACCAAGGAACAGGATAGGCTTTTCTGTGGCCAGGTACTCAAATATTTTCCCGGTGAGTATAGACCTGTTTGAAGGGTGATCAGGGATAATCAGCAGTAGCAGGCTTGAATCCATCATATGTCTTATTGCAACCGGATGCTCGCAATACTGGATGAACTCAGGGCTGTTTCCATCCTCCTCAGCCGGGAACATCTCCCTTATAGGCTCAGGAACGGTGCCGACGAACTTCAGTGCCACCGGTCTGCCTCCGGACCTGATCTCAGTCAACGCACTGATGAATCCTGTAACAGGATAAGCTGGTGAGAGTGTGCCGACATAGGTGATTGTAAATTTCTCCGGCAGGGTAGGAACGACACCCTCAAAATCTTCCTCATCAAAGCCGTTTGGCAGTACGTGAATCTTATTTTCAATACCCTCAGCCTTCGCTGCCAGTATTGATGCAAGTGTCTGTCCCACAGTTATCACAGCATCGGCTCTTGTCAGCACATTCTTTTCCATCTGCCTGTCAAGCATCCTCGCCGGCAATGAAGGCCTGAACATGTCATAGTAGTAAATATCCGTCCAGGGGTCTCTCATGTCGGCCACCCATTTGATGCGGTGAAAGCGCCGCTTCAGCCTGAGCCCGATAAGCTGCGTGGAGTGGGGCGGACTGGTAGTTACTATATGGGTTATATTTTCAGACTTAATAAGCTCACAGGCCTTATGAAAGGCGTACCTGTTCCACCCTCTGCGGGGGTCCGGAATGAAGAGGTTGCCGCGGATGAAACGGCTCACCCTGCCTTTTAGTCCCTTGTCTGTTCCAGAGGCAAATCCTGAATGTGGAATTTTTGACAGGTCTCTGTTGTACAGGGCGAAATAATTCAGTGCCTTTGTCCTGTGTACCTCCACGTCCAGGGGTATTTCGCCATACAGTGAGGCATCTTTAAAGGGATAGGCGGCATACTCAGGTTTGACTGTGAGGATCAGTGGAAACCATCCGCATGAGGGAAGATATTTGGTGAATTTGAGCCAGCGCTGGACTCCTGCGCCTCCGCTTGGAGGCCAGTAGTAGGTTATGATCAGAACCTTTGCCGGCCTGGATCTCATCTCACAGTCTTTTCAGTTGCTCATGCATGCTGACCTTTCCGGCAATAATGGCCCTCAGCTGTGCCACGGGAACCCGCTCCTGGAGCATCGAGTCGCGGTACCTGATTGTAACGGTGCTGTCTTCTGCTGTCTGATAATCAATTGTGATACAGTAGGGGGTGCCGATTGCGTCCTGCCTGCGGTAACGTTTTCCTATCGAGTCCTTCTCGTCATACTGGCAGTTGAAGTCGAATTTCAGGTCATCCATTATCCGGCGTGAGATATCGGGCAGCCCGTCCTTCCTCACCAGAGGAAGCACAGCCAGCTTCACCGGGGCAAGCACTGACGGGAGCCTGAGAACGACCCTGCTGTCGGCGGCCCCGCCTTCTTTGGTGAGGTCCTCCTCATGGTACGAGGCAGCCATCACCTGCAGGAACATACGGTCAACGCCTATAGATGTCTCTATGACATAAGGGATGTACGATTCATTCATCTCCGGATCGAAGTACTGCATCTTCTTACCGCTGAATTCCTGGTGCTGCTTAAGGTCGAAGTCGGTCCTGGAATGGATCCCTTCCACCTCTTTGAAGCCAAACGGGAATTTATATTCTATGTCCGCTGCTGCATTGGCATAATGAGCAAGCTTGTCATGATCATGAAAACGGTAGTTGGCGTCACCGAAACCAAGGGCCTTGTGCCACTTCATCCTGGCCTCTTTCCATTTGCTGAACCATTCCAGCTCGGTGCCGGGTTTGACAAAGAACTGCATCTCCATCTGTTCGAACTCGCGCATGCGGAAGATGAACTGCCGTGCAACGATCTCGTTCCTGAAGGCCTTACCGATCTGTGCTATGCCGAAGGGGAGCTTCATGCGCCCGGTCTTCTGAACATTCAGGAAATTGACAAAGATTCCCTGTGCGGTCTCGGGCCGGAGATAGATCTTCAGGGCTCCGTCGGAGGTTGAACCTATCTCCGTGGCGAACATCAGGTTAAACTGCCTGACATCAGTCCAGTTTTTGGTACCGGAGATCGGGCATACTATCTCGTTATCCACGATAATCTGCTTCAGTTCGGCCAGGTCAGGACCAGCCATGGCATCAACGAATCTTTTATGCAGCAGATCATATTTTCCCCTGATCTCGACAACGCGCGGATTCGTTGACCTGTACAACGCCTCGTCAAACTTCTCTCCGAAACGGCCCCTGGCCTTTTCAATCTCCTTCTCAATCTTCTCATCGAGTTTTTCAAGCTGTTCCTCAATCAGGACATCGGCACGATATCTCTTCTTACTGTCCTTGTTGTCAATCAGCGGGTCATTGAAGGCATCGACATGCCCGGATGCTTTCCAGATTGTCGGGTGCATGAATATCGCCGAATCAAGCCCCACAATATTGTCATGGAGCAGCACCATGCTGTCCCACCAGTATTTTTTAATATTGTTTTTCAGCTCTACGCCGTACTGGCCATAGTCATAAACTGCTCCAAGCCCGTCATAAATTTCACTTGAGGGAAACACATAACCGTACTCTTTGCAGTGAGCGACGAGTTTCTTGAAAATATCTTCCTGAGCCATATTATTTTTTAGGTTCTGCTTGCTAACCGGGCAAAAGTATATTAAAATCCGCGGTTTTACAATCCGCAGAAAATGTGTGAAATCAATTTGTATCTTTACTTTTCGTTTTTGAAAATGCCTGTATGAAAGTTCGGTGTGATTTTCTTGTGATAGGATCAGGTATCGCTGGTCTGTCATTTGCTCTTAAGGCCGCAGCTCACGGAAAGGTCTGCATTATCACCAAGGCACGGATGGAGGACTGCAGTACCAACTACGCCCAGGGGGGCATAGCTGCGGTGATGTATGAGCCTGACAACTTTGAAAAGCACGTCAGGGATACGATGGTTGCGGGTGCCGGCTACTGCAATGAGGAGATCGTCAGAATGGTGGTGAGTGAAGCTCCCGACCGTATCAGGGAACTGATTGATCTGGGCGTCGACTTTGACAAGAAGCCTGATGGCAAGCTTGACATGGCGATGGAGGGCGGCCACACCGAGCACAGGATACTGCATCATAAGGACTCCACGGGAGCTGAGATTGAGAAGGTGCTCATTGCCAGGGTCCGGGAACACAGTAACATAACCATTTACGAAGATCATTTTGCGATAGATCTCCTCACTCAGCATAACCTTGGTGAATATGTCACCAGAGAGTGGAAGAACATCGAATGTTACGGGGCCCATGTTGCTGATCTGGCCACAAGCAGGGTAACGACCTTCCTTGCAAAGGTGACCATTCTGGCGACAGGAGGGTGCGGCAATATTTACCTTACAACCACCAATCCCGTTGTAGCCACCGGCGACGGTGTTGCAATGGTACACAGGGCAAACGGGGTGGTTGAGAACATGGAGTTCATACAGTTTCATCCCACCTCGCTGTATAATCCAAATGTAAGGCCCTCGTTCCTTATTACTGAAGCATTGAGAGGCTTCGGAGCCGAACTGCGTAACAGTACCGGTGAAAAATTCATGCCAAAGTATCATGTGCGCGGATCACTTGCTCCGCGTGATGTTGTGGCAAGGGCCATTGACAATGAGATGAAACTCAGGGGTGATGATTATGTATGGCTTGACTGCACCCATCTTGACAGCGATGAGCTGAGATCGCACTTCCCGCACATTCATGAGAAGTGCCTTGAGGATGGGATTGATATTACGAAGGATATGATACCTGTTGTTCCTGCGGCACATTACTCATGCGGCGGTGTAAAGGTTGACAAGGACGGAAAGAGTTCGATTGACCGGCTTTACGCAATAGGGGAGGTGTCATCCACCGGCCTTCACGGTGCCAACAGGCTGGCATCCAACTCGCTGATCGAAGCTGCCGTGTATGCCCACCGGGCGGCGGAGAGTGCCATCGCTCGGACAGGGGGTCTCACCTATCAGGAGAAGATACCCTCATGGAACTATCACGGCACAACACATCTTGAGGAGATGATCCTTGTGACACAGAACTACCGCGAGATGCAGATGATCATGAGTAACTATGTGGGCATTGTCAGGTCAGATCTCAGGTTGAAGAGGGCCAAGACCCGCCTTGAGATCATCTACCAGGAGACCGAGGATCTGTACCGCAGATCAACCCTTTCACGCCAGCTGATAGAGCTGCGCAACCTGATAGCTGCCGGCTACCTGGTGATTAAAATGGCCCAGAACAGACAGGAGAGCCTGGGGCTGCATTATTCTATTGACTATCCGGCCAGACCGGGGTCTGAATTTTAAACATATCCTATAAATGGAAATCAATACAATCACTGACGCCCCGGCTGCGGGGAATGAGAGCCCGTTCATGGCCGCTCCCTTCCGTGGGAAAAACTCATTCTGGAGGTACTTTCTGGGAACAGTGGCACCCTTTCTGGTATCCAACATTATCGGAGCCATACCGCTGGCCATAGTGATTATAAGTTACACGCTTGACGGTTCAACCCTTCCTCAGAAAGGCGGCATGCCTGATTTTGAGCTGATGGGAATAGATCTCAACCTCGGGTTTGCCCTGGTCCTCTTTCCGTTCATCCTTGCCTTCTTCACCATCGTCTGGCTGGTGAAGCCCCTGCACAACCGCAGTTTTGGAACGGTGATCAACGGTGGACGGAAGGTGCGCTGGGGAAAGATGCTGTTCTCAGCTTTTGTATGGCTTGCCATATCCGCCGGCTGGCTGTTCTGGTCAGTCCGGACCAATCCAGGCAATTTCAGCCTTAACAACACTTCAGGGACGCTTCTGATACTTGCAGCCCTGTCATTGTTGCTGATTCCTTTCCAGGCGGCTTTTGAGGAGGTCATATTCAGGGGTTACCTGATGCAGGGGTTTGCAGTGCTAACGCGAAACAGATGGCTTCCCATTGTAATAACTTCAGTGCTATTCGGGCTGATGCATTCGCTTAACCCCGAGGTCCAGAAATACGGGTTCGCCACCATGATTCCCCAATATGTCTTCTTCGGGCTCGTGTTCGCTGTGCTGACAATGTTTGATGACGGGATAGAGCTGGCTATCGGTGCCCACGCGGCCAACAACGCCTTTCTGTCAGTGTTCGTAACGCATAAGGATTCAGCGTTGCAGACGCCGGCGATGTATGAACAGCTTGAGATCTATCCCTGGGAGGATTTTATCGGACTGGTGGCTATGTCAGTGTTGTTTGTGGTCATAATGGCTGTTGTCTACCGCTGGAAGGATATCCGGAAGCTGTATGCACGGATAACCGTTTCAGATGCCGTAGATGCCGGTTAGGTCACTGCCTCTGCATCCATCCCATTTCTCGCGTATCTCAGCTAAAATTCCCCTTATCTCGATGACATCAAGGGAAGTAAGGAGCCTGAGCCTGGTTTCCCTGAAGTCAGGCAGTCCCTTGAAATAATTGGAAAAATGCCTCCGCATCTCCAGTATTGATGCTTTGCCATCTTTGTGTTCAAGTGACTTGTCGAGGTGCAGAAGCGCGAGATCAACCTTCTCTCCCAGGGTAGGTTCCGGGAGCTTTTCACCTGTTTCAAGATAATGGCGTATCTCCCTGAAGATCCACGGTCTGCCGCAGGTAGCCCTTCCGATCATTATGCCGTCAACCCCGTACTTTTCAAACATTGCCTTTGCTTTTTCAGGTCCGTTGATATCACCGTTACCAATGATGGGTATCGTGATCCGGGGATTGTTTTTCACTTCGCCGATCAGAGTCCAGTCGGCCTCACCCCGATACATCTGTGCCCTGGTACGTCCGTGTATGGTCAGTCCTGCGATTCCGGTGTCCTGAAGCCGTTCAGCCACCTCGGGAATTATTTTGCTGTTGTCGTCCCACCCCAGTCTGGTCTTGACTGTCACCGGAATCCTGACTGCCTTGACGATGGCAGAGGTCATCTCAATCATCAGCGGTATATTCTGGAGCATCCCGGCACCGGCACCACGGTTGGCAATCTTCTTGACCGGACAGCCGAAGTTAATGTCAATAAGGTCAGGTTGTGCCTCCTCCGCCATGAGGGCAGCTTCAACCATTGATTCAATTATATGACCGTAAAGCTGTATGCCGATGGGCCTTTCATAGTCGAACAGGTCAAGTTTCTTTACGCTGCTCTTTCCATCCCTGATCAGCCCGTCAGAGGAGATGAACTCGGTATACATGAAGTCGGCACCGAACATCTTGCAGACATACCTGAATGAGGGGTCTGTGATGTCCTCCATGGGAGCAAGAAAGAGAGGCTGCTCCCTGAGTATTGTGTTCCCGAGTTTCAATGGCAGGCTAGTTTTGATCCTGGTCAACCTCAAAAAGGGTAGGAGAGAGGTCCTGACCGGTGGTTTCGTTTTTGCGGAATACATACACAAGCCCGTACTTTTCGGAGCTGGCCCGCTTTTCAGCCTCCGGCAATGCGGCGAAGCTGGTTTCTATCTCATTCCACAGGGTTGTAATAAGGTCATCAGCCTCAGCTCTCATGTCAGAGGTCTTGTTGACGCACTCGGTAGCCCGGCGGTTTATTGTCCTGTAATGATTACGTGTCTCAAGGAATTTTTCATAACGCACCTTGACCACGGCGATAGAAGGATTGGTAACCGGGGTACTGCCTTTCCTTATCCTGAATTCCTCTCCGTCAATAATCCGCTTGCCCCATGCAACAAGCTCATTCTCGGTTGTGAGAGAGGGGATAGCTGAATCATCCGAAGCAATACCGTAAAATGATCTTGTTTCAGGTGGAACCTCCCCGCGGGCTATGGCCATATTCATGACCTTGAGGAAATGAGTTATATATAATCTTGCCTTTCGTGCCGTGTCCTGGTTTGACTTGCTCTTTTCAGTCTGGTTGACAAGAGTTTGCTTCTGGTGGCTTATTGTATTCTCAAATACCGGGAGAAATGCCCGGATCTTTACCAGTGTCTTCATTGAAAAAGCAAGCCGGAAGGGAGGTATATCCTTGCTCATTTCAATAGCTTTTTTGAATGCCCGGAGGCGGGCTGAATCAGTGTTGGGCAGGCGACGGTAAGGCATAGAATTATTATATATTGGATTCTGGCGCTATGCGAATATACACCCTTATTTATTTATAGCAATGCCCTTCGCAATTAAAATTTGCTGATATCCTGAAAAATATCATCAGCTCTTGTTACATTAGCATTGTGATACAAAAACCATACAGATATGTTCCCAAAAGAAGTTTACATTAATCGCCGTAGCAGGCTGAAGTCTCTCATGGCCAACGGTATAGCCCTTTTTACGGGTAATGTTGAGTCGCCGATGAACTATCCTGACAATACCTATCACTGGAGACAGGACAGTGATTTCCTCTATTTTTTTGGCATTGACCTGCCCGGGCTGACGGGCATGATAGATTTCAACTCCGGTGAGGAGTGCATCTTTGGCAACGACTTCGATGTTGATGACATCATCTGGATGGGGCCGCAGCCATTGATGAAGGAACTCGCGGCCAGTGCGGGGGTAGAGAATAATCTCCCGATGTCAAAGCTTGATGACTATATTAATCACGCAATCGCACGGGGAACGGCGGTACATTTCCTTCCGCCCTACAGGGCTGAGACCAAGATGACGCTCGGAGCGTTACTTCGTGAGAACCCCTGCCAGATGCGCACCAAGGCATCGGAGAGCCTTATCAGGGCAGTGGTCTCCCTCCGGTCGATAAAGGAGGATGTGGAGATTGCAGAGATAGAAAAGGCAGCCGATATAGCCTGCGAGATGCAGACCACGGCCATGCGCATGTGCAAACCCGGCGTCAATGAGCAGGAGATATTCGGTACCATTGAGGGCATAGCATGGGCAAGGGGCAGCGGGCCGTCTTTCCCGACGATCCTGAGCATCAATGGCCAGACGTTGCACAATCACAAACATGTCAACATACTCAGGGAGGGAAGGATGATGGTCACCGACTGCGGTGCCGAATCGAATATGCATTATGCAGCTGACCTGACCCGCACTACCCCTGTCGGAGGCCGCTTCAACCAGCGCCAGAGGGAGATTTATGAGATAGTGTTGAAGGCAAATGTCGAATCCATTAAGAAAGCCGGTCCCGGAATCTCAAACCGTGATCTGCATCTCGGCGCTTGCGCGATCATTGCTGCAGGACTGAAGGAGCTGGGGCTGATGAAGGGTGATACGGCCGAGGCTGTTGCCGCCGGCGCGCATGCTCTGTTCATGCCTCACGGGCTGGGTCACATGATGGGACTCGACGTACATGACATGGAGAGCCTTGGAGAAAACCATGTCGGTTACAATGAAGAGGTAAAACGAAGCACACAGTTCGGACTTAGGTCATTGCGATTTGCACTGCCCTATAAACCGGGTCACGTCTTCACAGTAGAGCCTGGCATCTATTTTATCCCTGAATTGGTTGCCAAATGGAAGGACGGAGGACTGCACAAGGACTTTATCAACTTTGATAAGGTGGAGAGCTATCTGGATTTCGGAGGTATAAGGATAGAGGATGACGTTCTGATTACGGCAAACGGATCACGGATGCTTGGCAAAACTGCACCCAAGACGGTGGCAGAGATTGAAGAGACCTGCCAGCGGTAAGATAGGAATCACATGGGCTGCCGTGGCTTATAGCAACCGACAGCATAGAGAGGCGGCAACCTTCCGGGTTGCCGTTTTTTTTCAGAAAGCCTTGTAATACTCCCGGTTAAGGCGGGCAATATTAAACAGCTTAATCTGTTTGGGGCACTGTGCTTCGCATGCCCCGGTGTTTGAGCAATTGCCGAAGCCCTGGCGGTCCATCTCGGCAACCATCGCCCTGACCCTCTCTTTGGCCTCGGGCCTGCCCTGTGGGAGGAGAGCGTATTGAGAGATTTTCGCCGAAACAAAGAGCATGGCGGAGGCGTTTTTGCATGCTGACACGCAGGCTCCGCAACCTATGCATATAGCCGAGTCAAAAGCATCGTCGCTGTTCTTTTTCCTGACCAGAAAAGCGTTTGCCTCTGTTGCCGCCCCGGCAGTCACGGAGATAAAGCCTCCGGCGACCTGTATCCTGTCCATCGCGCTGCGGTCAACTATCAGATCCTTGATCACAGGAAAGGGTTTGGCCCTCCACGGTTCAATCACTATGGTCTCACCGTCTTTGAAATACCTCATTGAAAGGTGGCAGGTAGTCAGTCCGGGCACAGGACCGTGCGGGTAACCGTTGATGTACATGCCGCAGCTGCCGCAGATCCCTTCACGGCAGTCGTGATCAAAGGAGACAGGCTCCTTCCCCTGCTGTATGAGATTGCTGTTAAGCAGGTCAAGCATCTCAAGAAACGACATGTCAGGAGATACACCGTCAAGATCATAGGACGCAAAAGCGCCTTTTGCCTTTGTGTTCTTCTGTTTCCATATCTTTAGTCTGAGCTTCATATCCTAAACATTTAAAATAATCTATTTATAACTTCTTTCCTTGAGTTCCACAAACTCGAACCGCAATGGCTCCTTGTTGAGAAGAGGCTCATCTTCGCCGTTATATTCCCAGGCTGCGACATAGGAGTATTCCGAGTCGATCCTCTTTGCTTCTCCGTCAGGTGTCTGGCTCTCCTCGCGGAAGTGGGCGCCGCACGATTCCTTCCTGTTCAGTGCGTCAGTAATCATCAGTCCTGCCAGTTCCAGGAAGTCCGCAACGCGGCCTGCTCTCTCAAGCTGCTGGTTGAGGTCGTCTCCCTCTCCGGGCACAATCAGGTCACTCCAGAACTCCTTTTTCAGCTCCCTGACCATCCCGAGCGCTTTCTGCAATCCCGCCTCATTGCGTGTCATTCCGCAATAGTCCCACATGATCTTGCCGAGACGCTTATGAAAGCTTGCGGCCGTCTGTTTTCCTTTTATGGAAAGCAACTTTTCAATTCTCTCTCTTGCATCTTTTTCAGCCTTTTCAAATTCCGGAACGGTGGTTTGTACCCTCGGTGTCCGGATCTCTCCGGAGAGGTAGTTGCCGATAGTGACCGGGAGGATGAAGTATCCGTCTCCGGCAGTCTGCATGAGAGAGCTTGCGCCAAGCCTGTTGGCCCCGTGATCGGAGAAGTTGGCCTCGCCTATGGCAAAGAGCCCCGGAACGGTTGTCATGAGCTCATAATCGACCCACAGTCCACCCATGGTATAATGGCCTGCAGGGTATATTTGCATTGGCACTTCATACGGGTTTATCCCGGTGATGGCGCTGTACATCTCAAACAGGTTGCCGTATTTGTTTTCAATTACCTTTTTTCCCTGTTTCTTAATTGCATCACGGAAGTCGAGATTGACCGCCAGTCCCGTTTTCCCGACACCGTACCCGGCATCGCATCTCTCCTTGGCAGCCCTTGAGGCCACATCTCGGGGTACCAGGTTCCCGAAGGTGGGATAGCGTCTTTCAAGATAGTAATCCCTTTCTTCTTCCGGGATCTCATTGGCCGGTCTGTTGTCGCCCTTGTTTTTAGGCACCCAGATGCGTCCGTCATTGCGAAGTGATTCGGACATAAGGGTGAGTTTGCTCTGGAACTCATTAAGCTGTGGGATACTGGTGGGATGTATCTGCACGAAGCTGGGGTTGGCAAAGGCGGCGCCCTTTTTAAATGCCTTCCATGCTGCTGAGGCGTTGCTGTTGACTGCCAGGGTCGAGAGGTAATAGACAGTGCCGTACCCGCCGGTGGCAAGCACTACGGCATGAGCCGAGTGTCTCTCAATCTCGCCGGTGATGAGGTTGCGTGCAATTATACCCCTTGCTTTGCCGTCAATAATGACGAGTTCCAGCATATCCCTGCGCGGGTACATTGTTACTGTGCCTGCCTTTATCTGCCTGTTGAGCGATGAATAGGCGCCCAGGAGGCACTGCTGGCCTGTCTGACCTTTTGCGTAGAATGTGCGTGATACCTGAACGCCACCGAATGAGCGTGTGTCAAGAGTGCCTCCGTATTCACGGGCAAACGGCACACCGAGGGCGGTGTAATGGTCAATCACCTGGTTGCTTACCTCGGCGATGCGGTAAACGTTGGCCTCCCGCGCACGGAAGTCGCCCCCCTTGATCATGTCATAGAAGAGGCGGTACACATTGTCTCCGTCGTTCTTGTAGTTCTTCGCGGCATTGATGCCGCCCTGGGCCGCAACGGAGTGGGCCCGGCGCGGGGAGTCCTGGTAACAGAATACCTTTACGTTGTAGCCAAGCTCGCCCAGCGATGAGGCGGCACCGGCACCGGCGAGACCCGTACCTATGATGATGATGTCAAGCTTCTTCTTGTTCGCCGGGTTGACAAGCTTCGAGGCTGACTTGTATCTGGTCCATTTCTCTTCAAGAGGACCCTCGGGTATCTTTGCATTCAGAGTTATCATGATGTTACAGTTCTTCGGGTTATTTGAGAAGCCAGATGGCAAGCGGGATAATTGCAAATCCTACGGGAAGTACTATCGAATATATAAGAGAGACAGCCTTGATGACCGGAGTCCAGAATTCATTGGCGAGACCCAGAGTCTGAAAAGCCGACTGCAGCGCATGGTAGAGGTGCAAGCCAAGAAGCAGAAAGCAAATCCAGTAGAGGATAACATATCCCGGGACGGCAAAAAGCTGGTACGCCAAAGCATAAAAATTCTCCGGATCACCCTCCACTATCCCTAGCTTGATAAAGTAAAAATTAAAGAAATGGATTACAAGAAAGATCAGGACTGACCCTCCTGTCCATATCATGAATCTCGAGAAGGCGGAGGTGTCAGACTTGTTCCTGACGGCATAGGGTACCGGCCTCGACAGCCAGTTCTGCACCTGAAGGAATATCCCGTAGGATATGTGAACCAGGATGGCCAGCATAAGTAAAATCTCCACAACTTTTACCAGGGGAAAAGTTGCCATGAAGTGGGCTGCATTGTTGAAAGATTCGGGGTCATCGCGCAATAGCATCAGGTTGATGCCAAGGTGTACCGGAAGAAACAGCAGCAGGAACAAACCGGCCAGTGCCATCACAAATTTCTTTGAGACGGCTGAGAAAAGGATTTTATTCATCGGTATTGAACTTTTGAGTATGGGGTAAGTTGAAAGATCACTGGATAATCTTTTCTTCCTTGTAAATTTAAAAAGTTTTTAGCCGTAAACAAATAATCAATGAACATGACTATACAATTTGAGAGAATCATGGTTGCAAGCCATGTGACGGGCAGCGGGAATACACGGATGAACACAAAGTCACCCGTCGTCCTTTTGCACGGATCCGTGCCTTTACGGGGGAAGGAATATCAGATGTTCTTTATATACTCCAGGGCATCAAGGAGGGTCTTGTCAATCTCCTGCCAGATAGGATAAAAACCTTTGTTATCCAGCATATTACGTGCGATATAGGCCTTAAGCTGGACGTAAATGATTTTTTCAGATGTGGCAATCTGTTGCCTGTTTGCAGGCACACCGTTCTGCTCTGCATACCTGGTGAATTTTGAAATGAGGTCCTGGTTTGAAAGCCATTTGTCAAGAGCGGGCAGGTCGCCGTTCTGTTTCAGCACATCCCGGTTGTCTTCCGTGTATTTCAGGGCATACCTGTAGAGCAATCCCGAGTTCCTGATTGCAAGAAAGTAATCGGATACGCCTGATGTATCGATGGGTATGAAGATGTCCGGCATGATTCCGCCGCCTCCATAAACGGATTTACCACCGGGCGTTGTAAATCTGAGGGAGTCATCCATACTGATCGAGTCTGCTTCTTCAAACTCACCATGCATGAGCCTGTTGCCGAGATCTTCGTAATACTTATCCACTCCCTGGTCATAGGGTTTCTGTATTGAGCGGCCTGTGGGGGTATAGTATCTTGCGATTGTAAGTCTCATGCCTGAACCGTCGCGGAAGACTACAGGCTCCTGAACCAGTCCCTTGCCGAATGAGCGTCGGCCGATAATGGTTCCCCGGTCATTGTCCTGTACGGCGCCCGCAAGTATCTCGCTTGCGGAGGCGCTCCACTCATCAATAAGAACCACCAGTTCGCCCTTTTCAAAATCGCCCTGCGAGGTAGCCTTGATATCCGACCTGGGTGTTGATTTACCCATTGTGAATACGATCAGTTTGCCGTCAGGGAGAAACTCGTCCGCTATCATTGTTGCGGCGTCCATGACCCCGCCGGAGTTGCCCCGGAGGTCCAGGATGAGTTTTTTCATGCCCTGGGATTTGAGCTCGCGCAGTCCCTTTTTAAACTCGTCATGTGTGGTGAGGGCGAAGTTGGCTATCTTGATATAGCCGACTTCATCGGACATCATGTAAGATACGTCTACGCTGTAGATGGGTATCTTATCACGGGTGATTGTGAATGGCAGAAGGGTGTCGGTACCCTTACGCTCTATCTTCAGGTTGACTTTTGTGCCTCGCGGCCCTTTGAGCGTCTTGACTATATCCTCATCGGGAATACCTTTGCCGGCAATGAGCGAGTCATTGACGAAGATAATCTTGTCGCCGGGGAGGATGCCGGCCTTTTCCGAGGGCCCTCCTGAAATTGCGCTCATTATCAGCACAGTGTCAGTAAGCATATTGAATGAGACTCCTATCCCGTCGAAGTTGCCCTGCAAAGGCTCGTTGGCCTGTGCCAGGTCAGTGGCCGGGATATAGACTGAATGGGGATCAAGCTTGCGCAACATCACAGGGATGGCCTCTTCAATCAGGGCGTTCCGGTCAACCGTGTCAACGTAGTCAGACTCGATGATGTCAAGCACGCGGCTCAGCTTGTCATTTGAAGGGGGGAAATTGGTATATAGCCCGGGTTGCGGATGGGGCATGTAAAAACCTATCAGTATGCCAATAGCAATGGCGACTCCGATAATCAGCGGAAGGTATGCTCTGTTATATTTCATTTTTCTTTTCTCCGAGGTCAATATAGACAAGCTCTGTGCCTGCCCGTTTAAGAAGTTCAATGCCGTCGAGGTTACGGTACTGGTTGCTGTAAACTACGCGCCTGATGCCTGCCTGTATAATCAGCTTGGCGCACTCCATGCAGGGTGAGTCAGTGATATACAGGGTGGCATTCTCGCTTGAGTTGTTAGACCTTGCTACCTTGGTGATGGCGTTGGCTTCAGCATGTAGAACGTATGGTTTGGTAACATTATTCTCATCCTCGCATACATTTTCAAAGCCGGCGGGGGTTCCGTTATAGCCGTCGGATATAATCATCTTGTCCTTGACGATAAGTGCTCCCACTTTCCTCCTGTTGCAGTAGGAGTTCTCAGACCATACTCCTGCCATGCGCAGGTAGCGTCTGTCGAACTGGTCCTGCTTCTCCCCGTAGGGGTGCACGGCATCTTTCTTTGTCATCCTGTTGTAATTCGACGGCAAACTTAGTTGTTTTTAGCCTAAGTCAGACGTATATCTCACCTTTTAGAAAAAGATGGGCCGTCCCTGCGATGAGGGTCCGGTCTCCCGCCAGGTCACACTCAAGCTTTCCGCCCCTGGCGGAGAGCTGCCGGGCAGTCATGGTCTTTTTTCCGAGACGTGCTGACCAGAAAGGGGTCAGGGTTGTATGTGCCGATCCGGTTACGGGGTCCTCGTCTATGCCGGCCTGCGGGGCAAAGAACCTCGAGACAAAATCAACATCTGAACCCGGAGCTGTAACTATTATGCCGCGACCGTCAGCCGTGGCCATTTTTTTGAAATCAGGTTTCATTGCGAGGATGTCTGATTCGCTTCCATAGAGCAGAAGATAGTCACTTCTGCCCATATAACTTTCCAGGGGGGTCTTTCCGATGCTATCCCGTATAAGGTCGGTTAATACGCACTCATGCAGTTCGTCGGTGGGGAAATCGAGTTCCAGGAGGTCATCCTTTTTCCTGACGGTGAGGGTTCCCATCACCCGCGACCGGAAAACAACCTCATCGCTCTGCGGGTCAATGATATTTAGTACAACGAATGCCGAAGCGAGGGTGGCGTGTCCGCACAGGTCCACCTCGGTGACAGGTGTAAACCACCGTATAAGCCATTCACCGCTTCCCCGGGTGATGAATGCCGTCTCGGCAAGGTTGTTCTCCATGGCGATGTTCTGCATCGTCTCCGGAGCGACCGGGTCAGTGAGAACACATACGGCGGCCGGGTTTCCCGTGAAGGGCCCGGTGGTGAAAGCATCAACCTGGTAAATAGGAATGGGTTTCATCTGCAATTATCTGGTGCGTGACTCAAAGTTATGAATGTTTAACGGGAATAGGATCAATGAAAGCCTGCAAGTTTATATCTTAGTGTTATGATTGAGATTTCTGATACGGGGAAAGGCACCTCGGTCATAAGGCTCACGCCTGCCCGATGCAATATTTATGCAGTTACGCGGAACAGCAGAACGATACTCATTGATACTGGCATCTCCTTTGACCGCGGACGGATTGAACATGCCCTGGCCAGAAAGGGGTTAGTACCGGAGGCAGTTGTGCTGACACATACCCACTTTGATCATGCCGGCAATGCAGCGTGGCTTGCACGTGAATATGGCTGTGAGATTGTGGTACAGGAGGCGGAAAGTGAGACGCTGGCGGCAGGAGACACCCCGATTCCTGAGGGGACACATTCTCTGACAAGGGGACTGGTCAGCCTGGGGAAGAAGGTAGCCCCGGTCTTTAAGTACGAGCCCTGCCAGGCTGATCATGTATTTGGAGAAACCTTTGACCTGAACCGTTTCGGTATTAACGGTTATATGATACACACCCCCGGACACTCTCCCGGGGGTGCCACAGTGGTTATTGACGGTGTAGTGGCTATTGCCGGCGATTCAGTCATTGGCACCATGCCCGGCAGTCCCTTCCCGCCATTTGCCGATGATGTGGCTCTGCTCCTTAGAAGCTGGAAGAAGATCATTGACACAGGGTGTGAGACATTCCTCCCGGGCCACGGCAAACCGGTCAGCAGGGAAGAGCTGATCAGGGAGTATGAAAAGAGGTCAGGGCTGTTCTGAAATAACGTCCATGTATGATTTAGTGTACTCCTCTCCGTAATTATTCTTATAATCCCTGATATAATTTGAGTATAACTGTTTGGAGAGAAAAACCTTCCCCATCCCGGTGTAATACCGGCATTTGAATGCCAGAGCCAGATCATTCAACGGATCCACCGTAAAGAGAGCATCTGCAATTGAGTTTAGCAACTCAGGATGAAGTTTCTTATCGAGCTGGTCGGAATAATCAGACAGAATGGTTATTGTAAAATCGGCTACTTTAGCTTTTACATCATCAAGCCAGCTGTATGTACATTCAGGCAACAGAGATCCATTTCGGACAATTGATACAAGTTTTGTGACATCAGCTTCTCCGATTGTCTCACTCCTGATTATTTTATTGTATTCCAAATAGTCAACATAAATATCCTCAAAGTCAATTACCCATTTCCCTGATCGGTTTGCCAGCAGATAAACACCCAGAGTGTCAAGTATCTGCCTTAGTTTGGCAAAATATACGGACCGGTTATTCCTTGCACTATCTTCATTTTTATCGAACCATAAAATATCTTTAAGTGCGGATGAAGTTATGCCTTCATCAGGTTGTTTGCATACCAGAAGGAGGAACAGCTCTTTGAGCATGGGAGAGAAAGCTGATGTTACCTCATCTCCGTTTTTGTTATATATTTTAAATCCCCCAAACATATTGACAGAGCTAATCTTCATCTCCGTCTTCTCGGAAATCTTTTCATTCCTTATCAGTATGGATAAAGCCTGATCCTGTTTGTTCTTTCTTTGCAGATATTTGTTCCGCAGGTGCATGATCAGGAAGAAAACAATATCGGCAACGACCAGCATCAGTAAAAGGAAGATCTCCGTATAATTCATCCTGTCTGATGCCCCGTCAGATACGTATACAGAATTAATTATATCATTCTCATTCCGATTGTCTGAGGTCCTTTCACTTTCCTGATATACTGAGACAGTATACCGTTCTCCGCGCCGGAAACCAAGTCCCCGGAGTGAAATAGTTGTGTCAGCAATAGTCAGCTGAAACAGGTCAGGGGATGAGCTTATTGTGGCTTGTATTCCGGGATAGGGTTTAGAATTGAAATTGTAACCCGGGGTGATCTTATGCACAGTCCGCCCTGCCGTTAAAAAAAAGACAAGGGTTGTATCTGATCCGTAATCAGCCAGCAGTGTCACAACATTGCCCTGTCCCCTTGAAACTCCAAAGATGATCAAAGGAAAGCTGGCATCATTACCTGAAAAAGATGCTCCAACTCTGATGTGAATTTTCTCTTTCAGAGTAATCGACCCGGAATCTTTAACAGGGATACTGTCTGCAGAGGTAACCTGGCTTATCAGAAAAGCCATCATCGTAAACATGCAGGGTGCATACATGCGCTTGGTCATCCTGGCAGGATTATCGTTAGTAACTTATTGGCCTTCAAAATTAAAAAAAATAACATTAATCAAATATTAATCAAAATATTAATCTGTATGTTTATCGTCCCCGTGTACTTTGGAAACAAATTTCTCTTCAGTGATATATGTTGGAGGAATAATAGCGCTTCACTTTGTAGTCCTGACCGTGGTTATGCTTTACAGGAGGTATAATCCGTCTGTTACCTTGTTGTTGATGGGTATGCTGATGTTTTTCCTGGCGGCACTTCTCGGCGTTGCGAAACCACTGGAACTGGAACGGAGCAGCGGTATGTTGTTTTTTGATTTTTTCAGTTTTGTGATATCCAATTTTACCGGGAGGTTTGCCAGTACGGGTTTGCTCATCATGCTGATCGGGGGTTACGTTGAGTATATGAAGAAGATCAAGGCCAATGATGCATTGATATATGTTTCAATGCAACCCCTGTCGATTCTCAAGCAATATCCGTATGTGGCAGCAATAATGGTAATTCCGGTGGGTCAGATACTTTTCATGGCTACGCCTTCTGCGGTTGCCCTTGGGTTACTGCTTATAACAACTATTTATCCGGTCCTGATAAGCCTCGGGGTTAGCAGGTTAACTGCAGTTTCTGTGATTGCGGCATGTACTGTATTTGATATGGGGCCCACCTCGTCTAATGCACTGGTTGCAGCCAATACAATAGATGCCGACAGCCTGTTTTATTTTGGAAGACAGTTGAGGGTAACACTGCCTTTGACTATTGTAATGATGATACTCCTGTACATTGCCAACAAACATTTTGACAGAAAGGATAATGGCGGAGTCATAAGCAGTGGAAGACATTCTGATATTCAGGAATTAATAAAGTCTACTCCCTTATTTTTTGCCTTGCTGCCTACTCTGCCACTTATCTTTACAATCATATTCTCAGAGTCGATCAATCTCTTCCAGTTTGGAATTAAAGTTGACATCGCCCCTCTGATTCTGGTTTCGTTACTTATTTCAGCAACAGCCTACTTTTTCAGGAGCATGTCGCTGAGACAGACTTTTGCCTCATTTACGCCATTTTGGATAGGTATGGGGAGGACTTTTACTTCGGTGATTGTTCTAATTGTCTGTGCGGAGGTTTTTGCGCTTGGTCTTATGAATCTTGGGCTGATAGATATGCTTGCAGCGCTTGTACAGACACTGGGATTAAACTCCATTTTCGTAACCATTCTGATGACAATTTTCACCTTTGCTGCTTCACTGATTACCGGAAGCGGTGTTGCATCCTTCACCTCAATCAGCGGATTTGTTCCTGAGTTTGCTGCAAACTTTGATATTTCTGCCATCAACATGATGATCCCGGTTCAGCTTTCGGCAGGCCTGGGGAGGGCTGCATCACCGATTGCTATCGTAATTATTGCAATATCCGAGATAGCCGGAGTGTCTCCTTTCGATGTTGCCAGAAGAAACATTATCCCCTTCCTGATAATAGCATTTATGATTGTCGCCTTGTCTTACCTACTTATATGAAGAAAGATTCTATCCGATGAAAAAGAAACGCGTATTCTTACTGTTGTTTTCAATTGTTCCCATTCTGGCTCTTTCGCAGCAGCCTGATTTTATAACGAAGAAATATTTCCCCGATCCCGCGGTTGGGTTCAACACACCCACTCTTTCACTTGCGGATGACAGGTTTGCATCGTATGAAGAGATAATGAAATGGATTGATGACAGTATTGCCGGATATCCTGAAGCACGTGTTGAAATTATTGGTACAACACCTTTGGGACGTGATATACCTGTGATTTATCTGTCGAATGGCTCTGCCACATCTTCAGGCAAAGTAAGAGTGTGGATGCAGGGCCTGTTACATGGCAATGAACCTGCGGGCGGGGAAGCTCTTCTCTTCCTGGCACATGAGCTACTGACAACTGAGGAGGGATCCGCTTTTCTTGACAACATGGAGATTGCAATCCTGCCTGTTGCCAATATGGATGGTTATATTGCCATGAACAGAAGATCAGCCGGAGGATATGACCTTAACCGTGATCAGACAAAGTTTGCAGATCCTGTAAGCCGGATAATCAAAAAAGTCTATATCGACTGGCAGGCGGATATTGCATTCGATTTTCACGAATTCCAGCCGACGAGAAGAGAGTTCTCCGGTCTTGGTAAGAATGGAGCCTCTGCTTTTTATGATGTGCTTTTTCTGCCTTCCGGGTACCTGAATATTCCCGAGGGATTGCGCAGAGCTTCAAAGGAAATCTTCCAGGCAGAGGCGGAACAGGCGCTGGAAAGGCATGGTTATACTCACAATTTCTATTTTACAGCAGATGTATCCGGAGAAGATATTATCCTGAATAAGGGAGCGCAGAGCCCACACTCAAGTTCTACCTCTTTTGCCCTGTCAAATGCCGTTTCTATGCTTGTGGAAACAAGAGGTATAGGTCTAGGGCGTACCTCCTTCGCACGCAGAACACATAGCTCATATATCGTTGCCAGGGCCTTTCTGGAGAGTGCCCTTAATCATAAGGATGAGCTGCAGCGCATTGTTGCGCAGGCAAGAAAGGCAACAACCGAAGCCCGTGATGAGATTGTTGTTCTCAACGCACCTTCGTACTATAATACCGGCGTGAAGTTTATTGATCTGGAAACGGGAGAACTTCTTGTTGTTGACCTTAAAATAAGGGATGCTGAGAATCTTTCACCGGAGCTCGTTCGTCCGAGGCCGGCCGGATATGTTCTTGAAGCAAGCTGCCAGAAGGAACTTGAGATTCTTTCACTCCTGGGGTTGCAGGTTGAACAGTTAAAGAAAAAGAAAAAATACTCTGTTGAAAGCTTCATTATCAATGATTACAAGGAAGCAAATGATGAATGGGAAAAGATAAAGACAGTGTCATCAAAAGCAGAGATATTCAAACAGAAGAAGGTCTTCGCCAAAGGGTCATATTACGTTGACCTGCAACAGAAAAATGCCAACTATGCCGTATCCCTGCTGGAGCCGGAGTCATTGAACGGGTTCATCTCGTATAGGGTCTCAATGGCATCATTGGGCGATACCTTAAATTTTCACAGAGTTATTAAAAAATGACAGACACATTATAACCTAAAAACTACAACCAAAATGAAGAAAACATTTGCATTTCTATTATTTCTTTTCTTCTGTACCATGGCCAGCGCCCAGATCAGGGGAAAAGTGACAGACGGTGACAGGAATGAACCTTTTGCAGGTGTCACTGTACAGGTCATTGGAACACAACGAGGGACGTTTACGGATGCCTCAGGCATGTTCTCAATCAACGCAGAGCAGGGAGAGACACTCGCCTTTTCTTTTATAGGATACAAGGCTGTTGAGTACCTTGTTTCAGGAGCCGGGAGCGTTAACATAGTCCTTTACCCTGATGAGACCTTGCTTGATGAAGTCGTCGTTGTCGGATACGGTGTTCAGAAAAAAAGTGATGTGACCGGATCGGTAGCTTCAGTAAGTCCTGAAACACTTGAAAGCCGTCCCAGTTCGAACCTGATACAGTCGCTTCAGGGCTCTGTAGCCGGTCTGAGCATCAGCATCACCGGTTCAAATGCAGAGGGATCAGCAACAACAACCCGTATCAGGGGCAGCCGGTCAATTACTGCTTCAAATGCTCCGCTGATAATACTCGACGGTGTACCATACTCAGGTAACTGGTCCGAGATCAACCCCAATGACATTGCTTCAATGGAGATACTTAAGGATGCCTCCTCATCAGCTATTTACGGGGCAAGAGGCGCCAACGGGGTAATCCTGATACAAACAAAGAAAGGGAAAGATGGAGAGAAAGTGCTGGTCTCATATGATGCCAGCGTTACCTCCGCAACCGCCATCAACATACCAAAGATGATGGATGGACCAACTTTTGGTGCATACAAGCTTGAGGCAGGGTTGGTTCATACATTAACCGAGGCAGAGATGTACGCTCAGAATGAAACAACGGACTGGGTTGATCTTGCTCTCAGAACTGGATTTAGCCAGCAGCACAACCTTTCATTAAGAGGTTCCGGGAATAATTCAAGGTATTTCATTTCGGGCAACTATACCTCAAACAAGGGTATTGCGAAAAATGATGACTTCAGCCGTATCACGCTGAGAATAAACTTTGACCAGACGATAAACAAATATATTACAATCGGTACCAGTACCCAGTACGGGTTCTACGACCGAAGCGGCAGGGCGGCTGATTTTGATGATGCCTTTACAATGAATCCGCTGGGTAAGGCTTATACTGATTCAGGGGAACTCCGTCTTTCCACATGGGAAGATGCGAGCTATTCAAGGAACCCGCTAAGCGGACTGAATGAGATCGATGTAAACCACAAGAATGTGCTGGTTTCCAATAATTATGTCGACATAAATCTTCCCATAGAAGGATTGGCTTACAAGCTTAATACCGGGTATACCTACCAGACACAGGCTGAACAGAATTATCAGGGCCGCAATACATACGAGGGTCTTCTCAGCAACGGGGTGCTGGAACTTTCAAACAATTACCAGGTAGACTGGCTGGTTGAAAACATACTCTCCTACACAAGGCTTTTCGGCAAGCACAACCTGTTTCTTACCGGACTCTATTCCGCTCAGGGATACCAGCAGGAATCAAACGGTATAGAGGCCACAGGCTTCCCAAGTGACGTGATGACATTTTACCAGCCTGACAAGGCAAGTTTTATGCTTCCCTCAGCAGCACAGGACAAGTCAAACCATCTTTCGCAGATGTTCAGGGTCAACTACGGTTATGACAGCAGATATCTCCTGACAGCTACTGTGAGGCGCGACGGTTTCTCGGCTTTCGGAGCTGACAGAAAATATGGGGTTTTTCCCTCAATTGCGATCGGATGGAATATTACAAATGAGTCTTTTGTAAAGGATTCAAAATTCAATGAAATTGTCAATAACCTGAAGTTAAGGGCATCATGGGGGAAAAACGGTAACGAGGCAATCTCTCCATATTCAAGTCTTCCGAACCTCAGGAGCCTCGACTACCTTTCAGGTGATCACAGCCCGCTCTTCGGGTTCTATCCCTCCAGACTGGCATCAGCATTACTCGGATGGGAAACAACTACATCCACCAACTTCGGGTTTGACTTTGGAATCCTGGATGACAGGATTACAGGTTCATTTGATTTTTATCTCACCAACACCTTCGATCTGTTGCTTTCAAGGTCAATACCTCCGATTAACGGTGCAAGTGAAATACTTGAGAACGTAGGCCAGACAAAAGGGAATGGCATAGATTTTCAGATCTCCTCGGTCAATATAGACCTTGACAGATTCAAATGGACAACCAGCCTGAGTTTCGTTCAGAACAGGACAGTCCTGGTTGACGTTGGATTATACGGTGAAGACGGGGAACCGATAGATGATATAGCAAGCGAATGGTTCATCGGTAACGACGTAAATGTGAACTATGATTACCTCTTTGGAGGCATCTGGCAGGAAGGGGAATCAACCGACACTGACAAGACAGCAGGGTTTATCGAATACATAGATGTCAATGACGACGGTGACATAACACCGGAAGAAGACAAGCAGATTATCGGCAGGCGGACGCCTCTGTTTACAGCGGGTATGAATAACACCTTCTCCTATGGTAATCTGGCCCTTTCAGTTTTTGTTAATGGCGCGGTAGGTGAAACAAGACCCAATTTTCTGCTTTCTCCCATGACTCTCTCTTACAGACAGAATCAGCTTGACAAAGTTTTCTGGACACCGGAGAACCAGATAGAAACATATCCGGCTAACGTACCGGATGGCTCAGTGAACGTAAGAAGAATGAACTTCTATGAGAAAACTGATTTCCTCAGGATACAGGACGTCACTCTTGCTTACATGTTCGACAGTAATCTTATCGGGAAAGCCGGCTTATCGAGGCTTGAGGTATATGCGAGTATAAGGAACCTGCTCACTCTCACCAACTGGTCTGGACTGGATCCGGAATTTACATCAACCGGAGCGGTTCAAAGAGCTATCCCACAGACAAGACAGCTGACCTTTGGAATCAGGACAAGCTTCTAATAATCTATAAACTGCTATAAAAATGAAAAAGATAATATACTTTTTAACAATGGTCTCTGTCCTGGCATTTTCTTCCTGCAGCGAGGATTTCCTGACAGAAAAACCTGTAGATGACATCTTTGCTGAAAACCTGCTGGTTAACTACAGTGGGTTTCAGAACATGGAAAACGCTATGTTCGCACTGGTCAGGGATGAGTATGACCGTGGAGACAGGTTCTATGGCGGTACCTCATTCGGCAGTATCCCGTTTGCCAAGCATGTACTGTTCAGCGCCGGAGCTGATAACTCATGGGGTAATAACAGACACACCAGCTTCAGGCACATCAGCTTCCCGAAGAACATAACCGACATGGAGGATGTTGAACCGTTCCAGGCGCTGTTTGAGTGGTTATATAAAGTAATTAACACCTCAAATATGATCATCACAAGGGCCGAAAATCCGCATATCGACTGGCAGGGCGGCTCTGCAGAGGAAGACCTGCAGAACAAGAATACTGTGGTTGCCAATGCAAGACTTGTGAGGGCATGGGCTTACCGCCACCTGACTTATTCATTTGGTGCGGTACCACTATCGACAGAAGAGATTACAGGGAGCAACTATCGGACTGATTGGGAGCGAACACCTGTGGCAGACATCCGTGATTTGATGGAGCAGGACCTGCTCTTTGCAATTGATGAACTTCCCATGAGAACGGAAAACAATACAGTTCCGTCAGAGGCAGTGGCACGTCATTATCTCGGTGAATTGTACCTGGCAATGGGACGGCCTGATGATGCAAAGACGGTGCTTCAGCCCCTCGTTGAAGGTGCAGAATACTCTCTGATGACAGGTAGATTCGGGAAAAATGCATCAAACCCCGGTCACGCATTTATCGATCTCTTCCGCTCACCTCTCTATTCTGACGGCAATCTGGAGGTTCTATGGGCATTTCCGAATTCCGAGCCTGAAAATGCAGCTACAGGATACTCTCCGAACACATTCATGAGGAATATGTGGAGAAACTACTATTCCAGTCTCTCTGACATAAGCAAATTAAGTCATCCTGATTACCCCGGACAGACCATCAAACTCTTCTGGTCACTAAACGCGGGCAAGGGTGCCGGACGTCTGGCCATTTCCCTGGGTGCATTTAATTTATATAAGTTTAAAGAGCAGGACACAATTGATGTAAGGTATGATACCAGTTCGTTCGTATGGCATCTTTATTTTCTGAACACTGATAACCAGGTCTACGAAGTGCTGAAAAGCGGGGCAAGCCTGATAAACCTCAAGCCGAATACCGCAATGAGCAATGATACTGATCCCACCATCAAGCAGTATAACTGGCCCTCTACGAAAAAGTGGGATTACGTCAATCCCATCTTTGAACAGGCAGACGCTGACAATGCCTATAATGATATGGTTTACCTGCGTCTGGCAGAGACATATCTTCTATATGCCGAGGCTATGTTTAAGCTTGGTCAGGGTGGGGAGTTCTGGCTGAACAAGATCAGGGAGCGTGCAATGGCAGTTCCAGTAGATGCATCTGAGATGAGCATTGACATGATCCTTGATGAGAGAAGCCGTGAGCTTATCACTGAGGAACACAGGAGGCATACCCTTATCAGGCTCAGTCAGGAGAACGGCGGAGATGAAAGACTGGCAAGCAGCATCTACAAGACAAGGGTAAGACTGTACAATGAGGTCTCCGGCAGGGAGGTCAGAGGAATGTGGGATGATGAAACGCCCGTATTGCTTCCTATTCCACAGGCATTTATTAATGCGAATTCAGGAAGGGTAATCCAGCAGAATCCCGGTTACTAGTACTTATGGCGGCAACTGGATTTATACTCTGTATTGCAGTAATATTCCTTACGGCATTACTGCTGTACAAACGGGTTAATCCGCAGGGTGTTCTGATCTTTGCAGGACTGTTTATGATCAGTATTGCGGCTGCTATGGGATTAAATCCCATAGCAGTCTCAATACCTTCAGGCAGTGTTGTGTTTGATATTGTACAGGAGATTGATGATGGTTTTGTCAGCAATGTGACACGAATAGGGCTGATGATCATGACAATAGGTGGTTATGTGGCATTCATGAATAAAATAAAGGCCACCGACTCGCTTGTTTATATTGCAATAAAACCCCTGGGATTCTTTAAAAAGTACCCCTACCTGGCATCAGTTATTGCCATTCCCATCGGACAGCTTCTTTTCATGACAATACCATCAGCGGCTGGCCTGGGTCTGTTGCTTGTAGCTTCGTTTTATCCGGTCCTTGTAAGCCTGGGATGCAGCAGACTGACGGCACTTTCGGCCATAGCCGCTGCAACAATATTTGATCAGGGCCCTGGCTCGGCAAACACGGCCATGGCTGCCTCCCTCATTGGTAAATCAAATATGGAGTACTTTGTTGCCGATCAGCTCCCACTGGTAATTCCCACAACAATTGTGGTCATGATACTTTACTATTTCAGCAACAGGTATTTTGACAAGAGAGACCTTAAAGCGGGCAGAGAGACGGTTGTTACTGAAACGGAGAAAACAAAGAAACCGGATGTGCCTCTCATATATGCGATTCTTCCTATGTTACCCCTTATCCTTCTTGTCATCTTCTCTGACTATGTGGGCCTGGTAGACATACATCTCACCACCACCGTGGCAATGCTGTTTTCCCTGATCATTTCAGTAATATTTGTGATGATTTTTAAAAGGAATTTCCGCAGTGTCATGGATATGCTTGACAGCTTCTGGAAAGGGATGGGCTCAGTGTTCAGCACGGTGATCACACTGATTGTGGCGGCGGAGATCTTCTCCAAGGGACTCATCGGCCTGGGTTTCATTGAAACCCTCGTGTCAGGGTCTACTCATCTGGGTTTTTCAGGGGCTGCTATCTCAATCTTCATTACCATACTGGTATTTCTTGCGGCAATGTTGATGGGAAGCGGTAATGCAGCCTTCTTTTCATTCGGACCTCTGGTTCCCGATATAGCTGGCCGGCTTGGTATGACTGCGCCTGAAATGATCCTTCCGATGCAGCTCTCTGCAAGCATGGGAAGGGCAACTTCACCTATTGCAGGAGTAATAGTTGCAATTGCAGGTGTTGCAGGAGTCTCTCCAGTAGAGCTGGCCAAAAGGAACATGCCACCCCTGGTTGGCGGTTTGATAGCACTGTTGGTATTTCATTTCATCTTTTAATCACATATCATGGTAACCATTGTAAAAGGAGGTGAAGTATATGCCCCCCAGAAGCTGGGAATAAAGGATATACTTATCGTAAACGGCCGGATAATCGCCATTGAAGACTCAATCACAGTCAGTGAGTTATCTCCGCAGATAATTGATGCGAGTGATAAAATTGTCTGCCCGGGTTTCATTGACCAGCACGTACATATCACGGGCGGAGGAGGCCAGTTCGGATTTGCTTCTTTCATACCAGAGCTATTTGCCGGCGATCTGCTGGCTGTCGGCACTACGACGGTACTGGGACTTCTCGGTACCGACGGGTTTGTCAAGGAATTGAGCACTCTTTACAGTAAGGCAAAAGCCCTCGATGAGACAGGCGTGACGGCTTATATGCTTACGGGCTACTATGGCCTGCCTGAAAAAACCCTGTTCGGTTCCGTGGCTGAAGATCTGATTTATATTGACAGGGTGATCGGCTGCAAATTGGCAATCAGCGACGACAGATCTTCTTTTCCAACCCAGCATGAGATACTCAGGCTGATCAACCAGGTCAGACTCGGAGGTTTTACATCCGGGAAAGGAGGAATCCTGCACATTCATCTCGGAGCCCTGGAATCAGGGATAGATGATCTGCTGGCTATTGCTGAAAAATATCCGACACTGATTTCATACATATCACCAACACATTGCTCACGTACACAGAAGCTTTTCAGTGCTTGCATAAAGTTCGCAAAAGCCGGGGGTATGATTGACATTTCCACTGGCGGAACAACGTTTACCAAGCCACACAAGGCCGTGCAGATCGCCCTTGATGAAGGAGTGTCTCTCGATAATATGACTTTCTCAAGTGACGGCAGGGGGGGGGTCAAGAGAGAAAATCCTTCAACAGGTGAGATTACATATAACCCGGCACCGCTTGACCTGAATATGAAAGAGATGGTCACCCTTGTACGGAATAATATTCTGCCGCTGGAAGATGCGCTCAGGCTTATCACCACCAATCCGGCAAAGAACATGAAAATCAAACGTAAAGGGACACTGAAACAGGGTTTTGATGCAGACATGGTTATACTTAATGATCAGCTTGAGATTGACAAGGTCATTTCCATGGGAGTCCTGCGGGGTAATAACCGGGTCAGTTAATTAAAAGCCAATAATTTAAACATTTTGAAATATCAGAATATGAAAATGTCTTTCTCAAAATCATTTCTGGCCTTCGGAACAGCGTTACTGGTAATGATCACCTCAGCCTGTATGACGTCAGAAGGAGAGAGGAACGCTGACCCGAAGCAGGGTATCCTGAGTTTAGACTCAGGCCCGCTGTTAAATAAGGGACAGATCAGAATACACTATTATATGCCTGCCGGAAAGACCGCGGAGATGCAGCTGCAGTTAGTCATGCACGGAGCAGGCAGGAATGCCGACGATTACCTTGAGGGGTGGAAAGCTAAGGCTGATGAGTACGGACTTATCATTATAGCACCTGAATTAACTAAAGAGTCTTTCAGCTCAGAGGAATATATCGGTGGAAGATTTCTGACTCCGGAAGGTGATATTGCCGATCCCGGATCGACCACATTCTCGCTGATCGACAGGATTTTTGAGTTCGTCACGGATGAGCTTAAACTTCAAAACCGCACATATAACCTCTACGGCCATTCCGCAGGTGGGCAATTTACGCACAGGTTCATGCAGTTTTATGACAGTCCGTATGTTGAAAAAGCCGTAGCTGCTAACGCCGGATGGTACACATTCCCCGATGATGAGGCTGAATATCCATACGGCATTCAGGGACTCTTTGCCGACAGTGACAGCCTGCGAGAAGCTTTCTATAGCGATAACCTGACAATACTCCTTGGCACTGCCGATACCATCAGGGATAAGGATCTGAGACAGACTCCCGAAGCAGATCTTCAGGGCCTGACCCGGCTGGAAAGGGGAGAGCAATTCTTTAATTTTAACAAGGCCAAAGCTGAAGAGGTGGGGTTTAAGTTCGGATGGCAGAAGGTATATGTACCCGGATCAGGGCATGATCATACTATTATGTCTCCGGCAGCTGCCGATGTTTTATACGGCAAAAGGATTGACCAGAAAGGAATTTAGTCAGCAAGAGCCCGGGAAGTAAAAATATCCGCTAATTTGAGAATATTAAAACCTTTTAAAAACAATCAGTATGAGGTTAAAAAATAACAAATGGCTCACAATCGGCGGGTTACTCATAGCTGGAATTCTTGTCGGAAACTTAACCATGGAGGATCCTGGCAATAAGCTGGGGATCGCAATTCTGATATTTATCGGAGGGCTCTGGGTAACCGAGATAATACCACTGGCTGTTTCAGGCTTGCTTGTTCCTGTCATTGCCGTTCTCTTTAGTATCTTTAATGCAAGAGATGCACTGGCACATTTCGCTCATCCGGTAATTTTTATTTTCATCGGAGGATTTGCATTGGCCGCCGTTCTGAATGAACACGGACTTGACAGGTGGCTTGCCAGTAATCTGATTCATCTGGCAAAAGGAAGAAGATGGGTGGCAATAGCCTCAATATTAGGTGCCACCTCCTTGCTCTCGATGTGGATGAGTAATACTGCCACAGCAGCCATGTTCCTGCCGATAGGCATGTCATTGATAGATAAAAAGTACCCCAGAGCCCGCACATTTGTAATCCTTGGGATTGCGTTCGCAGCCAGTATCGGAGGGATAAGCACCGTGATTGGCAGTCCGCCAAACCTGATTGCTGCAGGAGCACTGAACATTGATTTTGCCACATGGTTCAAATTCGGATTTCCGGTGACTTTGATGCTTTTCCCATTGTTGCTCTTTGCCCTGAAAGTAGTTATCAGACCGGAGCAGGATTTTCATCTCAATGAGATGGAAAAGCGCAACCATAAATGGGGCAGAAACCAGACAGCAGCAGCGGCCTTTTTCTTTATGATCGTGATCTTGTGGATCGGCTCTAAGCCGATTGGGGACCTGATGGGCATCGATAACTTTGATGCCATTGTGGGTGTTCTTGCTGCGGCTCTTGCTCCGGTATTTGGGCTCACCACCTGGAATAAACTGCAGGGTTCAATCAACTGGGGGATATTGCTCCTGTTTGGTGGTGGATTATGCCTGAGTGCAATCCTGTCAGAGACTGGCACATCTGCCATGATTGCCAACAGTATACTTAAAAATATCCATGAAGGTCAGGGCTTACTGCTTATACTTCTTGCTACAGTATTCATTATTGGCCTTACTGAAATATCAAGCAATACGGGGGCCGCAGCCATTACAATACCCATTATGATGGAGGTGGCAATACAATTCAATCCTGAGTATGTTCTTCCGATGGTCATGGCTATCGGGATAGGGGCTAACTGTGCCTTTATGCTTCCGGTCTCCACTCCGCCTAACGCCCTGGCATATGCTACAGAAGAGGTAACTGTAAAAACCATGATTAGGGCAGGCGTGCTGCTTGATCTGCTGGCTATACCCATTATCTGGTTTTGGGTCACCAAATCATTGATCTTCTGAGATCAAATTAAACGATTCTACATGCGGATTGTTTAATTGCTGGTACAGGGTCATTCCGGCCAAGGTGTTTCTTTATGATCAGAGCCGGCCTTGTCTGAACTTGTCATATTTACAAAATCAAACTGATCAAATGGTTACAGTAATTATTCCTGCATTGAATGAGGCCGAAACCATAAGCCATGTCATTGAGCTGGCTAAAGGTTCCCCTCTGGTCTCTGAGGTAATAGTCATGGACGATAAATCCACAGACAACACCGTGACGGTTGCCCGGGAAAAAGGTGCGAAAGTCTATACAAGCACTTTGCTGGGAAAAGGCGCATCGATTAGGGAAGGTATAATGTTCGCAGGGAATGAATCGCTTCTCCTCCTTGATGCGGATATTACCACTTACCCTGAAGATATCGTAGAGCTGATGACAAAACCTCTTATCGAAGGGACAGCGGACTTTGTCAAATCTGTTTTCACCCGCCAGGCGGGACGTGTCACGGAGCTGGTAGCAAAGCCCCTGCTCAACCTGCTCTTTCCTGACCTGATGCGATTCTCCCAGCCACTAAGCGGGATGGTTGCCGGCAAAAGGTCGATGATGCAAAAGCTGGAGCTTGAGAATGATTACGGGGTCGATATCGGGATGCTTATTGACATGCACCTGATGGATGCCCGCATTGCAGAGGTGAATATCGGATATATCGAGAACCGCATGCAGTCGTGGGAACAACTCTCAAAGATGTCCCTCGAGGTATCAAGGGCTATCATCAGACGCGGTGAACCTCTTTCGACAACTGGTGATGAGACTCTCAGGAAGGTGAATGTTATCAGGACACAGATGGAATATGCCCTTCGCGAAAACCGGAAAGGGCTGGCACGGATGGTGATCTTCGACATGGACAACACTCTTCTCAAAGGAAGTTTTATTACCACTGCATCTGCGGTTCTGGGCTTTGAGGAGGAGCTGATAAACATCGTCACGCACAATGACACAGCCTTCATGAGAACCAAGCTCATAGCAACACTAATGAAAGGTCACACGGTAAAGGTGGTTCTGGATGTTGCAGACTCTATTCCTATTGTTGAAGATGCCCTGGAGGTGATCACTGAATTGAAAAAGAGAGGATATATCTGCGGGATTATAAGTGACAGTTATGATGTGGTTACCAACCATATAAAGAATAAAATGGGGATGGATTTTTCCGTGGCAAATGAGCTGGAGTTCTCAAGGAGCGTGGCTACCGGCGAGGTGAAGATACCGTCATACTTCCTGCGCACAAAGCAAAGCCAGTGCAGTCATGAGTACTGCAAATCGAATGTAATCAGGCAGCTTTCAGCCAGTTATGAGATTGATATCAGCAACATCACCGCCATTGGTGACAGCGATAATGACATCTGCATGGTACGCGAGTGCGGAACAGGTATCTCCTTCTACTCACAGAACAAATATTTGAACCTGGTGGCCGACCACATCATCACAGTAAGGTCCTTTGCGCCACTGCTGGAGATCCTCGGCTAATGGTCAGAGCTTAAGTTTTATGTTAATTTTCGCAAGCAGGGCGGTCAGCCCGGCCATGAGGAGTGCCCACACAATTGATCCCAGGACAACCACGAGGGGTTCTGACGACTGCTTGTAGATCAGCACCGGGACGGCTGACATCCAGATAGCGTGGTAGAGGATATCCGGAGCGAGGTACGTTGTCAGTGAATGCTTTCCTGCGGGCCTGACAAATGCCGCCCACCCACTCCATTCCTTCACATCTGCAAGCCAGTAGATCAAGGCAAAGACCATAAAGCTTATTCCGCTGCAGATCATGCCCCAGCTGGGAGTGGCCATTATCTTTGAAATGATGAACCAATTCCTCAAAATAAATCCGGTGGTCAGTGATAATAATCCCAGGGCGATAAATACAATTAAAATGCGTTCACTCCCGGAGTCCTTCATTTGTCTGATCAGGATGCCGGCAAGCATGCCCGTCAACACTATCAGGGGAACATTTCCCTGGATAATTATACCCAGTACCGGCCTGGCCGGATCAAGGAAACCGAGAACCCCTGAGGCATCGAGGATATTCACTATCAGGAAGAAGACGACCGCAATTGCTGCCCCGGTTATTGAATCACGGGTTCCGAGATAGATCAGTGAAGAGACGAGATATCCCCACCCGATAAGTCCCAGTATTCCCCACCATCCGGTTATCAGCCAGCCGGGGTCATCAGATGGGCCCGATCTGAAGATTATGACAAGGAGGATCAGGCCAGCCACACCTGCCGCCCGCAAGATCGTGAACAGCAGTTTGCCCCTGCCCGCCGGGTAATCGTTCCAGATCAGGAAGACAGAGGTATACATCAGCAGTGCCCACAAATCCTGCCCCATTCCGGTGGTTTCCGGGTTGACTCTTCCCGTGTTGAGCATCAGTACGCCGATGATGAGAAGGCTAACCGTACGGATTATTATATGCAGGAATATTTTTGATATCGGTTCTCCCTTTTTTATCCTCCCTGACAGTGCGAAAGGTATCGCCATTCCCACGATGAAAAGAAACCCCGGGAACACCCAGTCGGCGAGCCCCATGCCGTCATAGTCAGCCTTCATGTGACCCAGCCATGCAGGTGCCACATTCATGTTGAGGTCATTGACAAACAGCATCAGCAGGAGAGTCAGTCCCCTCATTATGTCAACAGAGGCAATTCTGGATGTCTTTTCCATAACGACAACAAATTAAGATTTTAATTCCAGCCTGTATCACCTTCTGACCGGGGTACAGAGTGCGTCTCACAATTCTGTCCTCACACCCTTAATGGACCCTTTATAGAAACGGCCATTTTTGACAATAAGAATATTTCCCGTCTGCCCATATCCTATTCCAGTATCTATGCCTATTACTCTCCTGTCGAAGTGAAGCCTCATGTTTTTTTGCGGAGTGTGCCCGACAATAATATGCTCAGTGCCATAGAAATTCAGAATGGAATCGAGACTGGTTATGTTTAAAGTTGAATCTGCGAAATATCCTCTGTACCAGACGGGACTGTCATTCCCGCTAAGGAGAAACAATTCCTTATCTTCAACGGAAGGATCTAAATCCTTCCCAACAATCCTTTCCGAAAAGATCTGATTAACCTGTTTGACCTTCATGCCTTTTTGAACCAGCTCCGGCGATACTCCTCCATGTACAAACAGGATATTATTTATTGTAATCATTACCGGTTTTGCGCGAAGCCACTTACCCAGTACTGAATTTTCGGAATACAGATCGGCATAGCTCATTCCGGCAATGGTTTCAACTGTCCTGTATTTATCATGGATGTAACTGAGGTCACCGGCAAGAACCATCAATTCATGATTCCCAAGTATGAAATGGACCATTCCGCCGGATTTTACAGCTTGTTTTTCAAGTTTAATAAGATGCCAGAGGATTTCCGTCACCTTGTCTCCCCTGTCTAATGCATCACCGAGGAAAACCAGATGACCTCTTCCAAATTTCCAGTTCAAATCTTTATCTATAATTCCGTTTGATTGCAGCTGATCAAGGTAAGTATCGTAATTTCCGTGGACATCGCTGATTGCTGCTATGCTGTCAATACGGTTGTACCTCTGTTGGAAATCGGGTTTCATCCTGATCAGCTTGGTAAGTTCGGCGTGGCTGTATGACAGATCTGCAGGAAGCATAATCTCATTCTTTTTACCGGGCAGCAGATATCCTTCCCTCAGAATACTGCTTTCAATCCATACGACCCTGAGAGTATCGTTCGAGAGGAAATAATAGGGACCATCATTGACAGTGGTGTCCCTTTCTCCGGAGGGGACAACAGCCAATACACTCAAAGTGAAAAATATGGAGATTGTCACCAATATGATTTTTTTCTTCATATCTGTTTGTACTATGTTCATATTCAAATCCATAAAGGTGGGACATGGAAATATTGTTCACCGGAAAGATAATACTTCTTCACGGACAATATGCCGCCAGACTTATTCCGTACAGGATCGGGGAACAGCTCGTTAATGAAGTATAAGTATACATATCTTCGTCATTGTGGAACAGAGCAATTCATAAATAGTTCAATCAAATCCGGATGACTGATATTCATTTAATCCTGTTTTTTGCCTTGGTATTGACTTGATGCACTTCATTTCATATATTTACTCTGCTATAGCAGAAAAAAGGGCTTAAGCCAATGACTCTGATTATCATTTAAAGAAACTATTTACCATGACCACTGATTTTCTTAATCTTGACAACCCGGCATTCTGGGCCATTATGGAGAGGTTTGTGATGAACCTGGTTTTTCTGTTCCTCCTGTTAAGGGTAGTCTATTACAGGTATTCCAGGAAGGCGAATTACCTGTTCGGTTATTTCCTGATGGGAATCGTAATCTTCTTTATCGGAGCCATGCTGAAAATTGTTGCCATGGAGTTCCAGATGGCTATAGGATTGTTTGCTATTTTCACCATTCTCAATCTCAGGACCATAAGTTTTGACGTAAAGAATATGGCATATCTATTCGCCGTTATTGCCATTTCAGTCCTGAACGCGCTGGATCTCAAGGGGAAGTTCCCTTTTTTGGGAGTTGTGATTTTTAATATCATTATTATAGCCTCTGCATTTATTCTTGAGTATTTCCTTACCAAAAAGGACAAGTACAGCACTCACCCCATAATCTATGATAACCTGGAGATGCTGAAGTCTCAGAATAAAAAGGACCTGATAGCCAATGTAGCTGAGATCACGGGGCTCGATGTCAAAAAGGTCAGGATTCGCAGGGTTAACTACAAGGAGAGGATTGCAGTCCTGGATATTTATTATGAAGCCTGATTAGTTTAAATCTTTGCAATTCGCAAGGAAATAGTCTATCAGGTTGTCAAAGCTTCTTGGTTTGTCCAGCTGATCGAAGAACTGATCGAGGAATAAGGTAATATCCCTTTTCTCAGTGTTACTCAGGTATGGGAAATCAGTAATTACGGAGTAGAACTCATCCTTCTTATCCAGGAACTCCATCAGTTCATCATGATACTCTTCCCTGGTGCGGCAGATGCCTGCAAACATGCGATCTCGGTTGGTTTTTAACCCTAGAGCAGGTAGAGGGATAGCATAATTGGCATTTACTACTCCGGTCAGATCAAAATCGAATGGAATTGGGATTCCCTGACCTGCAAGTTCAGGTTTTGACGACATAAATACCGAGACATTATGCTGACCCGGTACGGACCAGTCCCAGTTGGAAACCATATAATTGAATATAGCGAGCCGGTTTATCACTGACGGATACATGTGTTTCTGCGACAGACCTTTGTTTTTAACCTCAAGCATATTCAGTCTTTTTTCAATAAGCCTTTCCGGTTCGATGAGTATCCCATATTGGGTGATAGTTTTCCTTTTATTTTCCGAGTCAATGAAATTCAGGCTGATTAATCTTGCCCGGAAACTTGTGTCAGTGAGAACATTATATAGTTTGTATACGAGGTACTCCTTGATAACATAATCCCCATATAATGAACCTTGCTGGCATTGGTTGACCAGCTTCATGCTCTTTATCCTGCCGGAATCAGAGACTTCATATATAGGTTTCTTAAAAGTGACTCGTTTCGGTGGGTATCTGCATCTTTCAAAACGTGAGTTACCGCGATATTTAAGGGTA
>JBGSLG010000120.1:0-16619 GCA_041740815.1 Bacteroidales bacterium
GGAAAAGCAGTTTACAACCCATAGGGCCGTCTTCCTGCACGCGGGATGGCTGGTTCAGGCTTGCGCCCATTGACCAATATTCCTCACTGCTGCCTCCCGTAGGAGTCTGGTCCGTGTCTCAGTACCAGTGTGGGGGATCACCCTCTCAGGACCCCTAAACATCAAAGCCTTGGTAAGCCGTTACCTTACCAACTAGCTAATGTTACGCATGCCCATCCCGTACCGCCGGAACTTTAAATATTAAAAGATGCCTTTCAATATTTCCATGGGATATTAGTCCGAATTTCTCCGGGTTATCCCCCTGTACAGGGTAGGTTACATACGCGTTACTCACCCGTCTGCCGGTCGCCACCAAAGTATTGCTACCTCGTGCTGCCCCTCGACTTGCATGTGTTAAGCCTCCCGCTAGCGTTCATCCTGAGCCAGGATCAAACTCTTCATTGTAATATTTCATTTCTTAAATATCTCTTGAAGATCAATCCGGTCTCTTCAAAAACTCAAACAAAATCGCTAGGTTTTTGGCGAGATCTCTCTCGCCTGTGTGCTACTACTTCATCATTAATTCAAAGAACTTCTTCCCTCCTCGTTTTTTGAGGCAAGGGACGACAAAGATACTGAACTCATTTTTCTCCACCAAACTTTTCACGAAAGTTTTTCAACTTTTTTTCTATCCTTCTCAGGACAATCTCCGTGAGTTCATTCTGTCAAACCTCTCTTTCAGGGAACGTGCTTTTCTTCAAAAGCGGGTGCAAAGATATCGAACATTTTCAATAAAACAAATTATACCTATTTTTTTTTGAATTATTTTCTGATTTATTTTCTTCCGCCGAAAATCACCTGCGCTATACCTTATATTATATAGACTTAATGGTCTCCACCTCCTCGCTGACCGTATCTGCACCTGCCAGTGTTACCCTTACCGCTGGTTCGACGGTGTACGGCAAATTCTCGCGGGAATGCATTGCAATCTGACGACTTTTTTTCTTTCTTTTAAAAAGAAACAGTCATTTTTAACCGAAAAGTGCTTGTGATTTAAATATTTCTTAACTTTGAAATGGGCGGTCCCCTCACCTCGCTGACCCTTCGGGTCGATATTTTGACGAATATTATTTGACTAACATTCAATCAGGGGGGGACCGCCTTTTCTTTTGTGGGTAATCTATATAACTGAAATTTCCGCTTTTTGTTGCGTTTTGGGAATCCCAAATATCTCCCTCAGGACCTGTGAGGAGACTGCTACGACATGAGTCATTGGGTTTGTAATACCGGAAATGGGGAGAAGCTGTCTTTATCGGAATTAATCAAAAAGCCCCCGGGATCCGAGGGCTTTCACACACGATACAGGTCAATCCTTAACGCAACGGGCCGACAAACCTCCATTCTTGCTTAAATAAGTTCTTGTCATACTTCTGGAAGAACCAAGGATGTAACGGCTCCATGCAGCTAATAATTCTGATTCTGTGGCTGACCACCACACACCTGCTCCTCCATAGTATTCAAACAAGCCTATGCTCATACGGTTGCCGCCAGGAAGAGCTGAAAATCCAGTTGAATTTATTTTTAAAGGGAAATCTGAATTGCCAACAGCACCCGGGACTGATGACGCCTCCCAATTATATGCTGTAGCAATGGATTTAGCTATAAGATTTTCAGATGTTGATCCATCGTAATTAAATCCATTTGCAATCAAATAGTCCTCCATAATTGTCCACTCAGAATCATCCGGGATATGCCAACCTTTAGGGCACAAACTGCCTTTTTCTACGGTATTCCAGTTATATAAAGCGCCATATGCATCCTTACTATTTGCTGCATCATTACCGTACCAGCAATAACCCGGCGTAGTCAAATTCCTCCATTCAGTGTTATCCGTAACCAGTGCGATAGAGGTACCATCATTATACCTGGTTGTTTTCAGATTTTCAACCAGCCAGGTCTGAGTGCCGATTTTAACGGAAGTGTACACATTGCCATCTCCATCTTTAATAACGGAGGGATCATCGCTTTCCTTTTTGCAGCTGACTGCCAGAAGCAGCAGTGAGCCCCAGATCATGGTCGGAAAGATTAGGGATTTAAGTCTTGTGTTCATGATAATCCGGGAGTTAGATTATTGAAATTCAAGTGATTTTTCAAACATTTCTCAATGAACAATTCTTCAATCGTATCTAATTTAAACAAATTTTATAACATGCAAATACCTTAACGTCTCCCTTTCCTACCCGGCAAAAGAGCCAATATTGACGGCTCAAAATGTAAGCTTCAGTTTACCAGTGCGTCACAGCTTATCCAGTGTACAAATTTTTCAGGAGTAGGACCGTACACCGAATTAGTCATCGGATAGGTGTACATCAGTGTACAAAAGTAAATGGGTATAAAAAAATGAGTCCCGTAAACTCTTGATTTACAGGACTCAGTATTTGTAATTAATCGATTTTGTGGAGATTAAGGGAGTCGAACCCTTGACCCCCTGCGTGCAAGGCAGGTGCTCTGACCAACTGAGCTAAATCCCCAGAATTTAAAAAGAACAAGAATCGAACTCCATTGACCCTCCCGACTGAAAGTCGGGATGCTCTGACCAACTGAGCTAAATCCCCAGAATTTAAAAAGAACAAGAACCGAACTCCCTTGACCCTCCCGACTGAAAGTCGGGATGCTCTGACCAACTGAGCTAAATCCCCTGTTGAATTTTCGATTTGAGATTTACGATTTGCGATTAAAAATCGCCAATCGAAAATCGGAAATCGCCAATTCCGTAGTCCCACCCAGAGTTGAACTGGGGACCTCTACATTATCAGTGTAGCGCTCTAACCAACTGAGCTATGGGACTGATAAGCGCACACTATAAAGAACATCCCCTTGATTCTCGACCAATTGGGGTGACAAAAGTAACGCTTCATCTCAAACATGCAAAATATTTCTGTAAAATTTTTTGCAACAGCTCCAGAAAAACCATCCGCCAATGAATCAGTCATTGAAATCGGCGGTAACAAAAGAGTTCGGTATAAAATGACAGGCAGGAGTGAGAAAAATAGTTAAATTCGCGAATTCAGCGGACTCTCTATGTCAAACCTGGTACTGATACCAACATACAACGAGGCGGAGAACATCCACGGACTGGTACATGCCATCTCCGCTCTCAGCGTAGCTTTTGACATACTGATCATTGACGATAACTCCCCCGACGGCACCGGCACCATTGCGAAAGACCTGATGCGTTTATACCCCAACCTGCACCTCCTTGAAAGACCCGAAAAGGCAGGCCTGGGCAGGGCATATATTGCGGGGTTCGACTGGGCACTGCAGAGAGACTATCAGTATATATGCGAGATGGACGCAGACTTCTCCCATGACCCGGCAGACCTGGTGAGGCTCCATGCGGCATGCGACCGCGACGGTGCCGACCTGGCAATAGGCTCACGATACATCTCAGGGGTGAACGTCGTTAACTGGCCGATGGGACGGGTGCTGATGTCATACATAGCGTCAATGTACGTGAGACTAATCACCGGCATGAAAATCATGGATACAACCGCCGGTTTCAAATGCTACCGCCGCGAGGTGCTTCAGAACATCAACCCCGGACATATCCGGCTCGTCGGATATGGCTTCCAGATAGAGATGAAATTCACGGCATGGAGACTTGGCTACAGGATCGTTGAGGTGCCGATTATCTTCACTGACCGCAGGGCTGGTACCTCAAAGATGTCAGGCGGTATCTTCAGTGAAGCCTTGTGGGGAGTGCTCCACATGAAGATTGTCAGCCTCTTCAGGAAGCCCCGCAGGATAGTAACCTGACAGTTTCATGATGCCACAAGAACACAAAAACAACATTCTGATCCGCAATGCACTGCTAATCAACGAAGGGAGCAGAAGATACGCGGATGTAACAATATCAGGTGACCGTATAGTCTCAGTCACACCTGCCCGCGAGGCAGTGGCAGGCAAGGATACCCTCGTAATTGATGCCACAGGCCTGTGGCTGCTCCCAGGTATCATTGACGACCATGTCCATTTCCGGGAGCCGGGCCTGACTCACAAAGGTGATATCTCAACCGAGAGCGCCGCCGCCGCTGCCGGCGGAGTGACCTCTTTCATGGAGATGCCCAACACCATACCGCAGACAACCAGCCTGGAAGCGTGGCACCAGAAGAACGCCCTCGCCGCGGAAGCCTCAGTAATAAACTACTCCTTCTACATTGGTGGCACTGACAACAATATCAGTGAGCTCCTCAGCGCCGACCCCGGCCTGGTCCCCGCAGTAAAACTGTTCATGGGAGCATCAACAGGCAATATGCTTGTCAGCAGGGAGGAAGCTCTGGAAGGCATCTTCGGAATCAAGAGACTGCCCGTGGCCTGCCACTGTGAGGATGAGCAGATCATCAGAGCCAACAGCGCCGCCTTCCGTGAGAAGTACGGTGATGATATAGACCCCTCCTTCCATCCTCTCATCCGGAGCCGGGAGGCCTGCCTGGTCTCCTCATCCGCTGCCATCGAACGGGCATGCAGGGCAGGCACAAAGCTGCACCTGCTGCATCTCTCAACGGCAGAGGAGACAGAACTGCTGACACAAGGCAATGACCCCTCCGTCAAACAGATCATCGGTGAGGCCTGCGTACACCATCTGTGGTTTGACGATTCCTCGTACCGCGACAAGGGAAACCTCATCAAATGGAACCCCCCGATACGAAAGGCAACCGACAGGGAGGCTCTGCTGAACGCGGTACGGAATAACCTTATTGACATCATTGCCACTGACCATGCGCCTCATACCCTGGAAGAAAAGAGTGCTCCGTACTTCAGCGCTCCGTCAGGCGGACCCATGGTACAACACTCGCTGGTGATGATGCTCGAACTCTGCCACCGCGGTGAACTCACCCCCGAGATGGTTGTCACAAAGATGTGCCATAACCCTGCCATCATCTTCAGCATCGGAGAAAGAGGCTTCATCAGGGAGGGTTACAAGGCAGACCTGGTCCTCGCAGACCCCGCCTCTCCATGGACGGTCAGTAAGGAAAATATCCTCTATAAATGCGGATGGTCGCCCCTTGAGGGCACAACATTCCGCAGTCGCGTGATTACAACAATCGTCAATGGCATCAGGGTGTTTGAAAATGGCCGCCTGACAGGCCTCAAAGCTCCGGAGATGCTCCGTTTTAAACGATAAGAAAATGACTGGCATGAGAAAGACTGTTATTTTACTGTTGGCGGTAACGCTCATCACCTCGTGTAATGAACGCGGAGGCGGTAAGAAAGGTACAGTAACCCCCGGCACGGAATCTATCCCTGTTGACGCAGTGCTCATCGCAACCGATATTGTAACAGAGGTGATTGTAAGACCCGACCCTGACGGTGACCCCTGGGAGATTGAAAAGGTATCAGGCTGGCAGGGCGAAGCGCTAATAACAAATATCTTCGACCGTATCTATGACGGCACCCTCACCGTCTTCGACTATCACAGCGACGAACCTCTCTCACAGGATGATGTGAAGGAGATTGAAGCTGAGTTCAGTAATGACCGCACCAGGATCGGGAAACTATCATTTACTGAGGACTGGTATTACGACCCGGGAGCAAATCGCTTGCATAAGAGAGCAAAATCAGTTACCTTCGGGTATGAGCTTTACAATAATTTAGGGAAGGTATACGCATACAGGGCAGCCTTCAGGGCTGACCTGAACTGATAACGGAAGAAACCAACACCACCTAAGGATGCCAAGCTATGATATCACCAGCCTGAATGACTTTATCATCAGGAAGCAGAAGGACTTCGCTTATGCCCGCGGAGAGCTCTCCTCACTTCTTCACCACATTGGTACGGCGGCCAAGATGGTCAACGCCAAGATCCGCAAGGCCGGACTGGTTGAGATACTGGGTAGAGCCGGGGCTGAGAACCCCCAGGGAGAGGACCAGCAGAAGCTCGACTGTTATGCCGATGATGTTTTCATTGACGCTCTGAAGGCGTCAGGTGAGTGTTGCGGCGTGGCCTCGGAGGAGAACCAGAACGAGGTCATCTTCACAGAGGAGTTTGCCAAAAGGGGAAAGTATGTTGTCTGCATCGATCCGCTTGACGGATCGTCGAATATAGACTACAACGTATCAGTTGGTACCATTTTCTCGATATACCGGCGGGTGACCGAACGCGATGCCGATGCCGGCATCATCGATTTTATACAGGAAGGCAACAGGCAGGTTGCTGCCGGTTATGTGGTGTACGGCTCCTCAACCATGCTGGTCTATACCACCGGCAACGGGGTCAACGGCTTTACCCTCGATCCCACCATCGGCGAATTCTGCCTCTCACATCCCAATATGAGGACCCCGTCTCGAGGAAGGATTTATTCCATCAATGAAGGCAACTATATCAAATTCCCTGAAGGCGTCAAGCGCTACATAAAGTACTGCCAGGAGAATGACCCCTCCACCGGGCGCCCCTATACATCCAGGTACATAGGCTCGCTGGTCTCCGACGTCCACCGCAATATTCTCACGGGAGGACTTTTCCTCTATCCCCCGACAATTATCTATCCTTCCGGTAAGCTGAGGCTGGTATATGAATGCAACCCCATTGCCTTCATTGTTGAGCAGGCCGGCGGTATGGCCACCGATGGCAGAAGGAGTATACTTGCAATACGCCCTGAAGCGCTTCACCAGCGGTCCCCGTTTTACTGCGGCTCCACGGAGATGGTGCTTCAGCTAGGGCAGATGTGCTGCTAACGACGGCCGGCCCCGACACTTACGGGTAGATGTGCTGCTAACTCCGACCCCGACACCTCCACGGAGATGGTGCTTCAGCCCGGCCAGATGTGCTGCTAACGCAGACACTTACTTTTTACCTCCATCTTTTCTTTTGCGGTGACCGCAGGCTTTGTTAATTTTGCACCCTCATACACAATCAATGGCCAGCACCGTTTTCAGAGATCTTTACCGGCAACACCCCTCCTTCATCAGGCTTGAGGCACTTCTCGCCGGCGACGGCAGTGAGCCGGTGATGATCCACGGCCTGACCGGATCATCGCGTACGGTGGTGATGGCCGGCGCCCTGTCGCAGCAGCCCACCACACACGTGGTCCTGCTCCCTGAGAAGGAGGATGCAGCCTATTTCTACAACGACCTCACCTCCCTCCTCGGCGACGAGAACATCTTTTTCTTCCCGGGGACATATAAAAGATCGGTGATGTATGACCAGACCGAGCCGGCCAACATCATTCTCAGGGCCGAGGTGCTGAACTTCCTGACCTCGGGGAAAAGAAAATGTATCATAGTCACCTATCCTGAATCGGTCATGGAGAAGGTTGTCAGCAAGAGCAACCTTAAGAAAAACACCTTCTCAATAAAGAAGGGAGCAAAACTCTCCATCGAATTCCTTGAAGAGGTGCTCCGTATGTACAATTTCAAAAGGACCGATTTCGTATATGAACCCGGCCAGTATTCGGTCAGGGGCAGCATCACTGACCTCTTCTCCTACGCTGCAGACAAGCCTTACCGCATCGATTTCTTCGGAGAGGAGGTCGACTCCATCCGTTCATTCAATCCCGACGACCAGCTGTCACTCCGCCTCCATGAAGAGATACAGGTCATCCCTGACATCCAGGAACTCGCCTTCCACGAGAGCACTGACAGCTTCATTGATTTCATACCGCCATCATCAATCATCTGGAGTGACAACTTCGACTATATCATCGAGAAGACTGACAGCATCTGGTCACAGGCGCGCACCCGCAGCACCCGCGGTGAGATAGCTGACCGCCGTGACATCATCATCACAGGCCATCATCTGGAGGAGTTATGCTCACAGCACCGCCAGGTTTTCTTCGGCAGGGGAAGGCATGCTGAGGAAGCAATAAACATTGAGTTTCGCACCGAGCCCCAGCCCTCATTCAACAAGAACTTCGCCCTGCTGACATCGAGGCTGGTGACAAACGGAAAAGAGGGGTACCGCAATTTCATCATCTCTGAGAGTGAAGCCCAGGAGCAACGCCTTAAGGAGATCTTTGCAGAGACAGACCCCCTGGCCGACTTCACGCCTCTCCTGCTCAACCTGCACCAGGGCTTCACCGATCATGACCTGAAGATAGCGGTATACACTGATCATCAGATCTTTGACCGATATCATAAGTTCCGGATCAAAGGCTTCTTCACACGACGTGACAGCATGACAGTGAGAGAGCTGACCGACCTCAATCCGGGTGACTATATCGTGCACGTAGACCACGGCATTGGGCGGTTCGGAGGTCTTGAAAAGGTGGAGGTCAACGGACATATTCAGGAAGCCATTAAGCTGGTCTTCAAGGACAACGACTTACTGTATGTAGGCATCCATGCCCTCCACCGTATATCAAAATATAAGGGGAAGGATGACTCTCCCCCCCGCATCAACAAGCTCGGCACCGGCGCATGGCAGAAGGTGAAGCAGTCGACCAAGAAGAAGGTAAAGGATATTGCCCGTGATCTCATAAAGCTCTACGCACAGCGAAAAGCCTCAGGAGGCTTTGCCTACTCCCCCGACTCATATCTTCAGCGTGAGCTCGAAGCCTCATTCATATGGGAGGATACTCCTGATCAGCTTGCCAGCACCATAGCCGTCAAGGAGGATATGGAGGCGTCCACTCCGATGGACCGCCTGATATGCGGCGACGTCGGATTCGGAAAGACGGAGGTGGCTATCAGGGCTGCCTTCAAGGCTGCCACCGACGGAAAACAGACCGCAGTTCTTGTGCCTACAACCATTCTGGCACTGCAGCACTACAGGACTTTCACCGCCCGGCTTGAGAACTTCCCCTGCAAGGTCGACTATATCAGCCGGCACAGGAAACCCGCCGAACAGAAGAAAATACTCAAACAACTGGCTGACGGAGAGATAGATATAATTGTAGGCACACACAAGATCACCGGCAAAGAGATCAGGTTCAAGGACCTGGGGCTGCTTGTAATTGATGAGGAACAACGTTTCGGCGTGGCCGTGAAGGAGAGGCTGAAGAGCCTGAAGGCAGGCGTTGACACCCTCACACTGACGGCTACACCCATACCCCGCACCCTGCAGTTCTCGCTCATGGGAGCACGCGATCTATCGGTAATATCGACCCCTCCGCCAAACCGGATGCCTATCATCACCGAGCTGCACGGCTTCAATGAAGACATTGTCCGTGAAGGCATTGTATATGAGGTAAGCCGCAACGGACAGGTGTTCTTCATCAATAACAGGATTGAGAATATTCTGGAGGTAAAGGCCACCATCTCGCGGATATGCCCGGAGGTGAAGATTGCCGTGGTGCACGGGCGCATGGAGGGGGAAGAGATAGAGAACGTTATGTTCGACTTCATCAGGGGCGACTATGATGTGCTGCTGGCAACCACCATTATTGAATCGGGGCTTGATATTCCCAACGCCAACACTATTTTCATCAATGACGCTCATACCTTCGGGCTCTCAGAGCTGCATCAGCTCCGCGGGAGGGTGGGCCGCTCCAATAAAAAGGCCTTCTGCTACCTCCTCACCCCGCCTCTCTCTCTGCTTACCGGTGATGCAAGAAGACGGCTGAAGGCCATTGAGGAGAATTATGAGCTTGGGAGCGGGTTCAACATCGCCCTGCAGGACCTTGACATCCGCGGCGCCGGTAACCTGCTTGGTGGTGAGCAGAGCGGATTCATCGCAGACGTGGGCTATGAGACATATCAGAAGATCCTCAACGAAGCCGTAAGGGAATTGAAGGAGGAGGAATTCGGAGACCTCTTCCCGGGCACCGAAAAAGAGAGGATGAAGGATGTGGAAGATACATCGAAGCAATATGTAACCGATGTAACGGTGGAGACGGACCTGGAAATCATGTTCCCCGACGAATATGTCTCAAACATTCCAGAACGAATCAGGTTATACAAGGAACTTAACGATATCAGGGATGAGGCCGGGTTGAAAGCTTATGAATCGCACCTGGCTGACAGGTTCGGGCCTCTCCCCGCCCCCGCCCGAGCACTGCTGGAACTGGTCAGACTCAAATGGATTGCCTCGCAGACAGGAATTGAAAAGGTTATACTGAAAAATAACACGCTGATTGCTAACTTTGTGACGGATCAGTCGTCGCAGTTCTACCGTACACCCCTTTTTGTGTCGGTAATGAATTTTGTGAATCGCAAACAGGGTAACATGACCATAAAACAGAACAACATCAGGCTCAGTCTCACCGTCAGGGAGATGACCTCTGTCAGCCAGGCCATTGCGCTCTTCGTAAAAATATTATCATATCACGAATCAACCGTTAAGCCGCAGGCAGTCAAATGAATCTCATCATCGACATAGGCAACACCACCGCCAAGGCAGCGCTGACAGAGAATGGTATCATAATCCGGAAGGAGCGGTTCCCCACAGCAGAACCGGAAGTCATTGCCGGGTTTATTGGCGGGCTGAGCCCGGAAGCGGCCATTGTATCGAGTGTCAGTCATGATCCGACAATGCTGCTGTATTTCCTTGGCGGAAGGATCGCCAGGGTGCATCATCTGACCTGGCAGTCGAAGTACCCTTTCGCCACTGAATACGCAACTCCGGAGACCCTTGGTGCAGACAGGCTGGCGGCGGCGGCCGGGGCTTTTGTCCATCATCCCGGCGCAGATCTGCTGGTCATCGATGCCGGCAGCGCCGTGACAATTGACCTGGTCTCCGATGGAACTTACCGGGGAGGAAGCATCTCACCTGGATTGGCAATGAGGTACCGCGCCTTGCACGAATACACCGGCAGACTCCCCCTGGTAAACAAAACCGACAGCTTTGAATTTCCCGCAAAAACAACGGAAGATGCTATCGCAGCAGGAGTAGTAATGGGCCTGGTATATGAAATAAATGAGTATATTCGCACATTCGAAGAGAGGCACATTAACCTCGTTACGGTCATCACGGGTGGCGACAGCGGGGTAATTACCCGGCACACTGAAAGGCGAATACTTCATTACCCGGACCTTGTAACTGAGGGATTAAATTATTTACTAGACACTAATGTATAGAACCAGAAGACTTAGTCTGATATGCCTGCTGGCACTGCTGACTGCAGGAGCGGCTGGCCAGAAAACCATCGATTCCCCGTATGCCAGATACGGTATAGGCAACATTGAACAACAGGGAACTTTCCGGACAAGGGCCATGGGGGGCATCAGCAGCGGGATAAGGAACAATCTTACCCTTAACTTTCTCACACCGGCATCATACAGCAGCATTGACACTGCATCATTCATCTTTGACTTCGGACTTGACTACGGTGTCATCAGTCTTAAGGAAGGTGAAAACTCCTTCTATTCGCAGGACCTGAACTTTTCCCACATCATGCTCGGCTTCCCGATCATTAAAGGATGGGGAGTGGCAGCGGCCCTGGTTCCCTATACCAACGGGACCTACAACATGCTCAACAAGGAGTCGGAAACAGGCGGAACTGAAGAACTGCTGGAGAACCACACCGGCTCAGGCGGTTACCAGAAGGCACTCATCGGCACCGGTTTCAGCCCGGTAAAATACTTCTCTGCCGGTATAAACATGTTCCTGGTCTTCGGTGAGATCACCCGTACCAATGACTTCATTTTTACTGAAGACAACAACTATTTCAATACAAGGAAATACGGAAGTTCCGCAATGAGCGGCATTGGCTGGGAGGCATCGATGCAGTTCATGCTTCCGATGCAAAAAAACAGGTTTATCAACGCAGGCCTGACAATTACCCCCGGCTTCGGGTTAAAGACAACCAACCAGGACATAATATTCAGGTATTCAAACATTCAGACGACACTGCTTGCTTTTGACACCCTCTATAATGAGACGGCCGCAACTACCAGTCGCATCCCCAGAACTATAAGAGGAGGCATCGCTTTCGGACAGAATGACAAGTTCACCATTGGTGGCGACATTGTCTGGTCTGCATGGTCGGACGCAACCTTGCCGGGAACTTACGGAACATTTACAGATGTGATATCACTTCATGCCGGAGCCGAATACATACCTGACAAGTTCTCAAATTACAATTTTTTTGACCGTATGGAATACCGCATAGGAGGCCGTTATGGTGAGAGTTATGCACAGTATGAAGGTGACAATGTCAAAGAGTACGGCATAACTTTTGGAACAGGTATACCGATGAGAAGATCGAGATCAAGAATCTCACTGGTTGTAGACCTGTCAAGAAGGGGAGATCCTGATGCAGGCCTTCCCCGTGAGACAAGGATATCGATCGGAGCCAGTCTCAATCTTTATGATTACTGGTTCCTTAAACGGCAGTATGAATAAATAGTTAACGAGAGAGATGAAAAGAACATTAAGCACGATTTTAACCGGTACACTGCTGACAGTGCTTTCTATCAGCCTGCAGGGACAGAAGGGTGTTGAAACGGGCACACCGTTCGGACGGGGCGAAGACAGTACCAGGTGTCTGCGCAATACATCGCTTTATTCAACCTATTACGAGAACAAGGACTACAATATGGCCCTGCAGTTCTGGAGACCGGTATTCTTTGAATGTCCGGGGTCTTCAAAGAACACCTATATCAAGGGTGAAGCCATGTATAAGGAATTCTTCCGCAAGTCAGGCAACAGGGCCTATATTGACACTGTACTCATGATAATTGACCAGCGGACCAAATACTTTAACGAGGCACCTGCCAACTCCCTTCGCAAGGCATTCGCCCTGTATGAGTTCGGTGGTAATGACCCCGACTATGCCAAACAGTGCTATGACCTCATCAAGGGGGTTATGGAGACTTCTCCGCAGAGTTTTGATTATACATATTCAAGCCTCTATATGGCCATCACTGCCAAATGCTACTCCCTCAAAATACTGGAAGCCCCTGCAGTGATCACAGCCTACTCCCAGACCATGAAGGTAGTTGACGGGCAGCTCTCGCGCAAGCCGGATGATGCACGCTACCTGGAAGCCAGGAAAAATATTGACGCCGTCTTCAGATCAAGCGGGGCAGCCTCATGTTCCAATATTGAGGAGCTGTTTACTGCTGATGTTAACCAGAACCCGTCCGATACGGCAATGCTCAGGAAGGTTCTCTCCATGCTCACTGAGTCAGGATGCAAGGAGTCCGAGCTCTACTTCAAGGCAGCCAGCAACCTCTACCGTTCCGAGCCAAACGCATCATCAGCAGCCCAGCTCGCTGAGATGAACGTGGCACGGAAGAATTACAGCGAGGCCGAAAAATACTATACTGAAGCCGTCGAGTATGAGACCAACCAGGTGGTCAAGTCAGGACTGCTGACCAAGCTCGCCACACTTGAACTGGCTTCCGACAGCAAACAGGCGGCACGTGACTTTGCCAGGGCAGCCTTTGCACTTGATCCCACCAACGGCAATGCCCTGTACATCATAGCAGAGTCATATGCAGGTGCCAGAGTCGGAGAACAGTTTGAGAATCAGACCGTTTATTGGGTCGTGGTTGATTACCTTATACGGGCCAAAAACACTGACCCCACCCTCAAAAACCAGGTTGACGAGCGTATAGCCATCTATTCAAGGCTGTATCCTACAAAGGAAGAGGCTTTCTTCAGAAGCCTTGTGGATGAGGGCGCTTCCTACCAGGTAGGCGGATGGGTGAATGAATCCACCACAATAAGATTCAAAAAGGAATAGCCGCAGTGCGATGCTGTGAACCATATAATCTAATGATAGCAGTCCTGGTTGCCGGGACTGCTTTGCTTTCATCATGTGAGAAGAAGGAGATCATGGTGAAGGATCTCCAGATAAAAGGCATGCCTTCGCTCTCGGCAAGGAATGTGGAGACAATGTATTCCGACTCGGGCAAGGTCACCCTGCTGGTGCGGAGCCCCCTGATCCAACAGTATACCGAAGTGAAGGAGCCGTACACACTGTTTCCTGAGGGACTGACAGTTCTCTTCTATGAAAAGAAGAGTGAACCGCAGGCCAGCATCACCGCCCAGTATGCACGTTATACCGATAAGGATGAGGTGTGGGAACTGCGTGACAGTGTTGTTGCAGTAAATACCGAAGGTGACATCCTCGAAACTGAGCTGCTCTTCTGGAGTGAGCCCAGGCAGAAGATCTGGTCAGACAGGTTTGTAAGGTTCACTCATAATGACCAGATAATCATGGGTACAGGTTTTGAATCTGATACCCGCTTTTCCAACTGGGTAATAAAAAACGTTACCGGGACCATATACATCGAAAATGAACAAAAAGTCGCTCCTGCTGATTGAAATAATCTGGATCATCCTCGGGCTGATTTGCCTTGGCATTGCTATAAGGGAGATCACCGCCAACGGTCTTACCGGCGGCCTGCTCTATCTTGTCATGGCTGTAGGCGCTTTCGCCCTGGCATGGGTGCGTGACTCACAGCGGAAAAAACTGTAACTTTGGGTTATGAACCCTTTTGTTATTATTCCGTTTGCCATCCTCCTTGCCGCTTTCTTTTCGGCAATGGAACTCTCATTCATTGCCTCCAACAAGCTTCGCATTGAACTTGACCGCAAACAGGGCCAGTTTGGTTCCGGTATTGTCTCAATCTACACCCGAAATCCAGGTCTCTACATCTCCACTATGCTCATCGGTGTCAACGTTGCCACAGTCATCTTCAGTATGCTTGCGGCTGACCTCCTCGAGAGCTGGCTGGCGAACCTGATCCCTTCAGAGATCATCATCTTCATCATCCAGACTGTCATCACCACTTTTATAATATTGGTCTTTGCCGACTTCCTGCCGAAATCCATCGTCAGGTTCAATCCGAACTTCTTCCTGAATATCTTCGCCATACCCGTTGCCATCTTCTATTACCTGTTCTACCCCGTCAGCAAGTTCACCCTGTGGCTGGCCAACCTCATGATGAGGATCTTCTTCGGCATCAAACCGGAACGCAAGGAGCAGGAGAACAAGATCTTCACCCGGATCGACCTTGATCATTTCATCAATGACCTTGTGGAGACGGAAGAGGAGAAGAAGGAGGAGAACAGCAGCCTGAAGATATTTCAGAATGTACTCGACTTCTCCTCGGTGAAGGCTCGCGAGTGCATGGTACCCAGGACTGAGATAGTTGCTCTTCCCGTGGAATCGACTGCCGATGATCTGAGGCAGCAGTTTATTGAGTCAGGGCATTCAAAAATCCTTCTGTACCGGGAAAATATTGACAATATGGTAGGTTATTACGAACTGAAGGATATTTTGCACATGCCCGCTGACATTGTTACGGGAATGAGGAAACTGCCGGTTGTTCCGGAGACCATGACTGCCAACAAGATACTCAGGATGCTTTCAGATGCCAAGAAGAGTATCGCCCTTGTCGTGGACGAATTCGGAGGCACTGCCGGCGTTATAACAATAGAGGATGTGCTTGAGGAGATTGTGGGCGACATCGAAGACGAGCATGACATAAGTGACCTGGTGGAGAAGAAATTGAGTGAAAAGGAATATGTCCTCTCCGGCCGGCTTGATATAGATTATCTGAACGAGGAATACGATCTCAGTCTTCCTGAAAGCGATGAATACACAACCCTTGCCGGGCTGATCCTGTTCGCTCACGGTAACATCCCGCGTCAGCAGGAGAAGATCCGTGTAGGCCGTAATCTCTTTACGGTGCTGAGAAGCTCAACAACCAAAGTCGAGCTGCTGAAGCTGAAAATAGACTAATGGCCTGCCTCTTTCCGGGTCCTCTTCATCTCCGCATAGTACTTGAAATATAAGGGTATTGCAGTCATCCCTGCGAAGAGGTTCTCCAGTGGATAACTCTCATTGGGTGAATGGATTGCATCAGCCTCAAGACCGAAGCCCATGAGTATTGATTTGACACCGAGTATCTTTTCGAACGTTGATATAATGGGTATGCTTCCTCCGCTGCGGACCGGGATTGGTTTTTTGCCGAATACTTCCTCATAGGCTCGCTCTGCGGCCAGGTACTCAGGTGTATCCAGAGGGCTGACATATGCTTCGCCGCCATGCAGGTACTCTGTTTTTACCTTCACTCCGGCCGGAGCAACAGCCTTGATATGCTTCATTGCGAGTTCGGCAATCTCTTCTGCCTTCTGGAAAGGTACAAGTCTCATCGATATCTTTGCCGAGGCTTTTGACGCGAGAATAGTCTTTGTCCCTTCGCCCGTATATCCGCCCCATATGCCGTTTACGTCGAGGGTGGGCCTGATGCCGACGCTCTCAAGGGTCGAGAATCCCTTCTCCACTGCCAGCGCCTGAACACCGACTGCTTTCTTATATTTCTCCTCATCATAGGGTCTCTCAGCCATCTTGGCGCGTTCCGCATCAGAGGGTACGGCGACGGCATCATAGAAGCCAGGTATTGTCACGCGTCCGTCGCTGTCCTTCAGTCCGGAGATGATATCACACAGTACATTGCAGGGATTGACCACTGCGCCACCGTATATCCCGGAGTGAAGGTCGCGGTCCGGACCCTCCACTTCAACCTGGATGTATGACAGGCCACGGAGGCCGGAGGTGACGGATGGCGTATCGGACGAGATCATGGTTGTATCTGATACCAGTATGACGTCTGAGCGCAGCATATCCTTATACTGTGAACAGAACCCGCCGATACTTACAGATCCTGCCTCCTCTTCTCCTTCAATCATGAATTTGACGTTGCATGGCAGGGTGCCGGTGGCCATCATCATCTCAAAGGCCTTAAGG
>JBGSLG010000121.1:0-13303 GCA_041740815.1 Bacteroidales bacterium
GGATGGAGTCTGGCAGTGGGAGATAGCACAGGCTAAGGGAACAGTCACAGGTTATTACGGAGAGGTGTTCAAAATGACGGAAGTTGACAAATACTGGAAACCAGTTTACGGACTGCTTACCTGGCACTATAATCTGATAGGTAACTGGGGCCATCATTATAACGGCTTTTTGACTTACTCTTACATAACAGGTGAGTTAACCGTAGGGAAGACAATTTGTAATTGATAAGGGTCATTGGCATATCAACGGCCGGCCTGGGAGAAAGCAGAAAATTATGCCTGCCACGGGCATAATTCACCGGTCATCTTCATATTGGGTTTAGATTTTGGTTAAAAATGGAGTGAAGTGCAGGCTTCACTTCTGCTTTAAGAGGGTTTAAAATCACGGGGTTGGCAATAACATCACCCTTATGAAATATTTATTTCGTAACTTTTTGGTGTAATCAGAATAACATAATATGAAAACCATGAAAACACTCCTCATGCTCGTTACAGTCATTTGCCTCTTAAGTGCCTGTGGTAATTCACAAGGCGGGGATTCACAGAAGAAGAACAAAGCAAAAATGGTAACCCTGCCGATCGATTTGACGGCTACCGGAAATTACACATATTTCGGACCTGACACTTTAGATGTCCCGAAGTGTGTTGCCCCGTTGAACAACTGGCGGGCAATTGTTGACGCCAAAGGAACAGGTATCCCGGTAGGTGACTTTACAATTCACTTCGATTTCTGCGGAGACTCTTTGAGCAATTATGGGAATACTGAGGCATATATGGTCCTAAGTGACGGAGATACGTTGTTTGTTACTGGTTCCGGAAGGGTATTGGAAGGCAGATTGGATGACCATCCTGCCTTTGTGGTTTCATATTGGAGAGATCCTTTTGTAATTCTTGGTGGCACCGGCAAGTATGAGGGAGCCACCGGCGATATTATGGCAGACGATTATAACAGCTCAGAAGATTCATTTTCTCATCATCGCTGGAAAGGTACAATTACAATGAAAAAAGGGAAAGATTAAATAATTTAACTTTCCCTTTCTGACAGATGCAAAGACGCCCGTACAGGGTGTCTCTGCTATTTTCTACTTTGCTTTTTCCTTCAGATGTTCTGTGATTTTTATCCTGATCTCCTCGGCCAGTTCAGGGTTGTCTTCAAGAATCTTCTTGGCTCCGTCACGCCCCTGAGCCAGCTTGGTGTCGCCGTATGAGAACCATGATCCGCTCTTCTTGATGATGTTGAACTCCGTTCCGAGGTCGACTATCTCGCCTGTGCGTGATATCCCTTCGCCGAACATTATGTCAAACTCCGCTTTACGGAATGGTGGAGCAAGCTTGTTCTTAACCACTTTTACCTTGACCCGGTTCCCAACCGCATCCTCACCATCCTTGAGCTGGCTGGTTCGCCTTATGTCGAGTCTGATGGAAGCATAGAACTTAAGGGCGTTACCGCCGGTAGTGGTTTCGGGATTGCCGAACATGACACCTATCTTTTCGCGGAGCTGGTTGATGAAGATGCATGTGGTGTTGGTCTTGTTGATGTTCGCGGTGAGCTTCCTCAGCGCCTGTGACATCAGCCTGGCCTGCAGTCCCATCTTAGAGTCACCCATCTCACCCTCTATCTCTGCCTTGGGAGTCAGTGCCGCCACAGAGTCGATCACGATAATGTCAATGGCCCCCGACCTGATGAGGTGATCTGTTATCTCCAGTGCCTGCTCGCCGTTGTCGGGCTGTGATATCAGCAGGTTTTCGACGTCAACGCCAAGTTTTGATGCATAGAACCTGTCAAAGGCATGCTCTGCATCGATGATGGCTGCTATGCCACCTGCCTTCTGTGCTTCGGCGATAGCGTGTATGGCAAGGGTAGTCTTGCCTGATGATTCAGGGCCGTAAATCTCCACAACCCTGCCCCGCGGCAGCCCGCCTATCCCAAGAGCAGCATCCAGTCCAATAGATCCGGTTGAGATGACCTGCACATTCTCAATGGCATGATCTCCAAGCTTCATGATGGTGCCGCGGCCAAAATCTTTTTCAATCTTGCCCAGCGTCACCTCAAGCGCCTTGAGTTTCTCTTTGTTTACTTCTTTTCTTTCCATTTACTTATTCTATTAGCAGTTAGACATTTCCGTATAGTTTGAAGATCTGCGGGGCATGCTCTTTGGTGTCAACCTTTTTGATGACTTTTTCGATTATCCCTTTTTCGTCAATGATAAAGGTCGTGCGGATCACTCCGGTGACCTTCCTGCCGTACATGACCTTCTCTCCGTAAGCTCCATAGGCTGTCATGATTTTTTTGTCAGCATCGGCTAACAGAGGAAATGGAAGATCATACTTTTCGGCAAATCCTTTGTGCGACTTCTCGCTGTCAGGACTGACTCCCAGGACAACAAATCCCTGCTTCAGCAGTTCGTCATAGTTATCCCTCAGGCTGCATGCTTCAGCGGTACAGCCCGGCGTGTCATCCTTGGGATAAAAATAAAGCACAATTTTTTTTCCGGTAAAGCTGCTGAGCTTCACCTTGTTTCCGTTCTGATCCGTGCCCTCGAACTGCGGTGCGGGCATGCCTGCTATGGGCTGAGTCATGACTTTTGCTTATTTTTGTTTTGAATGGTAAAGGTATGAAGTTATCATCTATCGCGAAAAATTTCTTCGTCAGAGTTATTAACACAGAGGCTTTCAGGACTGTAGCGGTACTGGCAATATGCCTTATCATGACCCTTCCTCCGCTTACCGCACAGGATGGCCCGGTGCGGCCATCAAAGACCGAGGCCCAGGCAGCGTGGAACAGGGGCGATTTCGACCTTGCCTATGATCACTACAACGGATTACTGTTACTCTACTCACGTGACCCCTTGTACAAGTATTTTACCGGGGCATGTCTGGTGAAGATGGAACGGGATCTGCCCAGGGCTGTGACGCTGTTAGGCTCTGCCATCAACAACTCTGCAAATGTTAAGAGCGTTCCCGATGATGTGTGGTTTTACTACGGCCGTGCACTGCATATGACCGGCAGCTTTGTTCAGGCCTCGGAGGCGTATGACAGGTTCGCCAGGGAAGCGGGCAGGAAGGTTGCAGCGGAATATGGAGTGCAGGATTTCATTGACCAGTGCGATAAGGGTCAGGGTGCTGCACGAGGGGAGGCATCTATAAAGCCCGAAGCACAGCAAGCGGAGAGCTTACAGAAGGATGCAAATCCTCCAGACAGGAAGGTTGATGACGTCACGCTGGAAACCGAAAGGGCAGTTCCCGCAGATCCGAAGGTGGAAGTCTCTAAGAAGGAAACCGAAAGGGCAGTTCCCGCAGATCCGAAGGTGGAAGTCTCTAAGAAGGAAACCGAAAGGGCAGTTCCCGCAGATCCAAAGGTGGAAGTCGTTAAGCAGGAAACGGCCGGGACAGTTACACAGGCTCCGGTGATCTCAAGCGATAAAGTGCCCGGAGAGTACGAGCGGGTGCTCGGTAAAGCTGTCCGGCTTCAGTCTTCGGCTGACTCACTGGCCCGTATCGCAGAGAGTGCCTCGAAAGCACTGGAAGAAGCACCACCCGGGCAGAAGGCGATGATGGAGAACCGCGCTGCAGATGCCCGGGCCAGGGCCGCTGCCATGCAGGCTGAGGCCGACAGCCTCTTCCGGTCACTGGAGGAGGAAGAAAATCCTGCTCCTGATATGTCTGCAGAGATACCCGTACAGCCTCAGCCGGCTCATCTCTTCTCCCGGTTTGAACTCCTGAATTCGCCTGCTTACAACGAAAAAAAACCGGTGCCGATTGATATTTCAGTGCCGTCTGGACTTATCTATACCATCCAGACCGCTGCCTTCAGAAATCCTGTTCCGCCATCCCTTTTCCGGGGATTATTTCCGGTCTATGGCAGGAAGAGACCTGAGAGCGGGACCACTTACTATTATACAGGATTTTTCCGGAGGATTGATGATGCCCGTGAGGCACTTCCGGCTGTCCGCGGTGCTGGATTCCCGGATGCCTTTGTTATTGCAATGATGGATGGTACCCAGGTTTCCATGGAGAGGGCGCAGGTGCTCGCGAAGGAGTGGGCAGACAAACCTCTTCCCGGAAGCGGATCCGCTATCACGGAGCAACAGCCACGCCGTGATGAGACTCCGGTACACGTAGGGACACTCTCATTCAGGGCGGAGGTGATGCGGATCATCAAACCTGTTAAACCAGAGGTGATTGACAAGATAGAAATGCTGGCCGGCACACGTGGCCTTGACATGATCAAAAACAGCAGCGGTGAAACTGTGTTTCTCATTGGTAATTTTATTACATTTGAAAGCGCCGACGAATATGTCTCGCTGCTGATACGCAACGGCTACAGCTCTGCCAGGGTTGCAGCATATGTCGGGATACAGGAGATACCCGTCGAGGCCGCAAAGGAACTTTTAAACAAACTGCCGGATGACTAAGAGAGCCCCCAGACAGCAGAGAAACAGCAGAGATGAGGATAACTCAAGAACCCTGCTGCTGATAAATGATGATATTAACAGCTTTGATCATGTTATAAAATCATTGGTAGAGGTGTGCGGGCATGATGAGATTCAGGCTGAACAGTGTGCAGTACTTACCCATATCAAGGGAGGTTGTGTAATAAAAATTGCTGATGTCTCTACCCTCGAGGGAATGAGCGTCAGGCTCAGGGAATTAAGTCTTGATTCAGTAGTTATTTAAAAAATCTAAAATGTCTCTCGGACTGATAATATTTCTGATAATTCTGGGCTTACTGCTCTTCATAGTCGAATTTATGCTTATCCCCGGTGTAACCGTAGCCGGAATAGGGGGAGCTGTATGCCTTATCACCGCAATTGTTTTTTCATTTGCCAGCCTGGGAACAGGTCCCGGGTTCTTAATACTTGGAATCACCGTTCTTATCATGGTCATACTGACAGTACTGATGCTTAAAGCCGGAACATGGAAGAAGTTCGCCCTGAAGACCTCTATTGACAGCAAGGTTGATAATGTGGGTGCCGACGAGGGCAGGGTGAAGGCAGGCGACAAAGGCGTGACGGTGACACGACTTGTACCCGGGGGCAAGGTGCTAGTTAATGGAGAATATTTTGAGGCTAAATCGATAGATATACTCATTGATCCAGGACAGGAGATTGAGGTAGTAAAAATTGATGACAACAAACTGATTGTAAAACCAATAAAAAAGTAAGCAAATGGATATGAGCGGATTAGGCATTTATGTGATTATTATTGTGGGAGCGGTAATACTCCTGTGGGTACTTCTTTACTTCATCCCTATCGGTCTGTGGTTCCAGGCATTGGTATCCGGTGTACGGATCAGCCTGCTGCAGCTGATATTCATGCGGTGGAGAAAGGTCCCGCCATCAATAATTGTAGGGGCAATGATCGAGGCAGACAAAGCAGGGATTAAACTTATCCGTGACGACCTGGAGGCGCATTACCTGGCAGGAGGTCACGTGGCTCAGGTGGTTCATGCCCTTGTATCGGCCAATAAGGCGAATATAGACCTTTCGTTCAAGATGGCCACTGCCATTGACCTGGCAGGACGTGATGTCTTTATGGCAGTGCAGATGTCTGTTAACCCCAAGGTGATTGACACGCCACCGGTAACAGCCGTGGCTCGTGACGGTATCCAGCTGATAGCCAAAGCCAGGGTGACTGTCAGGGCGAACATCAAACAGCTTGTGGGAGGCGCAGGTGAAGAGACCGTTCTTGCCCGTGTGGGTGAGGGTATCGTCTCATCAATCGGCTCGGCACACAGCCATAAGGAGGTGCTCGAGAATCCTGACCGGATCAGCAAGACAGTTCTGGAAAAAGGCCTCGATGCAGGAACGGCGTTTGAGATTCTCTCGATTGATATAGCTGATATCGATATCGGCAAGAACATCGGAGCCGTGTTGCAGATGGATCAGGCCAACGCCGACAAGAACATCGCACAGGCCAAGGCTGAGGAGCGTCGCGCCATGGCCGTTGCCTATGAGCAGGAGATGAAGGCCAAAGCACAGGAAGCACGCGCGAAGGTTATCGAGGCAGAGGTGGAGATACCTCTCGCCATGGCTCACGCCTTCAAGTCAGGCAACCTGGGCATCATGGATTATTACAGGATGAGAAACATCGAAGCCGACACAGGCATGCGTGACTCGATATCCAAACCGCCTACGTCAGGAGGGGAGAAAAAGAAATAAGATAGAAGTCCACAGTCTTCAGTCCACAGTCTTCAGTCAATCAATAAGTTACCGACTGAGGACTGCCGACTGCTGACTGCCGACTGAGGACTACTCCAGGTAGAAAAGTATCATCTCCTCTATAGCATCCTGGCAGACCTCACAGAAGGTATCTGCCTGGTTGCTTTTCATGCGGCAGTCGAAGGAGGGACGGAAGATTCCCTTCGCGGAATAACCACCTCCCTCGAACAGCCCTGTGACACCTGTGTACCTTTTTTCATTGGGTGTTGGAACAGGCACTGACCTGGCTATCCTGTCCTTCCATTTTGCATCAAAGTTTACCCTGGTGGTGATATTGGGTTCCCATGGCTCGACATCAAGCGGGTAAAACTCTTCATAAGCCACCTCCGACGCATAATACTCGTCTGCCAGTCCTGCAAAACCGTGACCGAACTCATGGGTCAGGACCTGCGGGGTGAACTGGTGGTCAGAGGTCACGGCACTGTAATAGTTGTAAACTCCTCCTCCGCCATATCTCGGACTGTTGATGAGAACAATGATCTGGTCATGAGGTGCTGCGGCTGCGTAGTCATTCACCTTCCTGATGTCTTGTGTTGTAAGGTAACGGTCAACATCGAAGGTGTAATAGCTTGCATTCAGCGCCGTGTTGACATAGATACCCTCTCCCGGCACATCGGTGCCCGACTCCTGCGAGGGAGCCTCCACAGCCCAGATGTTTATCCGGTCCTTATACTTGTCGAAAGGCAGTTCGGCAAACAGATAGTCGGCCATTCGTTTTACGTCAGCCCTGAATTTATCCATCTCGCCACGCGTGTAACCCTCGGCTATGAATGCGATGTCAAGCGAGGTGTGAGGATCTCCTGATCCGTAGATCCTGGAAGCCAGTGCAGCATCGGGTTTCTCCCGGGTGATGAAGTAGCTTCCCGGATCGATAACCGTCTCATAAAGCCTGGTGAACACGCCATCCCGCCCACGGATACTGAGCACAAAGTTCACCTTGTTTTTGGGGAAGGGGAAGGTGGCGACCTCATGAAAGACCCTTTCAATCTGTTTTGCCTCGGCGGTGGTCTGCCACTCCTGGTAAAGGGTGCAGAATCCTTTCGAATAGAGCAAGGTATCCGTAGCGGCATCAAGGATTTCATATCTGAAATTGCCGTAACCGAACTTGTCGGTCAGGTTGGTGAGCGAACCGCCCCAGAAAGGCTCCTCCCTGACTGAGACGGGAAAGACCCTGGTGGAAGTGCTGTTTCCGGCCAGCATGAAGTCAAACCTCATGGTCCGGTCAGTGAAATGATCCTCAAATACTACCTGTGCAGACATGGCAAGTGAGAGGAACAGCAGGGCAAAAACGGATATTAATCTCATAATTTGACTGTTTTATATGGTAAAGGTACAAAAGAGGAGGTCACAAAAAAAGATAATTAGTAATTTCACGGCGGTACCAAAATTGATGCAACATGTTCCGATCTGTTGATCCGGTTATGATAGTCAGGGAATTCCTTGCGAGCCTCGGAATGTCGGCTGGGTCTGTATCCCTGCTGAGCATGGTAATTCTGGTGCTCGCAGTCCTCCTCCTGGCCTGGCTTTCATATCTATTCTCCAAGGTTATCATTCTCAAGTTTTTTACGCTGGTTGTGCGGCGTTCAAGATCGGTTTATGATGATAAATTTCTGGAGACGAAGATGTACAAGCGTCTTGCCATGATTGTACCAGGTGTGGTTATATATCACCTGGCCACATGGATGCTCAGGGAGAATATCGGGTGGCTGAGTTTTATTCACAAGTCGGCAGCAGTTTATATAGTAATCGCTGCTACCCTCACCCTCACCGCATTTATTGAAGGATGGCACCGTGTCTATCTGATGCATCCGATAGCCAGGGGAAGGTCAATCAAGCCATACGTGCAGGTTTTAAAGGTGCTGGTGGCTTTTTTCGGCATCCTGGTCATGATATCGGTACTATTCAAGGTTTCCATTGGCAGTATCTTTACCGGCCTTGGTCTTGCTACCGCTGTCCTCGCCGTGGTCTTCAAGGACACCTTGCTTGGACTGGTTGCCAGTATACAGCTGTCGGCTAACAATATGCTCAAGCTGGGCGATTGGATCACAATACCCTCAAGGAATGTTGACGGCACCGTCACAGACATGACCCTGTATACTGTCAAGGTCGAAAACTTTGACAAAACCATTCTCTCAATCCCTACTTATGCCCTGATCTCAGAATCATTCCAGAACTGGAAGGGGATGGAGGAATCGGGAGTGAGAAGGATCAAGCGCGAGATACGGATTGACGTCAGATCGATCTTATTCATGACACCGGAGCTGCTTGAAAGCCTAAGGCGGCGGCCGCTGATGGAGAAGTGGATTGAGGAGAACAGCGAAGCGATTGAATCCATGATGAAGGGAGAGATGACATCGCTGACAAACCTGGGGGCTTTCAGAGCTTACCTGGTTGAATACCTGGTTCACCACAGGCATATTGATGCAAAGTTGCCCGTAATGGTGCGCGACATGCCGCCAACAGAGTCAGGCATGCCGGTGGAGCTGTACTGCTTTAGTAAGATAAATTCATGGATACCTTATGAGGGTGTTCAGTCAGAGGTACTTGACTTTGCCTATGCCGTTGTCTCACATTTCGGACTCAAGCTTTACCAGACTCCGGCCGGAAGTGACATTGAGGCACTCAGAAAAAAAGGAAATTAAAAACTTCAGATATGAGCGTAACCTATAACGAGAAGCTGGCTGAATTTATTAAGGCGAACCTCCATGACACTCCCGTAACGGGAAAGCACGACCCCTTCTGGCAGTCGCTGCGTTCAACCGGCACCGAGCTGTGGCTTGACACAGGCGATATGACTGAGGCCGAAGCCAACTGGACGGCGGAGATGACCGCGCTGACAACCAATAATACCCTGCTCAACAACGAGATACAGAAGGGTATTTATGATGACTTCATCCCCTCGGCGCTGAAGCTCGTCAGTCACATGTCGCCCGGCGAGCAGGTGAAGGAGATCGCGTTCATAATCAATGCCCGTCACGGGCTTCGCCTTGCGAAGAAGTTCGGAGGACTGGTAAGTGTGGAACTGCATACAGACACTGCTTATGACATCGATGCCATTGTCTCGTACGGACTTCGTTACAGGGAGCTTTGTCCCGGACAGTTCATAGTGAAGGTGCCATACACTCCCCAGGGACTGATAGGTGCGAGGCTCCTGCGCGATAAGGGGGTGAGGATCAACTTCACCCTTGAGTTCAGCGCCAGGCAGAATGCGCTGGTGACCCTTGTAGCCAGGCCTGACTACCTGAATGTGTTCCTTGGCAGGGTTGGTGCATTCATTGCTGACAACAAGCTTGGCGACGGCAGCGGTGCTGGCGAGAATGCAGTGCTCTCATCACAGTCGTGGGTCACCCGTCTCTCGGCAGGTAACAGCTGGCCGACCAGACAGATCGCCGCCAGCCTGAGGAGTCACTCCCAGCTTGACCTCCTGGCAGGCACGGATGTGTACACCATGCCGCCCAAGGTAGCTGCCTCGGGGAGGAAGTCGTTGCCCGGACTGTTCGAGAGCAAGCTCGGAACAAGGTACGATGTTCCCCTCAATGATGATGCAGCAGGACTGGGGATTGAAAAATTCTGGGAGGTGACGGAGAGTGTGGTAAAGCTGGGCAGGTCACTTAATGCAGAGGTTCCGTCAACCGGCGAGGAGCTGGTTAAGAGGGCTCATGAGGCAGGACTGGGGGATATGTTCCCGGTGATGAGCCCGGAGGACAATAAGCGGATTGCCGCTGAAGGAAAGATTCCGGTGCTTGCATCATGGAGGGAGAGGATCATCAAGGGCGAACTGGCGCCGGACACCCTCCTGACTCTTGCGGGCCTAGCATCATTTACCGCCGACCAGCGGCAGCTGGATGACAGGATCCGGGGAATCATAGGGTAAGTCTACAGTCTTCAGTCCACAGTCTTCAGTCAATCAATAAGATAACGATTGCCGACTGCCGACTGCCGACTGCCGACTGAAGACTTCACTACTGCCTACTGCCTAACAATACTTTAACCTTTAACCTTTAACTATTGCCTGAATCACCCTTCTGCCGTCCGACTTCATACAGTAGAATTCCTTCCGAAACCGAGACGTTGAGTGACCCTATCGTTCCCGTGATCGGGATGGAGACCTGATGATCCGATAGTGCGAGCAGCTCGCGACTGATGCCCTTCTCCTCCGAGCCGAGGATAATGACCGTCGGCCCCCTGAGGTCAGCGGCACTTAACTCAACACTGGCTTTCTCAGTTGCTGATACAACCTTGAGTCCCGACTCCTTCAGGTATGTCAGGCACCTTGCCAGGCTCTTCACCCTGCATACCGGGAAGGTGGTCAGCGCTCCGGCCGATGCCTTGACAGCGTCAGGGGATATTCTTGCAGAGTTCTTTTCCGGGATGACCACTGCATGTGCACCGAAGCACAGTGCGGAGCGTACTATGGCCCCGAAGTTCCTCACGTCACTGATACTGTCAAGCATCATCACCAGTGGCTCTTTCCCCTCCTCAAAGAGATGCGGCACTATGAGTTCAATATCCTGGAACTCTATCGCCGAGAGCCATGCAATGACTCCCTGGTGGTTCTTCTTTGTGATGTAGTCGAGCTTCTCAATTGGTACTACCTGCCAGGGCACCCCCAGCTCGGCAACCATTTTCATGAGATCGTGGTACAGGTCGCCACGCAGTCCCTGGCGCACCAGTATACGGTCAATCTGCCTGCCTCCCTTTATCGCCTCCATGACGGGGTGCATGCCAAAGATGAATTCTTTTTCGCTGTGCATCATTTCAATTCCTCGGGATTATCCAGGCGGAAGACCTGGCCTTCACGCCACCGTGCCACCGCTATGTCCCAGTAGCTGATAGGTGTGGAGGCTCTGTTAAGTACAAAATCGTTGTCTGAGAATGTGTTCTTCTGTTTCCGGAAGTTGAACCACAGGTACTCATCCTCAACGGTGTAACGTGATCCCCACCGGCTTTTTACCGGCGGTTTCTTATAGCCCCAGCTCTCTCCCTCAGAGTTCTTATAGACCTTGTCAGGAGGTCCGTACATTATGTAGACCATCCCCCTGTCGGTCAGCCATCCGGCTTTGTAGGAACTGAAATAGTAATTTGAAAAGAGTGTTCGGTTATACCAGATCCTTATAAGTTCCTTCGATCTGTCTATGCTTCCCGTGCGCGCAAGCCAGAACTGGTCAAGCGCCAGCTTGGGCTTCTCCGCACTCATCAGGGAATCCATCTCCTGTGGAGTTGCAATGTATGCAAGTGGCGGAATCATTGTCTCCGGACTGCTCATGGACGGATGGTCGGGGCCGAAATTGTACAGGACCAGTCCTTCGCGGATGAGGCTGTCAGTCGAGATAAGGTAGATACCTTCTCCGGGGAACATTATCGGGAGGGTATCAGAGTATTCAAGGGGCACGATGACCTCAGGCTCCGGTGCGAGTGTTACCTCCGGCAGTATTGTTGAGGGGGCGGCAGGGATCGCTTTGACCGGCCTGTAATAGAAGAGCCATAGCGTGTCTGGCTGCATCGAGGGATTGAGGATGTTTATATACTGTTCTCTCCTGAGAACGTTGCTGTAAATCTCATTCTTGCTGAAATGATCACGCACCTTGTAATTATGCTTGCTGTACCTCCCCGTCCTCTCAAAGTCGAAGAAGGCTTGCGTTGTCCGCTGCCTGATCAGGTCAATTATCTTTATCTCCGCCGAGTAGGAATTGCCCTCCCGGGTTTTCAGAGGGACACGGAAGGCATACTCGCCTCCCACCTCATCACGGCGGATGTCATGCTTTGTGAGAGCTGTATCCGCAAGCATGCCGCCACTTGTGTTGTCAAACAACTTCACCGAGACAAGCACCGATGCCATGGGTACTCCTTCAGAATTGGCCTCGCTGAAGTAGAATTCACCGCGACGAATGCTGATTGTCATCAGCGAGGTCTCCTCACCCTCATCAAATACTTTTATAAAAGGCGTGTAGACATTCTTTGCCGGATTGTAGATATAGGACATGTCCTTGGTATCCGTGGCGGTCTGTGTCACCGAACACGACCAGCTCAGCGCTGCCATAATCAACACTGTTATGACTGCTGCTGCTTTATCTTTTTGACGCCTTACCATGCCATAAAGTTAATAAAGATTTCAAAGCCTGTTCTCTTTCCAACTCATCCTCAGCCTGCAAAGCTCCGACCCGTCACTCTCCCTGGTGACCGAGTGGATGAATGACGTTCGCGCATCATCAACAGGAGCGGTAAAGATATTGATCATCTCGTTCTGGTGCCCCTCGGTAATATAATTCACCTCGATAGTGTCAGGGGTATGGTTTACGATGTACTCCGGTTCATGGCAGTTTACGGCCCAGTGCACATAACGCGCATTGTTAACATGCTGGTTGACATCGATGTCGTCGAGCTTGACCTTCATCCTTGTCATCTCATGGTCACCTGCAGGCATAGGTGGCACCCTTCGTGCGTTTGTGTCAAGGGCTCTCTCCTCCGGGAACCGTTGGTTAAGGTCAGACAGAGCCCTGTCAGGCCGCTGTGCCTTGCGGGTGTTATAATCGACAATCACCCAGGAGGAGGATGCTGCTGCCAGCTTTTTTCCGGTGGTGTCATACATCTCCAGGTCACGCAGGGCGAAGATGGTCTCGACGCCTCTGGGCCAGGTGCGAATAACAACATCATCCCAGGTGTCTGGAAGATGTTCAACCTTAACCACCATCCTCGAAAGAGCCCAGAAAACGCCTTTGCTCATCAGGTCGTTACGCCCCCAGCCAAGCTCGAGGGCATGTCTTCCCGCTATATCCTCGAAGAAGCTGAAAAGTGCGCCGGGACTGAGTCTGCCGGTGAGGTCGGTGTTGAAAACGTTGACAGAGTATCTTCTTTCAAATATTATCATCACTGTTCATGTATTCAGTCATAAAACCTTCAAGCTCACTGTGGGCCTGTTCCCACTGCATCATGAGATCCTCCAGGTTTTGCTTCTTCTCCTCATAGGAGGCGTAGAACGATGCGTCATTCACAACCTCAGAGTCGCCTGTTGCCAGCCTCGCGTTCATGGCAGCTATCTCTCCCTCGAGTCTGGTTATCTCTGCCTCACTCTCTTCTGTCTG
>JBGSLG010000122.1:0-11033 GCA_041740815.1 Bacteroidales bacterium
CCAATTAAAATTAAAAAATGAAACCTATTCCGAGAAGAACATTCATCCGGGGCACTGCCCTGGCGGGAGGAGCTCTGTTTTTCCTTCCCGGAATTCAGGGATGCAGGTTCACGGATGGCAAGTCATCCGGGAATTACTTCCTTGGAGAATTCGGGATTGATGAGACCCTCTGCAGCAAACTGCTTGCAAAGGCACTATCACGAGGTGGTGATTTTGCTGATCTCTATTTTGAATACACCGTCTCAAACTATCTTGGCCTTGAGGACGGGAAAGTGAACCAGTCTTACGGTGACATATCACTTGGGGTGGGAATCCGGACCGTCATGGGAGACCAGATCGGATACGGGTACACCCAGGATCTTACAGGTGAGTCAATGATGTCTGCTGCGACAACGGCTGCATCACTGTGTGATATGACAGCAACCGGGGTTGCCTCATCTTTCAGCAGGCTCCGGCCGGGCAACTATTATCCCGTACCTGAAAGCTTCGACGGCATACCTGCCGCCCTGAAGCTTCCAATGCTTCAACAGATAAATGAGAAGTGCTTTTCCGGCTCTCCGGAGATCGTAAAGGTGAACGCCGGATTCCAGAGCACTGTCAAGCGTATTCTCATTGTCTCAAGTGACGGCGTTATTGCGGAGGATATTATCCCCGGCGGCTTCCTCTATTCATCGGTTGTAGCCGAGAGAAACGGCAGGCGTGAACAGTCCTTCTGGAACCTGGGCGGGCGTCGTGACATCTCATTCTATAACGAGGATGTTATAAATGAGGTAGCTTCTAAATCTGTCAGTAATGCCCTGAAGCTGTTTGATGCCATTCAGCCTCCCGCAGGAGAGATGCCAGTGGTGCTTGGACCCGGGATAACCGGTATCCTGCTTCACGAGGCCATCGGACACGGTATGGAAGCCGACTTCAACCGCAAGAAGACTTCAACCTATAGTACGATGCTTGGAAAGAAGGTGGCGGAGCCATTTGTGACTATCGTCGATGACGGAACCAACATGAACCTTGCCGGCAGCCTGAACGTGGATGATGAGGGCACCCCCGGGAAGAAAACCGTACTTGTAGAAAACGGGATACTTACAAGTTACATCCATGACAAGATCTCAGCTAAACACTATGGAATTGAACCCACCGGTAACGGAAGAAGGCAGGACTTCATGAACTACCCTATGCCGCGTATGCGCAATACCTACATGCTGGGCGGTGACGCCTCCATCGAGGATGTGATTAAAGCCGCAGGAAACGGCATTTATGTGGAGGATGTGAGTAACGGGCAGGTAAAGATTGGTGAGGGGGACTTTGCATTCTACGTATCACAGGGTCGGTTGATTGAAAACGGTAAACTCACAGCACCGATAAAGGATGTGAATATAATGGGCAACGGTCCGAAGATGCTCGCCAATATTACAATGGCCGCAAATGATCTCGAGATGAGCAGAGGCGGAGCCGGACAGTGTGGCAAGAACGGACAGGGAGTACCGGTATCATTCGGTTTGCCGACATGCCTCGTTAAATCGCTGACAGTAGGTGGAACAGAACAGAAAGGAGGAAGGTCATGACTAAAGCAGCTGAAAAACAGATGAGCTTCCCTGAACTGGCCGACTGGGTAATCAGCCGGACATTAAAGGCAGGGGCAAATGACTGCAAGGTCAGCCTCTCCAGGAGACGTGCAGTAGAGATAAATTACCGTGACCGCAAACCGGAAGTGATCAAGGAGGCCACAACACAGGGACTTTATCTTGAGGTGTTCGCCAATAACCGTTATGCGGCACAGTCAACCCCTGACTTCCGCAGCAAGACACTTGAGACCTTTATCACTGACCTGGTAGGAAATGCAGCCATCATGGAAGAGGATCCGTTCCGTACCCTTCCTGAACCGAAGTATTATGAAGGAAGGTCCCAGGCCGATCTGCAGCTTGCTGACCCTGATTACGGCAGTCTTACACCGGAGGAGAGACACTCAATGGCAAAGGCAGTTGAAAATGCCTGTCTCGCCAATGGAGGCGACAGGGTTATCTCAGTGGAAGCAGGCGAGTATGATGAGTCTTATGAGGAATTTGTGAAGACGAGCAACGGTCTTGAAGGTTCGTCACGCGGAACCTACTGCAACGTGGGCGCATCAATGACTGCCCAGGATGAGGGGGACCGCCGTCCTGCCGGTTATAACTACATTGGCTGCAGGTATAAAAGCGATCTCCCGCCAATGGAGGTGGTGGGTGCTGAAGCTGCAAGGAGAACCCTTGACCTTATGGGTGGAAAAAAGATAGCCACAACAAAGATCCCTGTAATCCTTGAGAACCGTGGAGCAGGACGGGTGCTGAACGGCCTGGTCGGCCCTATGTCTGCCGGTAATATTCAGCAGAAGAGATCGTTCCTCGCGGAAAAGAAGGGAATGCCAATAGGAAGCAGGTTCCTTTCCGTTATTGATGATCCGTTCATCCCGAGGGGACTGGGTTCAAGATACTATGACAATGATGGCTTCCCGGCCCGGAAACGGACCCTGATCAGTGAAGGGGTACTTAATGAGTTCCTTGTCGACTGGTATTACAGTCGAAAACTTGGTTGGGAGCCAACCTCAGGATCAATGTCCAATATTATTATTCCCCCGGGGACAAGAAGCACCGGTGAGATAATCAAGGACCTCAACCGCTGCATCGTGGTTACCGATTATATAGGGGGCAACTCCAATTCCACAACTGGTGACTTTTCAGTTGGAATAATCGGAAAACTGTATGAAAAGGGAGAATTCGTCCGTAACGTAGCGGAAATGAACATCGCCGACAACCACATGAATTTCTGGAACAGGCTTGTGGAGGTGGCCAATGATCCGTGGATATACAGCCAGTCAAGATTCCCCAGCCTGGTGATTGAAGATGTGGTCGTGGCTGGTATCTGACAGGCATTTAATAATACGTGGAAGAAGAAGGAGGCTCCGGTCATGAAACCGCCCTCCCTTTTTTTACTGTAGGGAGTACGGGTAATGCCTTCGGAAGACGGAGGAGCACATGAATTTAAAAAGTAACACGATGTACTATATTCTCTTTTACAAAACGGTTGAAAACTATGTTGGGCTCCGTGCTCCTTTCCGCCCTGATCACATCGGGCTGGTCGAAGAGTTTCATTCTGACGGACGACTGGTGATGGCCGGGGCACTGGCCGAGCCTGCCGACGGCGCTGTGCTGATCTTCAGGGGCGACACCCCGCAGGCTGCACATGATTTCGTCAGCCGTGATCCCTACGTGAAGAACGGCCTCATTACCGAATGGTCGGTCAGACCGTGGAATGTGGTGACAGGATGATGATTGCTGACGCCGCAAGCATCAATGCCATGTTGCCGGCAGTCTTTACTTATTACGGATTATAACCGACCGCAATATGCAACCTTGTCAACCCATATTGACAAACTATCGTGTCAAAATACCGTATCAACCTGATGTGCCAACCAGCAAATACCTGCTAATATGAAAAACTTAAATGACCTTACCGGCCTTGCCGGCAACACTCTAAGAATCTCTCTTATTCTGCTTTTACTGGCACCGTCTCTTAGCGCCGGTGCGCAGGATCCCTTTATGCAATATCCTGATATACAGGGGAACACCATCGTCTTCGCCAGCGGCGGTGATCTATGGAAAGTCTCCGCTGAAGGCGGCACCGCAACGCGCCTGACATTCAGCGACGGCCGTGAAACATACCCCGAAATATCCCCTGACGGAACCCTCATTGCCTTCACCGGGGAATATGACGGTAACGCCGATGTCTATGTCATGAACATCAACGGGGGTGACATCACCAGGCTCACGTTCCACCCCGGCATGGACGAGGTGATAGGATGGAACAGTACTAAAAACAAGATCATGTTCACATCGGGTCGACACAGCCCGTCGCGTTACATTAAGATGTTTCTGATCTCCCCCGACGGAACCGGTCTTGAGGAGATGATAATGTACGATGCAGCCCGTGGCAGCTTTTCGCCCGACGGCAATAAGTTGGCCTACAACAAGGACGCACAGGACAATGCCACATGGAAACGCTACAAGGGCGGCAGGGCACAGGAGATTTATATATATGACCTGAAGACGGACGTCGAGACAAACATCAGCAACTACGACGGCTCCGACAGGATGCCGATGTGGATAGGTGACAAGATCTATTTCAGCTCTGACCGCGACAGGGTGCTCAATATCTGGTCATATGACACCGGCAGTGGTAAGATTGAACAGGTAACACGGCATACTGAATATGATGTCAGACACCCCGACTATGGCGGCAACAAAATAGTATATGAGCTGGGAGGCGACATCTGGATGCTTGACCTGGCCTCCAATACGCCGGCCAGGATCCGGGTTTCCATCCCCAATGACATGGAGGAGACCAGGCCGTTTATGAAAGATATCAGCGGTAACATCACCCGCGCCGATATCTCCCCATCCGGAGCCAGGGCACTGGTGGTTGCCAGGGGTGAGATATTCACCCTGCCCGCAGAGGAGGGGCCTGCAAGAAACCTGACAAACTCATCAGGTGCAAGAGACAAGGACGCCGTCTGGTCGCCTGATGGCAAATGGATTGCTTATTTCTCCGATAAAACCGGTGAATATGAGCTCTACATCACGAGTCCTGACGGCAAGGGAGAACCTGTAAAACTCACCACTCACAAAGACGGATACCGCCATACCCTTAAATGGTCACCTGACAGCAAAAAGATAGGATGGACCGACCAGACCCTTACACTGTACTTCATTGATATTGCTACCAAAGCAATTACAAAAGTCGATAAGGAAGAGTATGAAAACGTGGACGTCTCCCTTGACCTGAAATCAATCTTTGACTACTCATGGTCGCCTGACAGCAGGTTCATAGTGTACTCAAGAATGAATGAGGCCTACATGTACCAGCTCTATGTCTACAACCTCGAAAACAAAACAATAAACTGCCTGAGCAATGGCCTTTTCCACGATTTCAATCCGGTCTTTACAAAAGACGGCGAGCATCTGATCTTCATTTCAAATCGCAGGTTCGAGCCAACCTACTGTGACCTTGAGTGGGAGATGGTCTATCAGAAGATAGCCGGTCTTTATGCAATTACCCTGAAGAAAGATGGCAAATCGATCCTTCCCTTTAAAAGTGATGAGGAAAAAGCCGCTGAAACGGCACCTAAAAGTGAGGCACCGGTTACAGTACGCATCGATCTTGATGGCATAACCGCCCGCACCGAAGCACTGCCCCTGGAAAAAGGCAACTATCGCAACCTCTCTGTAAACGCAACATCACTCTTCTATCTTAACGGTGATGAGGGTAACTTCAACCGCTTCGAGGTGGCAGGGCACGGACCGATGACGCTCTGCTCCTGGTCATTATCTGAGCAGAAGGAGACCTCCCTTTCGGAAGGTATAGATGGTTACAGGCTTTCAGCCGACGGGGGAACCATTATCTTCACCAAAAGCGGCGCTGTTTCACTGATCTCCTCATCGGGAGGCAACCCCGCACCTTTGAAACTGTCGGACCTTAAGGTTTGGTACGATCCCGTCAGTGAATGGAAACAGATATTCAATGAGGCATGGCGCATGGAGCGCGACTATTATTATGAACCGGGCATGCACGGGCAGGACTGGAACCTGCTGAAAGAAAAGTACGGGAAGCTGGCCGCCAGGGCATAATGCCGTCAGGATCTCACCTTTATCATAGGCGAGATGATCGCCGAGCTGAACACGTCACACACTTATGTCTACGGCGGAGACAGCAAACGACGCACCGAACCAGTGAACATCGGGATGCTGGGCGCTGACTACAGCATCGACAAACAGAACAATCTTTACCGATTTAAAAAGATTTTCAGAGAGAAGGACTGGTCGCGCGATGCCTGGCCGCCACTTGCCAAACCGGGTATCAATATTTCTGAAGGTGAATACCTCCTCAGGGTCAATAATACCGAAGTCAAGGCTGACAGGGAGATCTACAGCTATTTCATAGGTCTGGCCGGGAAGCAGATTACCCTTACCGTGAACTCAAAACCTGTCATGGCAGGCGCCCGCGAGGTTACTGTGGTGCCAGCAGCCGCGGAGAACGCCTTCCGCTACATGGACTGGCTCGAGTGGAACCGCAAGGCGGTGGACAAGGCTTCAGGAGGAAAGATTGGATATATATACCTGCCTGATACCTGGAACGGTTCGGCTACCGATTTCCCGAGGTATTTCTACTCACAGACAAAGAAGGAAGGACTGATCATTGACGGCCGATTCAATGGCGGAGGCCTTGACCCTGAGATATTCCTCCAGCGCCTCCAGAAGAAGCCACATGCGTTCTGGACGCGCAGACAGTCGGCTGACCAGCCTATACCACACCTTGCCGTTGACGCGCATATGGCACTGATAACCAACAGGTATGCCGGATCGGGAGGCGATGAGCTGCCGTACGAATTCCGCTGGTTCGGCATGGGCCCGATAATCGGTACCCGCACATGGGGCGGACTGGTCGGCGTGTCGATGTTCATCGAACTGATAGACGGTGGAACCATAACCGCGCCCGACTACCGCATCTACAATGAAAAGGGAGAGTGGGTTGTTGAGAACGAAGGCGTGACGCCTGATATAATCATTGATATAGATTCAAGAAAATATGCCGACGGGTATGACACCCAACTGATGAAGGCCGTGGAGGTGGTGATGAAGAAGATCACCGACGAGCCTCGTCAATGGATTCAGCACAAGCCATACCCGGTTGACAGGTAACAGGTAACCTGATAGAGACGCGCAAAAAGTGCGTCTCTATTTGTTTGCGGCATCAACGAGTTGTTTCCCCGCGGGATCAGTGGGGAACTTTTCGGCCAGTTGCTTAGAATAAGTCAACGCTCCGGTCTTCTGCCCGTGCTCAAGGTAGAATGTGGCCAGTGCATAGAGATAGTCATAATTGTCAGGCTCTCTCTTAACGGCCCTGAGGAGATAGCTTTCCGCCGAGGCAGTGTTGCCCAGGGTATTCTCGAGCAGCCCGAGGTTATAAAGTATTCTTGTCTGCTCAGGCATCAGTTCTGTAGCCTTCAGGAAGAACTTCCGGCTCTCCTCATACCTCCCTCTCTCAGCCAGCAGCAGTGCCAGCGATGTATTTATCTCACTTAGCTCAGGATTTTCCTTCAGCAACTCACGCAACAGCTTCTCCGACTCGTCATGCCTCCCTTGCTGAGCATAAACTGTAGCCAGGTTCACCTTTGCCATGTAGAACATCCCGTCAATCCTCAGTGCCTCCCTGTAGGACTCCGCTGCTTTATCCAGCTGGCCGGCATTGGAATACATTATACCGAGGTTAAATGACCCTCCGGGAAAATCTGCAGTGTAGCTGTTTATCTCACTGTACTCATCCAGGGCGGCCTTGCGCGCTTTCCTTGCAGCAACACTCAGATTCTCCTCGGCCACCTCGGAGAGCCTGATGGCTGCCTCAGCGCGGATACCCTTCACAGGGTCATTAAGCAGGGGGAACATGAGTTTCTCGTAAGAGGTGGCATCAGTAGGGTTATAGCTCATGACAGCCGTATGCCTCACAAGCGAGGCGGGGTCACTCAGTGCCCTTTCCACCGCACGGTTGCCGGCGTCAGTGTTGTAACGCCCCAGGAACCGTACTGCTGTGGCCCTGATCATCAGTGGGAAAAGTTCATTCTCAGAATACATTGTCAGATCGGGTATCACGCTCTGATCGCCCTTTTCTGCCGCTGCAAAGGTCACCCCGTAATGCGGGCGTTTCCTCTCGCCGTACCATTTTTGTATATAGGCCTGTGACCATGCAGTGGTCTTGTCCTTGTGGCAGTCGTTGCACGCATTGGGTGTCCCGATGCTCAGGGTCAGGTCAGGCCTGGGTATCCTGAAGCTGTGATCACGTCGGTAATCATTCCCCATATAATATCTCCCCGTCATGTGGCAGTTGACGCACTGGGCGCCGCTACCCTCAACATAATCAGGTTCTCCACGGTTTATGAGCCTTCCGGTGTCATTACTTTCCGGATTCTCTTTCGCACCCTCAACAGTTATCTGGCCGGCGACAACTTCCGGATCCATCTTGTGAAAATGGTGCAGGGGGGTGTCATAGATATCCTGCCGGTGACACTGCATACATAACCTGTTATCAGGCTCAAGGGTTTTCGCGGAATGAGAATCATGGCAGTCGCTGCACATCACCTCCTTCTCAAACATCCTGCTCTGGGTGAAGGAACCGAACTCATAATCCTCATCAAGTATCTGGCCGTCTTCATAGTAGAGAGGCTGAGCTATCAGCATCGGGATCATGAAATTGAGGAGGTCACTGTTATCGTCTTCATAATCACCGAGTATGGCACGGCGTGAGTGGCACCGGGCACAGACATTGAGCAACTCCTCGTTGTTAAGACCGCTGGTCCGCACTATCAGGCCAGTATTTACATCCATGGGCCTCGACCCCTCCGGCAGATTAGCCCAGGTGATGTGACCTGACGCCGGGCCGTGGCATGCCTCGCAACTGACATCGATCTCCGACCATGTGGTATTGTAGGTCTTTGTAACCGGATCGTAATTCTTCTTCAGGTTGGTCGAGTGGCAGTCGGCGCACATGCCGTTCCAGTTCTGTGCCTGGTTTGTCCAGTGGAGCCAGTTGTCCGGATCAAGTTCTTCTCCACCGTAAACAGTGTCGCCCAGGTGAAACCACCGACTGTTCTCCGTATCCCACGCAACAGGCAGGCACTGCAGCCGTCCGCCATCAAACGGTACCAGGTACTGCTGCAGCGGTGTATACCCGAACGTATAGGCAATCTGAAAATCCTCAAACTCGCCCCCGGGCCCCTCCGTGTTCATATAGAAGCGCCCATCTCTTCGGAACATGCGATGCACCTTGCCCCGGTGACTGAATTCATGATAGTTGAAGTCGCCTAGCACCGTCCTGTCAGTGGCTGTATCCATGGCCAGGTCGTGATGCGATCCCAGCCACAGGGCATCCTCTTTCTTATGGCACTCGATGCATGCGCTTCTGCCGACAAAATAATTCTGCTCAGGGATTCCGGCCTTTTGCTTTTCAAGCGCAGTCCTTGCCAGGTAAAGGGGGAAGGCAGCAACAATAATTACTGTTGCCGCGAACCCTGCTCTCTTCCAGGGACCCATTCCGATTGATCCTTCGTTATACGGCATAGGTCATCTGGCTGGGTTCAAACTTCTTTCTTTTTGCCTTCTGAGCGAGGTCCACCGTAACCTTCCCTTCAGCAATTATAACCGGATAATAATCCAATGGTCTCGGAGCCGGGGAGCTCAGTACAACTCCGTGCTGATCAAAGGCCGACGAATGGCAGGGGCAGTCGAACTGTTGCTTCGTTTCATCCCACAGCACTGAACAGCCCAGATGCGGGCAGATGATTGAGAGGGCAAGGAACCCACCCTCCTTTTCCCTGATGATATATACTTTGTTTATCCTGTCGGGTGTAACTGACCCGGGCGCGAAGTCTTCAATGTTCCCGATTATTCTGAGTGTTGATCCCGGTTTGCTCTTGTTGATCTCTCTTGAAGGTTTCAGGAGGCTTATGAGAAAGATAGAGATTTCAGCCACAGCCACAGCTCCAAGGAACTTCCATGCGGTCCTCAGAAAGTTTCGTCTTCCTTTTCCCGGATGTGTGTCAGTATTAGTCGCTGTTTTTTTCATATCTCAGATCTTCCAGAGAAGTCATAGCTGCCAGGGCCACATAAGATTCATTCCCTCTCCGCGAAAAAATATGCCGGTCAGTGTAAGGATAGCATAAGAAGTTATCATCAGAACTATGACCGACTGGATGATCTCCGACCGGTCAAGCCCGAGCCGTTTCCGGATGAATTTCAGGAAAAGCCATATTGTAACTGCCATGAGCAGAAAGGGGACCAGCCCGGTTGTTATCAGCGAAGGCATAGCCGGCAAAAGCAGTTCCGGATCGGGCATAAGTTCACTCAGTCCGATAAACATCACGGTAAAAAGTACCCCTGCTGCCAGAGAGAATATCGCTGATATTATCCCTGCGGTTGACAGAAGCCAGATACCCTGATTTTTGTCTTTAGTTTCTAAGTACGGAAGCCATATGGCTGCTGCAAGTACGGTCACCGGGATGACTACCACTGCAAAGAAGGGATGGAAGTGTATAAGCAGTTCCTGCAGTCCCATGAAGTACCATGGCGCCTTGGCGGGGTTGGGACTGAATGAGGGGTTGGCCCTCTCGCGCAGAGGTGCATCCAGAAGGCTGCTGAGAAGAAGGATAGCGGCGAGAAGTACCAGTGCCACCATAAACTCGCGGTTGACAAGGTTCGGCCTGGTGTCAACCATCGGGCTGTTGAGGTCTTTATCAGCCACGATAACACCACCTGCTTTACGTATCCTCCAGAAGTGGTAGCCCATGAGGACTATCATCAACAAAGGTATCACGCCGGTATGAAGGTTAAAGAAGTTGGTAAGTGTCGGTTGCCCCACCTCTTTGCCGCCCAGCAGTGCTTCGCGGAGGAATTCTCCTGCCAGGGGTATGTATGAGAGGAGGCTGGTACTTACCGTCACAGCCCAGTATGAGAGTTGGTCCCATGGCAGCAGGTATCCTGTGAAGTTTGAGAGGACGACGAGTATCAGCAGCGCCAGTCCGAACAGCCATGATGCATGTCGTGGTTTGCGGTAGGCCCCCGTGAAGATTACACGCAGCATGTGCAGGAAGGCCAACCATACCAGGGCTATTGCGCTCCAGTGGTGGATGTTTCGCAGCATGCTGCCAAAGAGCAGGCTCTCCTGCAAGTTAAGGATCGAGTTATAGGCGTTCTCCGGGGAGGGTTCGTAATGAAACTTGAGCAATAGTCCGGTGACCAACTGTATCACCACCAGCAGTGCCGCCATGCCGCCCAGCCCAAAGGTCAGACTAAAGCGTAGCGTCGACTCCCGAACCTTCCGTGGGTGAAGGTGAAGGATGAGTCCAAAGGGAGTTTTCTTCTGTGTTTCCGTTCCGGGATTATGCTCCATCAAGTCTGTGAGGACAGCCTGACTGCCCCGTAAACAAAGATAATTTTTTTCATTATCTTTGCCCC
>JBGSLG010000123.1:0-4653 GCA_041740815.1 Bacteroidales bacterium
AGGTTGCGGTCGCCGTAACCGTTATCCACCCTTCCCACCGAAGGCCAGAACTTGTTCTCGACGATCGATGGCAACGGGAACGCAGCCTTCTCACGCGGATAGGCATGACTCCAGCTGTCTGCGATGACAGCTGCAGCAGTATGTGGTGCATTCTTGAGTACGTTGTCAGCCCTGTCAGCCTTGCCTTCCTTTATCTCTTCAATCTCCCGCCAGATGCCCTTCATGGCCTCAATGAACCTGTCGAGCTCAGCCTTTGGCTCCGACTCCGTGGGCTCAACCATCAGTGTGCCGTGTACCGGGAATGAGAGTGTAGGGGCATGGAAACCGTAGTCCATCAGTCTCTTGGCTATATCCGACTCATCCACGCCCGCATCCTTAAAGCCCCTGCAGTCGAAGATCATCTCATGAGCACACCGGTTGTTTGAACCGGTATAGAGGACCTTGTATATGCCACTCAGTGAGGCGGCAATATAGTTGGCATTCAGGATGGCATAGACAGTTGATTTCGTCATACCCTCGCCCCCAAGCATCATCACATAGGCATGGCTGATTGTTAGCACATGAGCGCTGCCAAACGGCGCTGCCGCAACAGCGGTGATGCCGTGACTGCCCCCGGTCTTCACGACAGGGTGCGATGGCAGGAACTCAGCCAGCTTGGTATTGCAAAGAATCGGACCCATACCCGGACCACCGCCGCCGTGAGGTATGGAGAAGGTCTTGTGCAGGTTCAGATGACATACGTCGGCTCCTATATGACCAGGACTGGTCAGCCCCACCTGGGCATTCATGTTCGCCCCGTCCATATACACCAGACCGCCATTCTCATGAATAATACCCGTCATCTCCACGATAGCCTCCTCGAAGACACCGTGTGTAGAGGGATATGTTATCATGGCACAGCTCAGGTTATCACGGTGTTCAATAGCTTTCTTCCGCAGATCCTCCACGCTGATGTTGCCGTTCTCATCACACTCCACCACTATCACTCTCATACCGGCCATTGCAGCACTGGCAGGATTGGTTCCGTGTGCCGATGATGGTATGAGCGCCACATCACGGTGACCCTCATTTCGGCTGATATGATACTGTCTGATTACCATCAGTCCTGCATACTCACCGGCAGCGCCTGAGTTGGGCTGGAAAGAGACCGCATCAAAACCGGTAATCTCCTTCAGCGCCTCTCCAAGCTCCTCCATCACCTTATAATAGCCCCCTGCCTGATCAGCCGGAACAAATGGGTGTATATTACCGAACTCCGGCCAGCTCATGGCAAACATCGAGGCTGCCGGATTGAGTTTCATTGTGCATGACCCCAGTGGTATCATGCCGTTTGCCAGCGAAAAGTCCTTGCGCTCCAGCATCTTGATGTAACGCATCATGTCAGTCTCGCTGTGGTAATTATTGAAAGCACGCTCCTGCATAAACGGTGATGTCCGCTTGAACTTGTCATCAACACAGAAACAGTCACAAAGCCCTGTGACCTCCTCTGCCTTTTTACCGGCTGCCTCAGCGAACACTGCCACCAGGTCATTGATTTCCTTCAGTGTGGTGACCTCGTCAGTGCTAATGACTGCGCAGTTGCCGCAGGGATACCACATGTTGATCCCCTTGCTGAGAGCGATCTTCTGAATCATATCCGAGGTGACACCCGGTACTGCCTGTACCCTCACGGTATCAAAGAACTGCTCATGCTTAATGATGTACCCCATCGCCTTCAGGGCTTTTGACAGGGTGCATGCCGTTGAAAAGATATGCATGGCGATGCTCCTGATGCCTTCCGGCCCGTGATACTGGGCGTACATGCCAGACATGGTTGCCAGAAGTGCCTGTGCCGTACATATGTTAGAGGTAGCCCTCTCGCGTTTGATATGCTGCTCGCGTGTCTGAAGCGCCATACGAAGGGCCTGGTTTCCGTGTACATCTACCGATACCCCGATGATACGTCCCGGCATGTTACGTTTCAGATCATCCCTTGTTGCATAGAATCCGGCATGCGGACCGCCGTAGCTCATCGGAAGACCAAAACGCTGGTTGGAGCCGAAAACGATGTCTGCACCCCACTCACCCGGAGGTGTCAGAAGGGCAAGACTCATCAGGTCTGCTCCCACCCCTACCAGGGCACCCTCTGCGTGAACCTTACCAACCAGCTCGCGGTAATCGCGAATCTCACCACAGGCTGCAGGATACTGCACCAGAACACCGAACAGCTGACCGTCAGGCTCTATCTGTGTGTAATCAACAAACTGCAGGTCAATATCAAGCGGTGCAGCACGGGTGATGAGAACGTCACGGGTCTGCCTGAAGACCGAATTGTCAACCATAAACTTGTTTGCACCGGCCTTCACCTTATCACGAGACCGTGCATTATACATCATAATCATTGCTTCGGCACCTGCCGTAGCCTCATCAAGCAGTGAGGCATTGGCTATTTCCATCGCAGTGAGTCCTGTCACCATGGTCTGGAAGTTCAGCAAGGCCTCAAGCCTCCCCTGTGAGATCTCAGCCTGGTAAGGTGTATACGAGGTGTACCATGCCGGGTTCTCAAGCACATTGCGGATGATCACCGGCGGAACAGCCACACCGTAATAACCCTGACCGATGAACGACCGGAAAAGCTTGTTTCGCTTCCCTAGCTCCCTTACGTGGGCGAGGTATTCGTTCTCACTCATTGCCGGGGGCAGGGTGAGAGGTTTGTCAAGCCTGATCGATGCCGGAACAGTCTGGTTTATCAGCTGTTCTGGAGAATCAACGCCAATAGTCCTGCACATCTCACCGGCTTCACTATCACGCGGTCCGATGTGACGGTTTACAAAATGATCGGATGTCATATACTATTCAGTTAATTTTTTTTTTCAGAGGAACGAAGCGAAATTAGCACAAAGGGAGTTATAAAAAAAAGCATATTAATCATAATTAACCATAATAAACCTCCATTGCCCAAGCTAGTATGCAACACCCATGACCTGATTTTGTTGCCATAACATTACTGTATCTGATATATGGGTTTCAGGAGAAATAGGGATTACTCCTCATCTCCTCCCCGACAGTTGTCTCCGGTCCGTGCCCGGGATACACAACCGTGCCGGGAGGAAGGGAGAAAAGCCGGGTGCGTATGTTCGTAATAAGTTGTTCATGGTTGCCTCCAGGCAGGTCAGACCGTCCGATGCTCCCGGCAAACAATGCATCACCGGTGAATATTACACCATCATTCTCCGAGTAAAACGCTATTCCGCCCGGAGAATGTCCGGGAACGGCAATGACCTTAAAACTCAGTCCTGCCGCAGAAACAACCTCTCCGTCAACGAGATAACCGGCCGGCTCCGGTGGCGCCTCCATGTCAAGCCCGAACATGAGGGCATGCTTGGGGGCGGTGGTGTGATTGTACCTGTCGCCCTCGTGAAACCATGAACGTAATCCGTAGCGTTCCAGCATGAATGCATTCCCGAAAACATGATCAAGGTGACAGTGAGTATTGATCAGGAGCTCCGGTTTGAGCCCCCGGGCAGTAAGAAAATCCTCAAGCCTTTTCTCCTCTGTACTGCCGTAACAGCCGCAGTCGATGATTATGCATCCGCCGTTGTCACCCTCCACAATATATGTGTTAACCTGTATTGGGGAGAACTCCTCCCTGTATATCTTCATATTGTCATTCTCTTTCGTTTCCTCCGGCAATACCTTTCAGCATGGGGACAAAGACAAAGTTCCCGTGTGTTGATGTCTCCCATTCCTCCTCCCCTTTGCGAACGTACAGCGTCATCACCTGTGAATCACGCTCGCCGCGCGGCGCAACCAGCCTTCCGCCCACACGGAGCTGTCTGAGTAATTTGTCAGGCACGTCAGCCGTCGCTGCCGTTATGATGATTCCGTCATAGGGTCCGTACTGCGGCTGCCCCTCGTAACCGTCGCCAAGAAAAAATTGTATCCTGTAGCCCAGTGAATTAAGCATCACCTGTGCCTTCCGGTACAGCTCCCGCTGCCGCTCGATTGTATACACCTTCACTCCCAACTCCGCCAGTATTGCAGCCTGGTAACCCGATCCGGTTCCTATCTCAAGCACCTTGTCCCTCTTTCCCACATTAAGCAGTATAGTCTGAATGGCAACAGTATACGGCTGTGATATTGTCTGGCCCGCAGATATCGGGAAGGCCTTATCCTGGTATGCATGCCTGAGAAAGGCATCATCCATGAAAAAATGTCGCGGCACCCTTCCCATGGCCTCAAGCACCCGCTCATCACTGATACCTTTGCCACGCAGCTCCTCTATTAGCTTCTTTCTCTTGCCTTTAGCTTCAAATGACTCCTCAATCATTACAGCATGATTTTGGTCTAAAAATAACAGATATCTTTGCATATCGCTCGCACACACTGATGAAAAAATTTGCCCGCCGGATTTCACTGTCTTATATTTTTGCTGATTTCGCCGGCTCAGCCGTAGCGTGGGGACTCTTTTACCTGTTCCGTAAATACTTTATTGAAACACGTTTATACGGAGAATACTTCAGGATGGAGCTGGGCAATAAATTCTACCTGGGGATCTTTCTCATACCGCTTTTTTTTCTCTTGGTGTTCGCCATGGCCGGCTTCTATTCTGATCCGCTGCGGCGGTCACGGCTGCTCGAATTCGGCAAGTCACTGGGGGTGACCCTCGCCGCC
>JBGSLG010000124.1:0-30220 GCA_041740815.1 Bacteroidales bacterium
GTAAACTGCAATTAAACTAATCTATTTATGGAGAAACTAACTGGAAAACGGCTCTTCATGCTGACCTTCGGCATAATGATGAGTCTTGTTGCCTTAGGGCAACAGGTAAGAGTGTCAGGTACAGTTTCCGATGCGGCCGACAGACAGACGCTCCCCGGAGTGAATGTCGTTGTAAAGGGCACGCTGACGGGAGCTATTACCGGCGGTAACGGAGAATATTCCCTAATGGCTCAGCCGGGAGATGTTCTTGTTTTCACTTTCATCGGTTATCTGCCGCAGGAGGTTACAGTCGCTGATCAGACTGTAATCAATGTGGTAATGCGTACTGATGTCCAGGCCCTCGACGAGGTGGTGGTCATCGGTTACGGTACCGTTAAGAAGAGTGATGCAACAGGGTCAGTGGCAGCAGTAAGCTCCAAGGACTTCAACAAGGGTGCCATCACCTCACCGCAGGATCTGCTGGTGGGCAAGAGCGCCGGTGTGGTCATCACCACTGCCGGTGGTGCACCCGGCAGCGGGTCAACAATCCGGGTCCGCGGCGGTTCCTCACTTAATGCCTCCAACGATCCGCTGATCATCATTGACGGCGTACCCATTGACAACAATAACGTTTCCGGGAGCTCGAACTTACTGTCGTTTGTAAACCCCAACGACATCGAGACTTTCACGGTACTGAAAGATGCCTCCGCAACTGCAATCTACGGATCAAGGGCATCTAACGGTGTTATTCTCATAACTACCAAGAAAGGAAAGGCAGGCAGCCCGCTGACAGTTTCTTATGACGGAAACGTTTCGGTCTCCAACGCCATTGCCTTTGTTGATGTCTTCTCCGGTGATGAGATCAGGAAACTCGCACTTGACAGGTCAGGCCTGTTCGGCATCGACAACCTGGAGCTTCTCGGCACGCAGAACACCAACTGGCAGAAAGAGATCTTCCGCACTGCACTGTCACATGACCATAACCTTAGTCTCTCGGGAGCAGTCAAAACCCTTCCATACCGCTTCTCCGTCGGGTACACTGACCAGGAGGGTATTCTGAAGAACACTGACATGCAGCGTTTCACGGGCTCACTTAACCTCAACCCCACATTCTTCAATGACGCACTTAAGGTCAACCTGAACGTCAAGGGAATGAACAGCCATCACAATTTCGGTTCTTCCGGGGCTATAGGTTCAGCAGTGAACATGGATCCGACACAGGTGATCATGGATGGAAATCCTCTTTCAGCCGGGTATTTCCAGTGGGCCAATTACGGTGCCAACCTTGGAACACCCAACCCTGTTGAGCAGGCTCTTGAAGCAGACGACAGGTCAGTGGTAAACAGGGTTATCGGGAACATACAGCTCGATTATGCGCTTCCTTTCCTTCCTGAACTGAGGGCCAACCTCAACCTGGCCACTGATTACTCGGAGAGTGTCGGACACAACAACCGTCCCAAGACATCTCCCTCGGTTCTGACAGCCCCGCTTTACGGAAAGCTTTCCGATTACAGCGGTACCAACTCTAATAATCTGCTCGACTTTTACCTGAACTACAACAAGGATATCAGCAGTATCCAGAGTGTTGTTGACGTGACCGCAGGTTACTCATGGCAGCACTTCGAGAGGGAAGGCCAGACCTACACCCGCGGCAGGATTGATGCCGAACATCCTCTTTATCAGAAGTCAGACAGCTCTTCTTTTATTACCGAGAACTATCTTGTATCGTTCTTTGGTCGTATCAATTATACACTTATGGACAAGTACCTTGTCACCGTCACCGTACGTGAGGACGGTTCATCGAGGTTTGCACCGGAAAACCGCTGGGGGCTGTTCCCTTCAGTTGCACTTGCATGGAAGATCAAGGATGAATCCTTCCTGAAAAATGTCAAGGCTGTATCTGACCTCAAGCTAAGGCTTGGGTGGGGTATCACCGGGCAGCAGGACATAGGTAATGACTATCCCGCCATGGCTCTGTACCGGGAGGCATCAGAAGGTTCATACTATTACATTGACGGGGAGTTCCTTCCCACACTTAGACCTGATGCCTATGACCCTGACATCAAGTGGGAGGAGACAACAACGATTAACGCCGGTCTCGATTTCGGCTTTGTCAATGACCGCATCACGGGTTCACTTGACCTTTATAAAAGAGTAACAGACGATCTCCTCAACTCGGTTACGGTATCGAGCGGCAGCAACTTCTCAAATACCCTGCTTACAAACGTGGGGAGTCTTGAGAACACAGGAGCAGAGCTCTCACTGAACTTCATTCCGGTTTCAACGAATGATATGCTTCTTTCAGTAGGTTTTAATGCGACCTACAACGTAAACAAGATCACGAAGCTGCTTCTTACGGATGATCCCAATTACATCGGTATAACATACGGTGACGGCATGACAGGCACCAAGCAGGTGACCAGGGTCGGCTTCCCGGCTTACGCCTTCTTCGTTAACCGCCAGGTGTACGATGCCAACGGCAAACCCATCGAAGGGCTTTATGTTGATGAGTCAGGTGCAGGTGGTGTTGTAAGCGGCGATAACGCTGACAAATACATCTATCATAATCCGGTTGCTGACTTTCTTTTTGGGCTTTCCGCAAGGTTCGAGTACAAAAACTTTGACCTGTCAGCATCAGCCCGTGCAAGCATAGGCAACTATGTTTACAATCAGGTAGCCTCCGGCGCGTCATATGACCAGATGCAGCAGATCGGCTACTGGAAGAACTTCACCAGGGCACTGGCCGAGACAGATTTTGTCAAGCGGCAGTTCACCAGCGACTATTTCGTCGAGAATGCCTCATTCCTCAAGCTTGACAACGTAAGTGCAGGCTACAGCTTTAAAGAGCTCTTCGGAGCTGTCGGAGCACGCGTCAGCTTCACCGTACAGAATGCACTGATCGTAACCAAATACAGCGGGCTTGACCCGGAGGTCAGCGGCGGTATAGACAATAACTTCTATCCCAGGCCGCGCACCTTCATGCTTGGCGTAGGGCTTACCTTCTAATTATAAAATCGATAAGCAGATATGAATAAGAAAATCGTAATATTCGGAATTATACTTTCAGCACTGATGATTTCATCATGCGTGAAAGATCTGGATGTCACCCCTCAGGACCCGACAAAAATCCTTGCCGGTAACCTCGGTGATGATCCTGTCTATATGAAAATGGCCCTTGGTAAGATCTATGCGAGCTTCATCATCTCAGGGCAGGGATCAAACGGCGGTGATGACATCACTGCATCAGACGGTAACTTCTTCACTACGATGAGGGCCCTATGGAATCTCCAGGAGATTACTACAGACGAGGCTATATGCGCATGGGGAGATGTCGGTATTGCTGACCTCAACACCCAGACATGGAGCCCGAGCAATCCGTTCCTTACTGCGCTCTATCAGCGTCTGGCGTTAAGTATCACCTACGCAAACGACTTCATCAACAATGCACAGACCTACGGTGGCGAAAACTCTGAAAGGTATATCGCTGAAGCACGGTTCCTCCGGGCACTGGCCTATTCGTGGGCAATTGACCTGTTCGGACAGTTCCCCTTTACTACAGAGGCTGACGGCGTTGGCAAGTTTTTCCCGGAGATAGGGACAAGGACGGAGATATTCAATTACATCGAGTCTGAACTGCTTGCAATCGAAAACACTCTCGGAGCACCTAAGTTCTCATATCCCCAGGCAGATCAGGCAGCAGCCTGGATGCTTCTTGCACGGCTCTATCTGAATGCGGAAGTCTATACCGGCACACCGCGCTGGGGTGACTGCAAGACCTACTGTGACAAAGTCTTCACAAGCGGACAGTATTCACTTGCCACAGACTACAGGCAGAACTTCTCCGCCGACAACGACGGCCGCCACAACCCGGAGATGATCTTCGCATGGGAACAGGACGGTGTCAATACACAGGGATATGTGGGCACGACCTTCATCATCGAATCATCAAGCGACGCTCTTTATGTCAGGGCAGAGGACTTCCACGGACTGACCTCCAACACCAACTGGAACGGTAATCGTGCCAGGATCCAGTTCCTGGATCTGATGGTTGATACTATTGCCACATACGGCAATGTGCCGATACCGGCCAGTGATCCTACCTTTGCACAGAGTGATGACCAGAGAGTCTTCCTGAAGCTCAAGAAGGAAAAGAACATTCCTGCACCCTCAGCCAGCGGCGACTATGGTATAGGTGTCTACAAATTCACTGCACGCAACGCTGACGGCTCGAGACCGGCAAATTACAACACTGCATTTGCATGTACTGACTTTCCGGTCTTCCGCCTGGCCGACGCTTATATGATGAGGGCCGAGTCGCTTTTCAGACTGGGCGGTGCTGCAAACATCGAAGCAGCTGTGCTGGACATCAACAAGATCAGGGAACGGGCCTACGGCAATACGAGCGGCAATATAACCGCAGCTGACCTGGATCTTGACTTCCTCATTGACGAGCGCGGACGCGAGTTCTATTATGAAGCACAAAGACGCACTGACCTTGTACGCTTCGGGAAATTCACCGGCGGTGAATACCTGTGGCAATGGAAGGGTGGAGCATATGCAGGCGCCAGCACAGCAGACCACCTCGATCTTTTCCCGATCCCGGGTGACGAGCTGTCAGCCAATCCGAACTACAACGGGCAGAATAACCCCGGTTATTAATCCTAAATCAAAAGAGAAATGAAGAAGAATTTATTAATATATCTGACATTCATCGGTTTGGCAATCCTTCTCGCAGGTTGTGAGAAAGACGGCGAGATGGTCACCATTTCAGCCAACCCGATTGCTCCGACGCTCACTACCATTCCGGATCTTACTCTTGAAAGACCGAATGGAAATGATGTGCTTGAGTTCATCGGCACTCCCATAGACCCGGGTTTCCAGGCCTCAGCAACATATTACCTCGAGGCTTGCGCCGCAGGTACTGCCTTTGCTGATCCTGTGGTTATCTGGTCCGGCGTACAAAACAAATCGATGAAGATCACCGTAAGTGATCTCAACGGTATACTTCTTAAGAAGTTCCCGGCTGACGCCTCAACACCTCTTGATTTCCGCGTCAGGGCACAATTGGTCGTTGATGCAGGCACCGGGGCTCCCGGCACCGGTAGTAATCCTTTTTCCTTTATATCTGCCCTGAAGAACGCCAGTGTGACTCTTTACGGTCTTCCACGGCTTAATCTTGTTGGTTCGGGTATGGATCAGAAGATAGAATCAGCTCTTGGTGACGGCAAATACACCGGCCTTGTTAAGTTTAACACAGCCAATTCATTCACTTTCACTGACCCTGATGCCGGAACGGCTTACGGCGGTGTCGGCGGTGTCCTTTCTGCGAATGGAGCTGCTATCGTTCCTGCTGCCAACGGTTGGCACAGGCTGAACGTCGATGTCATTGCAGGTACTTACGAAATCTCGGCTTACATGATCGGCCTGGTCGGTTCGGCAACACCCAACGGATGGGATTCTCCTGACCAGAAGATGGATTACAACCCCGCAACGGGCATATGGTCTATTACTCTAAACCTTGTTGACGGTGAGTTCAAGTTCAGACTCAACGACGGATGGGCATGGAACATTGGGTACAACAAGAGCAATACCGGTAACCTGAACGACCTGTTCCATGACGGTAACAATATTCCTGCTACAGCCGGCAACTACACGATCACGCTGACAATAACTCAGCCTAACGGCCCGAATGAAGCCGGCTCAGCTACTGTAGTCAAGAACAACTAGTCCCGGGACATAAAACAGAAAGATTTATGAAAATAAAATCAATATTCAGAATAATGATGCTCCCGGTTGCAGCCGTGATTATACTCTCAGGCTGCACCAAGGAGACATCTGAGATCAGACTCGATCCAACACTTGCGACTACCAAGGTGTTTAACGTAACCTCCAACTCAGCCACTGTCATTGGATTTGTGGTGGCTGAGGGTGACGGCTTCACCGAAAAGGGCGTTGTCTATGATCTGGAACCCAATCCCACGATAGCCAAATCAAAGGCAATCTTTACGGAAATAGCCACTAAGGCTACATACAATGTTCCTCTCACCGGCCTGGCATTTGCAAAGACCTACTATGCACGTGCCTATGCTACCGGTCCGGCCGGTACTGTCTACGGTGAGGAGCTCACCTTCACCACACTGCCTATACTGGCCACGGTCACAACCGCAGCCGCCACCGCGGTGGGAGGTACAACAGCCACAACCGGAGGTGAGGTAACCGCTGACGGAGGGTCGGCTGTCACGGCACGCGGTGTAGTCTATGGAACAACAGCCAATCCTACTGTTGCAGGTAGCAAGACCACTGACGGTGATGCTATCGGCGTGTTTGAAAGCTCTCTCACAGGACTGAGCGGTCTGACGACCTACTATGTGCGCGCCTATGCAACCAACAGTGCAGGAACAGCATACGGTCCGCAAATATCATTCACAACGCTTGTAAGTGTTCGTCAATGGTATGTGCCGGGCAACTATGTGGCAGCCAGCTATCCGGGCTCAGGCCTGGCCGACTGGTCACCTGACAAATCACCGATGGTAAAGAGCAACGCGGCCAACCCCAACAATGTGGAAGGTTACGTCTATATGGCAGGAGCTACAAATGAGTGGAAGATAGCTTCAAAACCCAATTGGGACGGTCCGAACTACGGAGCCGGCACTTTAGCCGGTACGCTCAGTTCAGATGGGAATGCAGGTAACATTGTCCTGCCGGCCGGATTCTACAAGATCAATATCAACGCCGGAGTTAATCCAATGACATACACTGCCGTTGCAACGGTCTGGGGTGTCATCGGTGATCTGACCTCATGGGGCTCACAGGTGCCGCTTACTTATGATCCTGCCGTACAGGTATGGAAAGGTGGCATGCACATGCCTGTGGGAGGCTGGAAGTTCAGGGCGAATGACGACTGGGGTTTAAACTATGGAGCACCGGCAGGCAGCAATGCCCTTGGAGCTGGCGGTGACAATATCGCTACCACAGTAGAAGATGACTACGCTATCACGCTTGACCTCAGCCATCCGTTGGCATACACCTACCGCGCAGACAGATGGGGCGTCATTGGTGATGCAACACCCGGCGGCTGGTCAGATGACACGAACATGACATGGGATGCAGTTCACGGTCGATTTACCGTTACTCTTAACCTTACTGCTGCCTCATTCAAGTTCAGGGCCAATGACGATTGGAGTTACAGTCTCGGCGGAACACTTGCAGAATTGACATCAGACAATGGTGCCAACTTAACAGTTCCGGTGGCAGGCAACTATACAATTACCCTGGACCCCTGGTCTATGGTGGCAACACTGACAATGAACTAAGCGGAATAGCCCCCAATGTTGCGGTTATTGCCGTAGTGTTCTTTCAAAATCAAAAACCTCTTCCTGTCAAAGAAGAGGTTTTTGATTATATTTAACGGATAATCAATACGCTAACGCGAAATGACGAGAGCAAAAACAACATTCTTAATACTAGCCCTGGCAGCGTGGGGTTTGACATCAGTTGCACAGGTCATTGTTACCGATCCGGTATTTCCCGTTTCATCAGGACCGGTTGTTATTACCTTCAACGCAGACAAGGGCGACATGGGTCTGAAGGACTATACCGGTGATGATGTCTATGCCCATACGGGCGTGATAACTAACCTTAGCTCCGGACCTGCAGACTGGAAATATGTAATTGCACCCTGGGGCACCTTTGTGCCCAAGGCGAAGCTGACACGAGTGTCAGCCAATGTTTATACCCTGTCAATCACCCCATCGATAAGGGAGTTTTACGGCGTACCTGCGGGTGAACAGATCCTCAGGATGTCTTTTGTCTTTCGTAACAGCGCCTTGACAGGCACCATCACCGGCCGTGATGTCGGAGGGGCAGATATCTTCTACAACGTAAGTGAGGCAGCTGCCTTCGAGCTTTTGCTTTCCCAACCCGACAAGTACACTTCACTTGCCGATCCGGGTGAGCAGATCCCTGTGCTTGCCTCTGCCTCAGTTTCTGACTCCATAATACTACTCCAAAATGGCGTCAGGCTGAAAAAGGTTACTGAAACCTCACTGTCTCACACCGTCACCGCATCCGGTACCGGACTCTTCAAACTTCTGGTGAGGGCATGGCATAACAATGTTTTGAAAGCCGATTCCGCTTACTACTTCATACGCACTGCTACAGTGACCCAGGCAGTGCCGGCTGGTCTGAAACCCGGGGTGAACATCACGGGAGACAATTCCGCGACATTCCTGCTGTATGCTCCCTACAAGAGCAGTGTATTCGTGATGGGCGACTTTAACAACTGGGTGCACAGCAGCGAGGGATTTATGAAGAGAAGCCCTGACGGTGAGTGGTACTGGCTGGCGGTGACGGGGCTCGATCCTGATGAGGAGTACGGATTCCAGTACCTGATTGATGAGAATCTAAGGATACCAGATCCCTACAGCACCAAGGTGCTCGATCCGTGGAACGACAAGTACATTGATGAATCGACATACCCGGGTCTCAAAGCATACCCCGAAGGCAAGGCGGAAAACCTTGTCTCGGTCCTTCAGACCAGGCCGCCGGCTTATGTATGGAAAAACAGCAGCTTCGCCGCTCCGAAAAAAGATACGCTGATTATATACGAGATGCTGGTTCGCGATTTTGTTGAGAAACACGACTTTAAAACGATACGCGACACACTGGCATATTTCAGCCGGCTGGGCGTCACTGCCATCGAACTGATGCCGGTGAACGAGTTTGAGGGTAACAGCAGCTGGGGGTATAATCCATCGATGTATTTTGCGGTCGACAAGTATTATGGCCCGGCAAATGACCTGAAAGAACTGATTGACTCCTGTCACAGCCGGGGTATTGCGGTCATCCTCGACATAGTGCTCAACCACGCCTTCGGTACCAACCCGCTGGTCAGGATGTACTGGAACAGCACTACTAATCAGCCTGCAGCCAATAACCCGTGGTTTAACGTTGTGTCACCGAACCAGGCCTTCTCCTGGGGTTATGACTTTAACCACACGAGCAACCAGACGAAGGCATTCGCTGACAGCGTATGCCATTACTGGATACAGGAATTCAAGGCGGACGGCTTCAGGTTCGACTTTACAAAGGGATTTACAAATACTCCCGGTGACGGATGGGCGTATGATGCTGCAAGAATAGCCATCCTTAAGAGAATAGGTGATAAGATCAAATCATACAAGCCTGACGCTCTGCTTATTCTGGAGCATTTCGCTGACAATAACGAGGAGAAGGAGCTTGCAGCCAGCGGATTCCTGCTTTGGGGCTCAGCCAAGTTCCGTTACCAGGCGGCCTCAACCAGTCACAGCGACTGGAATATGTCAATAGCTGAGGCCTCGTGGGTTAACAGGGGGTGGACCGTTCCCGGAATAGTTGACTACATGGAAAGCCATGATGAGGAGAGGATCATGTTCCTGAACCTCGATCAGGGAGAAGCAGTAGGAGGTTACAATATAAGGGACCTGAATATTGCCCTCAAAAGGATAAAGCTGACTGCAACCTTTTTTATGACAATTCCCGGTCCGAAAATGCTGTGGCAGTTCCAGGAGCTGGGGTATGACTTTGCCAAAAACTACAATAATGATCCGCTGGGTCCCAAACCGATTAAATGGGATTATTACAATGTAGCTGCGAGAAAGAACTTGTTTGATAATTTCGCAGCCCTGGCCGAACTGAAGAAGAGTAACCCGGCCTTTTCGTCAGATAATTTCAGCATTTTTGAGTCGGGAGAGACGAAGAGACTGAACATACAACATTCTGATATGGATGTGGTTGTGATGGGAAATTTTGACCTGTTCCCCCGCGAGATTGCACCCAATTTCACCAGGACAGGTACCTGGTATGAGTTTTTCAGGGGTACTGCAATGGATGTGAGCACCGCCAACCAGAACACACCCATCTCACTGCAGCAGGGTGAGTACAGGCTGTACACCTCCAAACAGGTAGCCAGGCCGTCGTTCCTGACAGGCATTGATGATCAGCCCGCTTATGATGGCAGCAGCGGAGCCCTGTTTGATGTTTTTCCCAATCCGTTTACTGAGGAGGCGGTGATCATGTTCACAGGTGAACACGAGTTTCAGCCGCATACGGTCGAGGTGTTCTCGGTTGGTGGCTCAAGGGTATGGCTAAAGGCTGTTCCGGGCGGTATCAGCGAGATGACGCTTGAAGGCGCCGGTCTTGCACCGGGGGTATATTACCTGAAGGTAACCTCGGGGAGAATATCGGCGGTGAGGAAGGTTGTCAGGTTGCAGAGGTGACATCCAGTCGGCAGTCTTCAGTCAGCAGTCTTCAGTCAGTAATCAGCTGTGTTGTATATATAAGAAACCCCGGACCATGCCGCCCGGGGTTTTGTATAAAACCAACCAAATTAATAACCGGTTTATTTTGTAAGGACCATATAACCCCACGGCTCCATCTGCATCTTCCGGCCCTGAGCTATCTCAACCCCGGCGTCCGCAAAAAGATCGTTGTATGTGCCTGCCGTGTCGCCGTCCTTCAACGCAACAGTTACAGGACTCTTGCTGAGGTTCAGGATTACAAGAACCTCATTCTCCCCCTTGACACGCTTATATGCATAGACACTCTTCTGGTCAGTCTTCAGTGTGACATAAGACCCGCCTTCCGTTCCGTGACGCAGGGCAGGGTGCGATGTGCGCAGGTGCACAAGTTTCGTGTAGAACGGGCGGAGCTCAGTCTCCTTCCACTCAATGGGGTCACGCTTGAAGAACTCGAGTCTCTTGTCAAGATCAGCTTCCTGGCCGTTGTAAAGAAGCGGCACCCCCGGGACAGTGAATATATATGTTGCGAAGGCCTTCTGTGCATCACCCAGCTTCTCGTCAATGGTGCCGTTCCACGAGTTCTCGTCGTGATTGGTCATGAACCTCAGCCTGTACGACTCCGGGTCATAACGCTTCATCTCATACTGCAATATGCTGTCTAGGGAGGCCGGCCTGCGCTGGCCTGCAGCCACGGCATTCATCAGGTGGTGATGAGCCCATGCATAGTTCATGTTGAAGGCACGCTCAAGGAGGTAAGAGTGATCTTCATCCTCGGCCAGCATGAGAACCGGTCTGACGGCGTTGAGCTCGGTGGTTGCCCTGAACCAGAACTCCTCCGGCACCAGTCCCGGGAAATCACACCTGTAGCCGTCGACACCAACCTCAGCCACCCAGTACTTCATTGCTCCAACCATATAATCCCAAAGTGGCTCAGCCGTATAGTCAAACTGAATTACATCGGTCCAGTCGAAGGGAGAGACAAAATTGCCTGTTGAATCCTTCTCGTACCATTCGGGGTACTGTGTTGCAAGTGGATTATCCCACGCAGAGTGGTTACCAACCCAGTCGAGGATCACATGGAATCCCATCTCATGTGCCCTGGCTACAAGTGCTTTAAAGTCGTCCAGGGTACCGAACTCCGGGTTAACACCCATGTAATCACTTATTGAATAGTAACTTCCCAGTTCACCTTTGCGGTTCTCCACACCTATCGGATAGATGGGCATGAACCACAGTACGTTTACTCCCAGCTCCTTAAGCTGTGGCAGTGCGCTGTCGACACCTGCAAATGTTCCCTCCTGTGAGAACTGCCTTACATTGATCTCATAGAGGACCATATTGCGGGTCCAGTCGGCGTGTTTCACCGTTGTCTTCAGCGGCTCAATCACAGCGGCCGCCTTCGGCTTGCATGCCACAGCCACGGTGGCCAGTGCAACAACAAGCAGGATGATCTTTAAAATGTTCTCTTTCATCATTATCAGGTTATTTTAGTTCAATAATCATTGCAGTTTTGGGCCCTATCTCAAACGAGTCGAGGTCATCAACAGGCTTTCCGGAGATAATATCGAAGCCCTTTGTGAAGCCGGAGAGAGATTCCTCGTATTTTGACTTTTGAACGGTCTTACTCTCTTTGTCATTGTTGTTGATCACCACCATAACACTCTCGCTGTCGTTGTAGCGGAAGTAGACGTACACGCCATCATTCGGGATATAATGCTTCAGTTTCCCGGTATGGATGACTTCTTTCCCTTTCCTCCAGTTGAGGACCTTCTTTGTAAAGGCAAGTGCTTCCTTCTCCATCTCTGTCAGTTCTGCTTCTGTGAATACGTTTTTGGTGTCTCCGGGCCAGCCTCCGGGGAAGTCCTCCCTCAGGTAGCCGTCACCCCTGCTCTTATCGCCGTCCATGACTATCTCGGTACCGTAATATATCTGGGGGATCCCCCTTGTGGTCATTATATAGCTCAGTCCCATTTTATAGACTTCAAGGCTTTTGCCGGTCTGGGTAAAGAAACGTGTCATGTCATGGTTATCGAGGAAGATCACGTTCCTGAACGGCTCGGGATAGAGGAAGTCCTGGGAGAGCATGTTGTACAGTTTCGACATCGCGTCAGTGGGATTAAGCTTGCCTTCGAAGGCCCTGTGTGTGGCAAAGCACAAAGGCAGGTCAGTCAGCGAGGGGAGGTTGGACCTGTACCCGTCGTGATTCACCTTGTTCAGTGCCCAGTATGAGGAGAGAGCAGGGTCATCATACCATACCTCCCCGACGATGAAGAACCCGGGGAACTCCTCTTCGACGCGCTTAGCCCACCTTGCCATCATGTCAGGCTGGGGATAGGGGTGTGTATCCATCCGTATGCCGTCAAGGTCACTGAAGGCGATCCACCAGAGGCTGGTCTGGATGAGATAAGTCTCAACCAGCGGATTGCTCTGGTTCAGATCAGGCATTGTCACGTCAAACCATCCCTTTTCCATAATCATCCTGTCATGGACTGATGCATAGGGGTCCATGTATGTCGAAGCCCTGTAGTTGGTGCGGGTGAACTCATCAAACTGGTGTATCCAATCCTTCGAAGGAAGGTCTTTCATCCACCAGTGGAATGAGCCTGTATGATTGAAGATCATATCCATAACGACCTTCATTCCCCTGTCATGTGCATCTGAGACCAGCTTTTTGAACTCGTCATTGGACCCGTATCGGGGATCGGAACGGTAGAAGTCGGTGGTTGAATATCCGTGATAGGAGGAGCGCTGCTGGTTGTTCTCCAGGAACGGGTTCAGCCATATGCCTGTGACGCCCAGGTCGCTTAGATAGTCGAGGTTATCACTTATGCCTCTCAGGTCACCGCCGTGCCGTCCGCCGGGATTGCTCCGGTTGAGCTGTTCGGTCATGCCCTCGAGGTTGTCATTGGAGGTATCTCCGTTGGCAAAGCGGTCAGGCATGAGCAGGTAGATGACGTCAGAACTGTTGAATCCCCGTGCCGGACCTGCCGGCCTCTCGTACAACGGGTAGTCATGTGTCAGCTGCTTTTTGCCGTTTATGAATGTCAGCCTGACTGTACCGGGCCTGGTTTCATCGGAGATAATAAGGTTCACGAAGAGATAATTGGGGCTTTCCGTACGGATCAGGGTGGTCACGGAAACACCGGGATAGTCTGTCTTAACCTCAAATGCCCCGATCGCTTTTCCATAGACCATCAGCTGCACTGCATTTTCTTTCATGCCCGTGAACCATGACGGAGGGTCCAGATGTTCAATTGTCTGAGCTCCTGAAGGCATATATACAACTACCAGCAGGGCCGTAAGGCATAGTCTGAGTCTGTTCATGATTTTTTAAATTGCTTTTTTTCTCCGGACTGAAGGGTCAGCTTCTCTCCGTATACCTCAAGCGGAATGTCAGCCCCGGAGAGGTTAACGACATTCACTGCTGAGCCGTTGACCTCAACCCTGAGCGGATTGTTTCTGTACCTGATAATGAATGAGTATGAGCTCCATGCCGCAGGAATTACCGGATTAAGCTGCACCCTGTCACCGGAGATTCTAAGCCCGCCGAAGCCCTCCACTATTGCGAGCCATGTTCCCGCCATGCTGGTTATGTGCAGGCCGTCTTTCACCTCCCTGTTGTAATCGTCGAGGTCAAGCCTGGCTGTACGGAGGTAAAGCGTATAGGCTCTTTCGATGTCGTGAAGCCGTGCTGCAAGCACAGAGTGGATGCTTGCCGAGAGTGATGACTCATGTACGCACCTCTGTTCGTAGAAGTCGAAGTTACGCCTGATGGCCTCCTCTTCAAACTCCTCCTCAAACAGGTAGATTCCCTGAAGGACATCAGCCTGCTTTATGAATACCGAACGAAGGATACGGTCCCACGACCAGTGCTGGTTAAGGGGTCTCTCATCAGGATTGAGGTCTTTGACGGTCTGCTGAAGCTTGTCCATGAAGCCGTCCTGCTGCAGGAAGATGCCCAGGTCATAATGAACCGGCAGGTAGATGTTGTTAATTATCTCTTTCCAAAGGTTGAGTTCACACTCAGTGTCAAGCCTGGTGCGGGCTACCACCGAGTTATACTTAACCTCACTGTCCGCTTTGAGCGATGCCAGTGAGTCAGAGGTAAATTTCAACGTCCAGCGAGCCAGGGTATTGGTGTACCAGTTATTGTTTACGTTGTTCTCATACTCGTTGGGGCCGGTGACGCCGAGTATGACGTACTGGTTCTTCTCCTGCGACCAGTTGCAGCGCTGCGCCCAGAAGCGCGAGAGGGCTATGAGCACCTCCAGACCGTACTCAGCCAGGTAATTCTGGTCGCCGGTATGCCTGATATAGTTGAATATGGCATAGGCGATGGCGCCGTTGCGGTGTATCTCTTCAAAAGTGATCTCCCACTCATTGTGGCACTCCTCACCGTTCATTGTTACCATGGGATAGAGTGCTGCCCCGCCGGTGAATCCCAGTTTCCGGGCATTGGCTATGGCTTTATCCAGATGCTTATACCTGTATAACAACAGGTTGCGGGCTACATGGGTGTCGGCAGTACTGAGGTAGAAGGGGAATACGAATGCCTCGGTATCCCAATAGGTGCTGCCGCCGTATTTCTCGCCGGTAAATCCCTTTGGCCCGATATTGAGACGGGGATCGTCACCGGTATATGTCTGGTTCAGCTGGAAGATGTTAAACCTTATTCCCTGCTGTGCAGCAATATCGCCTTTGATGACGATGTCACCCTGTTCCCAGATTTTATCCCATGCTTTTTTATGACCGGACAGCATGGCATCAAATCCCTTTTTTGCAGCCTCTCCGGCGGCCGACATGGCTTTCTTTGCAAGTCCTTCAGCAGGATGATTGAATGAGGAGAGGACGGCCACATATTTTATAACCTCCACCGTGTCGCCGTCTTTATATTCGGCAGTTAAGACACAGTGAGCCGTTTTATCACTGGTAGTTATTACAGCCTTTCCTTTGACTGCTTTGCCGTTAATGGCGAAGACATTCTCCATGGCAGTGGCAACGACAAATGCCGTCTTGCGCGTCTGAGCAACAACTACTGCCCTGTTACCGTCATTCTCAGCGGATTCGTTCTCCCAGAACTTCTCGTCATAATTTGCATCTTCATTACGGACATCTGCATTGAGCCATGGGATGATCTCCAGCTTTCCGCTGCCGCCTGTTATCTTGACGGCGTATTTTATGGCTGCTTTTTCGGGTTCACTCATTGAGAGGAACCTTCTCGCGGTAACCGTTGCCAACTTTCCAGAGGGCATCGCAGCAGTGAATGACCGTGTCAGCACACCATCCTGCATGTCGAGTTCTCTGCGGAAACTCTTTACGCTGCATTGCGCAAGGTCAAGCTCCTCTCCGTCTATACGGACAATGATGCCTGTCCACGAGGGTGCATTGGGCACCTTCGCGAAATATTCGGGGTAACCGTTTTTCCACCAGCCCACCACAGTTTTGTCAGGGTAGTAAATGCCGGCTACATATGATCCCTGCAGGGTGTCACCCGAAAAGGTTTCCTCAAAGTTGGCCCTTTGTCCCATCATTCCGTTACCCAGGGCAAAGATGCTCTCCGAGTCGCGTCCCCTCTCAGGTTCAAATCGTGTCTCGATGATCTTCCATTCATCGGACTGAAATCGTGAGTCTGTCATTACACTCTATAGGTTTCTCAAGTTGTTTATAGTTATTTTTCTGAGGTCGGGGATAACCATGTCTGCCTTTCCCAGCAGTTCAGGGCTTCCCACTCCCACACATCTCATCCCTCCGGCAATTGCAGCTTCGATCCCTGCCTGAGCATCCTCGAATACAATGCAGTTTCCGGGCGCCAGGCCCATCTCTTCAGCTCCCCTCAGGAACACCTCAGGGTCAGGTTTGGCTTTATGTATCTTATTGCCGTCGACTATCACGTCAAACATCTCCCTGAGTCCGATGCCGTCGAGGATCATTCCTGCGTTTTTGCTTGCAGAGCCAATGGCAGTCAGGATCCCTTCCTTCCTGAGCGCCTTGAGCAACCTGATGCTTCCCGGCAGGATCTCATCGGGGGTCATGCCGGTGATGAATTCTACATACCATCCGTTCTTGCGGGCGGCCATCATCTCTTTCTCCTTCTCAGTGGCTTTCACTCCACCAGTTCTGAGTAGGATCTCCAGTGAGGCCATGCGGCTTACACCCTTAAGCGCCTCGTTATCCTCAAGGGTAAAAATGAATCCAAGCTCCTTGGCCAGGCGGCGCCATGCCATGAAGTGGTACTTTGCGGTATCGACAATTACACCGTCGAGGTCAAATATGCATCCTTTCAGGTCCATGGTTATTTTTTATCGTCAACGTCTTTTACAAATACGACAACTGCGGATGCGATTATCATTGAAATACCGCCTGAAATAAGTGCATTCATCGTATTGCCTTCGAAGAGATGGCGCACCATGCTTCCCAGGATGCTGGCTGCCAGGATCTGGGGTATGACGATGAAGAAGTTAAAAATACCCATGTAGACACCCATCTTGTTCGACGGCAGCGATCCGGTCAGAATTGCATAGGGCATCGAGAGAATGCTGGCCCAAGCCATTCCAATGCCTACCATGGGAAGAATAAGCAGCTCAGGATTGCCGATAATGCTTATCGAGATTAAACTGATGCCTCCTACAGCCAGGCTGATGGAGTGCGTTATCTTACGGTTGGTGACTTTTGCAAGCAGGGGAAGAAGAAATGCAACGGCGGCTGCGAACCCGTTGTAAACGGCGAAGAGTACTCCAACCCAGTTGGCCCCCTTGTTATATACTTCTGAGGCAGTGTCGGTAGTGCCGTATATCTGCGAGGTCACGGCAGATGTCGTGTAAATCCACATTGCAAAAAGTGCAAACCAGGAAAAGAATTGTACCACAGCAAGCTGCCCCATTGTAGGAGGCATGTGCTTCAGGTCGGTGAGTATGGAGTTAAGTCCGTTCTCTCCACGGCCTGCCGACTGGAAAAGTCCGGCCACAATCTGCAGTAGTCCGAAGATGGCAATTCCGCCGGCAAGAATGTACAGTTGCTTTTCCAGGTTAATCCTTGACAGGACTACGGCCATAGCCAGTCCCACGCCCAGCCAGATCAACCCCGGCCTGTAGAAGTTCATTTTTTCAGTGATCCCTTTCCCAGTGGTGGCTCCGGTTTGCTCAAGGCTCTTTGCTACATGCCCCTCCACCCCACGGTCTGTCTTATCGCTTATATATCCGCCTGTTGCCGCGTCATTTCTTAACGCTGGCTCCCCCTTTGCAATCCGTTCATAATTATCAAACTCTTCAAGTTCGGCAGGTGAATATTCCTTTGTCTTTATTATTGTCCAGAGTACGGCAAGGAAGAAAACACCCGCACCGATATAGAATGCAAGTTTGACGTTCAGCGGGATGAGTTTGCCATTTGCAGGCTCTGTGGATACGTTAAACCAGTTGGTAAGTATGAATGGAAGGGCAGAGGCCACAACAGCACCGGTACCGATGAAGAAGCTCTGCATGGCGAAGCCCCTTGTTCTTTGCTCTGATGAAAGCATGTCACCCACGAAAGCGCGGAATGGCTCCATCGAGACATTGATGGAAGCGTCCATTATCCACAGCGTACCGGCAGCAACCCACAATGCAGGCGAGTTCGGCATAAAGAAAAGAGCAAGTGAAGCAAGTATTGCCCCAACGAGAAAATAAGGACGCCTTCTTCCAAGACGGTTCCAGGTTTTATCGCTCATATGCCCTATTATGGGCTGTATTATCAGTCCTGTCACTGGCGCTGCCACCCAGAGGATCGGAATATCCTCGACCCTCGCGCCAAGGGTTTCGAAAATACGGCTTACGTTAGCATTCTGGAGGGCAAAGCCAAACTGGATGCCCAGAAAACCGAAGCTCATATTCCAAATCTGCCAGAAAGAGAGCTGTGGCTTCCGCCTGTAGATCACATTCATAGTCTGTTAGCTGTTAGTTTTGTTACCCAAATCTTATAACCTACTCAAAATTAGTCGAAAATCGGGTTCAGCAACACCCTTTTTTGGCTTCAATAGCTTGATTTTTCGGGCGTTTGCGTTGTGTTAGTTATTTCAAACGTTTTCGGCCTGCCGAATAATTTTTTGAATTCCCTGCTATTTATATTGAGTCTAAATAATAAACTGCACAACTGCCGACAAAGGATCTTATAGTCGAAAGTCCGTAAAGTCCGTAAAGTCGAATGTCCAAAGGTCCCGATACACTTCGTTATCGGGATTTCGGCTCCGCGAAAGGGCCGAGCCTCAATCTGAGGTCTGAAGGTCCTGCAGCCGAATGAAGACTGGCCTACTGCCTGATAATGACTGCTGACTGTGGACTGCCGATTGCAGACTGAACTACTACCTACTGCCTGATAATGACTGCCGACTGTGGACTGCCGATTGCAGACTGAACTACTGCCTAAACCCTATTGCCTGATCCCTGCCTTTTAGTATATTTGATACTGTAACACCCCTTAACATCAAATACCATGTCTGAATTCATCTTTGAAAAGCCCTTCCAGCACGGGGAGGATGAGACGAAGTACCGCCTGCTGACTTCTGACCATGTCAGGGTGACGGAATGCTGCGGCAGAAGAATGCTTCAGGTTCAGCCTGAGGCTCTCAGGATGCTGGCCAGGCAGGCATTTATCGATGTAAATTTTTACCTGCGCACCTCGCATCTTGAGAAGCTGGCACATATACTGAAGGATCCTGAGGCGACTGACAATGACCGGTTTGTGGCATGGGTGATGCTTCGCAACACCGTGATTTCAGCAGAGGGCAAGCTGCCATGGTGCCAGGACACCGGCACAGCTATCGTTATGGCATGGAAGGGTGAGGATGTCTTTACCGGCACGGATGATGCAATGCATCTGAGCAAGGGAATATGGGAAACCTATAATGAAAAGAACCTCCGGTATTCGCAGATAGTCCCGACGACCATGTTCGAGGAGAAGAACACGGGAAGCAACCTGCCTGCGCAGATCGATCTTGCAGCCTGCCCGGGTGGCGAATACAAGTTTCTCTTTATTGCCAAGGGAGGTGGCTCAGCCAACAAAACCTTCCTTTATCAGCAGTCGAAGTCGTTGCTTAACGAGGCCTCGCTCCGCAAGTTCATACGCGAGAAGATAGAGGATCTTGGCACCTCGGCCTGTCCTCCCTATCATCTGGCCGTTGTCATAGGAGGCACCTCGGCGGAGATGACCCTTAAGACCGTTAAGCTTTCTTCTGCCGGATATCTGGATGACCTGCCTGACTCGGGCAACAGTGCTGGCAGAGCTTACCGCGACAGGGTGTGGGAGGAAAAGATAGAGGTCATCTGCCAGGAGTTTGGAGTGGGAGCACAGTTCGGAGGGAAGTACTTCGTGCATGATGTGCGGGTTATACGTCTGCCTCGTCACGCGGCCTCATGTCCTGTGGGCATTGGGGTCAGCTGCAGCGCCGACCGCAATATCAAGGGAAAGATAACTCCGGATGGCATCTTCATCGAACAGCTTGAGACAGAGCCGGCGAGGTTCATGCCTGAGAAGGCACCTGAGCTCGACAAGCCGGTGCAGATAGATCTTGAACGCCCCATGAAGGAGATTCTGGCCGAGCTGACGAAGTACCCGGTAAAGACGAGGTTGAGTCTCAGCGGTACACTCATTGTGGCACGTGACATGGCGCATGCCCGTCTCAAGCAGATTCTCGATAAGGGCCAGCCGATGCCGGAATATTTCAAAAACCATCCGGTCTATTATGCCGGCCCGGCCAAGACGCCGGAGGGAATGGCCTCCGGGTCATTCGGCCCTACAACTGCCGGGCGCATGGACGGCTATGTTGATCTGTTCCAGAGCCTCGGTGGATCAATGGTCATGCTGGCCAAGGGGAACAGGTCGAGGCAGGTGATCGACGCCTGCAAAAAGCACGGTGGCTTCTACCTGGGTTCAGTGGGAGGCCCGGCAGCCATTCTTGCGGCTGAGAATATTATTTCAGTCGAAGTGGTTGATTTCGAAGAACTCGGCATGGAGGCCGTGAGGAAGATTGTTGTTAAAAACATGCCGGCATTTATCCTGACGGATGATAAGGGGAATGATTTCTTTGACGCCTACAATACCAGGCAGTAGGGGGTAGGCAGTAAGCAGTAGTGAAAATTAAGAGTTAAGAATTAAGAATTAGGAATTGATAGTCAGGATATTAGACTGCAAGACTGCAAGACTGAGCGAAGCGACAGACCTTTAGACGTTATGGACTTTGTACCCTGCGGCCTTCAGACCTTTCGACATTCAGACCCCATAAATATAGAATATTAACTAAAATATCAAATATTCTATAAAAATATACTAATAATCCCGTAATTAAATAAAAATTGATATTTTTGCTCCCTTAAATTCATAAATTATTATTTTTTTATGTGCGGGGTTGTTGGTGTATTTGATCTGAAAGTGAAGGCTGAGGAGCTGCGGCCGCAGGTTCTTGAGATGTCTAAGAAACTGCGGCACCGCGGTCCCGACTGGTCGGGCATCTATTGCGGGGAGAAGGCCATCATTGCCCACGAACGGCTCTCAATCGTTGACCCGCAGTCGGGCGGCCAGCCGCTGTACAGTCGCGACCTCCGGCTGATCCTCGGGGTTAACGGTGAGATATACAATCACCGTGAGATAAGAGAGCGTTACAAGGGTAAGTATGATTTTACAACACTGTCTGACTGCGAGGTCATCCTGGCACTGTATGCCGACATGGGTACTACCTTTCTGGATGAGATGAACGGGATCTTCGCATTCGTTCTTTACGACGAGGTAAATGACTGCTTCCTTGCGGCACGTGATCATATCGGGATAATCCCGTTTTACATGGGATGGGACATCCACGGCAATCTGTACTTCTCATCCGAGCTGAAGGCGCTGGAGGGTGTGTGCAAAAAGATTGAGCTTTTCCCGCCGGGACATTACTACTACAGCAAGGACGGCAAGTTTACAAGGTGGTACAACCGCGACTGGATATCTTATGATGCCGTGGCGGAAAACGGCACTGACATTGCTCAGTTGCGTGAAGCGCTGGAGAAGGCGGTACATCGCCAGCTGATGTCAGATGTGCCTTACGGGGTTCTTCTCTCAGGCGGTCTCGACAGCTCAGTCATATCAGCCATTGCAAAGAAGTATGCGGCACGTCGCATTGAGACAGATGACAGAGCTGAGGCATGGTGGCCGCAGCTTCACTCTTTTGCCATCGGTCTGGAAGGATCGCCTGACCTGGCTGCCGCCCGCAAGGTGGCAGACCATATAGGAACAGTGCACCATGAGATTCATATCACGGTGCAGGAGGGACTTGATGCGGTGCGCGATGCAATCTGGTACCTCGAGACATACGATGTCACAACAGTAAGGGCTTCCACCCCTATGTACCTGATGGCTCGCGTGATAAAATCGATGGGAGTGAAGATGGTGCTCTCAGGCGAGGGTGCCGATGAGATTTTCGGGGGGTACCTCTATTTCCACAAGGCTCCCGGCCCGCGCGAGTTCCATGAAGAGACGGTGCGTAAGATCAGTAAGCTGCATCTTTACGACTGTCTCCGGGCGAACAAGTCGCTGGCTGCCTGGGGCGTTGAGGGAAGGGTGCCGTTCCTCGACAAGGAGTTCCTCGATGTGGCCATGAGGCTGAACCCGGCAGACAAGATGGCAGGCAACGGCAGGATGGAGAAATGGATATTACGTAAAGCCTTCGAGAATTACCTGCCGGAGGAGATTGCCTGGAGACAGAAGGAGCAGTTCTCCGACGGGGTAGGTTATAGCTGGATAGATACCCTGAGGGAGCTTGCCTCGCGGCAGGTCACTGATGAGATGATGGCAACAGCACGGTACAGGTTTCCGCTCAATACGCCACTGAGCAAGGAGGAATATCATTACCGTTCAATCTTCTCGGAGCACTTCCCGTCTGAGACGGCTGCAATGACTGTGCCGTCGGTACCGTCAGTAGCCTGCAGCACATCAGAGGCGCTGGCATGGGATGAGGCTTTTCGAAACCAGAATGAGCCTTCAGGCCGTTCAATAAAGAATGTCCATCTGCAATCGTACTGAAAAAGACAGCGATACCCGGCCGGGTATCGCTGTCTTTAAAATGATTCTTTTGCCTGATTATTTTTTCAGGATAGTGCTGAGCACCTTCTCCTTGTCAAGCTTCTTGGTGCAGAAGAACCAGTCGTAGCACTTCATCTCCTCCTTGCTCTCCATACGCTCCTTGGCTACGCCGCATGAACCGGCCGTGGGAACGATGACATCATCGCCCGGCTGCCAGTCGGCAGGCAGTGCAACAGAGAAAGCATCAGCTGTCTGAAGGCCTATCACCACCCTGTAAAGCTCCTGGAAGTTTCGGCCCAGGCTGAGCGGATAATAAATGATTGTACGGATAATTCCCTTGGGGTCAATGAAGAAGACAGCCCTTACAGCTTTGGTGTTGCTCTCTCCCGGCATCATCATGCCGTATTTTGTGGCTACGTTCATGGTGATGTCCTCGATCAGGGGGAATTTCACTTCCACATCCTTCATTCCCTTGTACTCGATCTTCTCCTTGATTGTGCGCAGCCATGCGATGTGGCTGTAAAGTCCGTCAACGGAGAGGCCGACGAGCTTCGTGTTGGCTTTTGCGAACTGCTCCTCCATAGAGGCAAACGTCATAAACTCGCTGGTGCAGACGGGAGTGAAGTCAGCCGGATGGCTGAAGAGAATCACCCAGCTGCCTGTGTAGTCAGCCGGGAAGTTGATCTCGCCCTGCGTTGTTACTGCTTTGAATTCCGGTGCCTTGTCGCCTATGCGCGGCATTGCATTTACTTGTGTGTTGTCCATAATATGTATTTAATTGATTAATAACAATTTACCTGATACCAATTCTTGACTGATAATCCTTAATTCTTAACTCTTAATTCCAGCCTGATAATTCTTAACTCTTAACTCTTAATTCCAGCCTGATAATTCTTAACTCTTAACTCTTAATTCTTGACTGATAATTCTTAATTCTTAATTCTTAATTTAACTACTGCCTTCTTGTCAGCATCAGTTCCAGGTCCTCCCTGAGTGCATCCAGATCCTCCTCATGCTCAACCTCCTGCGACAGGATTGTAAGGATGATGTTGTATGTCACCGGGTCGCCTTCGCGGGTCAGGTCGAGGAGATTACTGTAGACCTTTATCGCGCACTGTTCGCCCTTGATATTCTGCTCCAGCACCTTTTCGACATAAGGGTCTGTTGGTGCTTCATAGCCGCAGTTGGTAATTTTCATCCATTCTTCGGGAGAAAGCACCGGGGTGCCCCCGAGCTGTACTATCCTGGTAGTCAGCATGACCGCATGCGACAGTTCTTCAGTTGCATGAAGATCAAGCTCGGCGATCACGGCATCCTTCATCGGACCCTTGACCACCTTGGCGCCTATCCAGTACTGGTAATATGCCAGCCACTCGTCGGCCAATGCATTGTTCAGAAGGTTGATGAGCTCATCAACATTCATCTTTACGATTTCTCTTCCTTTTTGTGCCATGTTGTTGTGTTTTAATGATTGTCTGTTATCTGTTTATGTTTATTTCCAAAAAAATACCAGAGTTTAAAACCTGTTCCTGTAATCCAGATGGCTATAAGAAGGATTTTTAGCCATGCCTCCGGATATGAGCAAAAGCCTGATCATTTTTTTCTCACGGAGTCCCTGTTATCAGTATATTTTCCGACTATCTGAAGCTTGATATCCTCAATTGTAAAGTCTGGGATCCGGTTTTTTTCAAAATAGCCGTAAATCAATTCTGTCAGCTCGTTGTCATAGTAGTCCTCTATACGGTCGCAGTGGGTGCAGTAGATGTGGTGATGCTGATCTTTCACGGCATCATAACGTAGCAATCCGCTGTCTGTCTTAACTCTTTTCAGGATATCCTTGTCTACAAGGGTTTCGAGCGTCTTGTAAACAGTCCCGGTGGCAATATTTGGATGTTTCTTCCTGATGAACCGGCACACATCGTCTGCGGTAGGGTGATCATCCAGGAGCTCGACAGCCTCAATTACGGCGAGGCGCTGCGGGGTGACCTTCAGGCCACGTTCTTTCAGTTTTATTTTATTATCCGCTGAATCCATCAAATAAGAATTATTCTTAACAAAGAATAAACAAAGATAAGATGAAAATGTTCCAAATCAAAATTTATTTATGCTATTTTAGTTTAGATATTCGAAATTAGCCCGGTATAAGCCCCGGTAGCTAAACAGAATAAAGTTTATCGAGCACGTCCAGCATTATCTCATCAACATTTTCACGGTTATCTATTGCCACCATCATTCCGTACGCCGCAGCACCGGTTGCGGCGCCACCGGTATTGCCACTGTTCATCATTCCGGTGAACCTGGCGGAGAGCTTGCGGAACCATTTCTCGGGCAGGAATCTTGACATGGCTCTGACGACGGAGGCAAGGACATGTGAAGATGCTGCCTTTATCTTCTGTCCCTCAACAACGGCAACAGATTCCTTCAGTGCTTCAAGGAACTCCCCTGAATGTCCCGTATTGTCATATGAGACTGTCATATGGAGGGCAGAGGGAAACTGCAGCTTATCGAGGTTCCAGCCCCTCTTTGAAAGTTCATCGCCTATAAGGTAGATATCATGCCTGTCGGAGGTGAATGAAAAGACGCTCATCACCGGTTGCGAGATGACCTTCAGTCCGGGAACAGACTCAATCCCTTTCTGAATCTCACGGGTTGTATTCATCACACTGTCAGCCATTTTCAGGTATCCGTCACGTCCGATGGTCCTGAGTGCTGCCCATGCTGCCGCAATGGGAGCCCCTGAACGTGTGCCGAGCATTGTCGGCGAGGCATATAGTCCCCCGGGCCAGCTGCTTATGACAAAATACTGGAATTTCCGTAACTCATGGGTCCGGTAGAGGATGACTGATGCGCCCTTGGCGGAATAGCCGTATTTGTGAATATCGGCAGATATTGATGTGACACCTGTTACCCGGAAATCAAAAGGAGGAACTTCGTATCCAAGGCCTTCGACAAATGGAAGCATCAGTCCACCCAGGCAGCTGTCGACGTGAAAGAGGAGACAATGTTTCAGTGCCAGGGCTGCCAGCTCCTCAATTGGGTCCATCACTCCGTAGGGGAAGCAGGGTGCTGAAGCTGTGATCGCAATTGTATTTTTGTTAATCAGCTTTTCCACCTCCGCCACGTCAACCCGCATGTCCTCGTTAACCGAGGCGTACCTCGCCCTGACGCCTGTCATATCTGCAGCCTTTGAGAACGCAGGGTGTGTCGTCACAGGTGCTATTATCTCAGGCTCACGGATATCCGGTTTGTGTTTCCTGGCCCAGTCTCGTTCGGTCTTGACAGACACAAGTATGCTTTCCGATCCTCCTGTGGTCAGGTTTCCTGCATATCCGTCGCCGGCATGCAGAAGGTCGGCAACCATGGCAACTGTTTCGTTCTCCAGGCGCCGGAGTGAGGAGAAGAGTGAAGGGTTAAGTGCGTTCTCATTTAAGAAGAGCAGGTAAGCCTGTTCGATGGCTTTTGCTTCCCTGGTCCCCGGGTGATAAATATACCCGAACATCCTGCCGTTCCTCCATAAAGCATCATCCGACCGGTGTGATCTCAGCTCCCCAAGCATGGATTCTGTATCAAGGCCCTTCTCCGGAAATCGTATTCCCTGACTGTTCATAGCTCTCCTTTTAATATTCGATTGATATTATCAAAGTTAGGCTTCAGAACATTCAATGTCAAATATTTGTATTGGTTCAGGTGTAGAGGGCAGATGTACGCTTTTTGCAAAAAAGTTCCTTACTTTGTGGCCTGATCAAACATTATAATGAAATTACTGGTTATTGGTAGTACCAGACAACTCTGAAGATGTCTTTTTAGGAAAACGAATAATGATGAAAAGAACCTTTGCGATCTCCATTCTGCTTTTTGCAGCATTAGCGCTGAATGCCCAGGTACTGGATCCTGTAACATGGAGCTTCCGGAGCGAGAAGACCGGAGAAAATACATTTGAACTGGTGATGACAGCCGAACTGGAGAAGAGCTGGCATCTCTATGCAATGGACATAGAGCCGGGCGGACCGATTCCCACCAGCTTTACCTTTGAACCGGGCCCCGGCTTCACCCTTTCCGGAAAGACTGTTGAGGTTACGAAACCCGAGGTGAAGTTTGACAACAGCTTCTCGATGAACATCGGCATGCACAGCGACAGGGCCGAGTTTCGTCAGAAGATAACCGTAACAGGTTCACCGGTGACCGTAAAAGGATATGTCACTTTCATGTCATGCGACGACAAGCAGTGCCTTCCGTCGAAAGATATCGAATTTGCCCTTGAGCTCAAAGGCGGAGCTGCCTCCCCTGCCGGGACAAATAATGCAACGGGATCTGAAGTGCCTGCCCTGGCTACAGCTGAAACAACTTCCGGATTTGCACAACTGACAACATCTGATATTCCGGCAGACACAACGGTACAACAGTCTGAAACTATTCAGGGAGAAACCACGCAAATCGCGGCAGGGAAGGAGAAGAAAGGGTTTCTTAAGTTCTTCCTTCTATCAATGCTGGCAGGACTGGCTGGTGTACTGACACCCTGCGTCTTCCCGATGATACCCATGACTGTGGCGTTCTTCAGCCAGGGATCGGAAAAGAAAGGGTCAGCCATCGGGAAGGCCCTGATATTCGGTTTATCAATCATTCTGCTCTACTCATCACTAGGTATTATCGTCTCCCTGACAAGTGCAGGGGCCGGCTTTGCCAACACTCTCAGCACTCACTGGATCCCGAACCTGTTGTTCTTCTTACTGTTTCTGGTGTTTGCCGCATCATTCTTCGGTGCATTCGAGATAGTCATGCCTACCAAATGGGTCAGTTCCTCTGACTCCAAAGTTGACAGGGGAGGAGCTCTTGCTGCCTTTTTCCTTGGCCTGACCACAGTGCTTGTATCATTTTCCTGCACTGGTCCCATTGTGGGAGCCCTGCTGGTTGAGGCTGCCTCGGGCGATGTATTGCGTCCGACTATCGGCATGTTCGGCTTCGGCCTTGCCTTTGCGCTGCCGTTTACCCTCTTCGCCCTCTTCCCATCGTGGATGAACAAGATGCCGAAGTCGGGTGGATGGCTCAACTCGGTCAAGGTGGTTCTGGGCTTCATCATGCTCGCATTCAGCCTGAAATTTGCCTCGGTGGTGGACACGGTCTACGGACTGGGAATCCTCTCCCGTGATATCTACCTGGCAATATGGATTGTCCTCTTCTTCCTCATGGGTCTTTATCTCATGGGCAAGATCAAGTTCTCGCATGACAGCGATGTGCCTCACATAGGGGTGTTTCGCCTTGTGCTGATAATTGCATCATTCACCTTTGCCGTCTATCTTGTACCCGGACTCTTCGGAGCTCCGCTGACACGTATCTCGTCACTGTTGCCTCCTCGCGAGACATCAGGATTTAACCTGATCAAGGCGATAAGTGAAAACAGGGGAGGCGGGACTGCTGTGACAACCACAGACGGGTCAGCCATCTGCGGCACACCGAAGTATTCTGATTTTCTTCACTTTGAATACGGTCTGCAGGGATACTTTGACCTGGAGGAGGGGCTTGCATGTGCAAAACAGCTTAATAAGCCTGTGCTCGTCGATTTCAAGGGACATGCGTGCGCGAACTGCAAGGAGATGGATGCCCGTGTGTGGTCTGACCCCGTTGTGCAGCAGCGAATAAGGGATAATTTTGTGCTGGTGGGTCTGTATATCGATGACCGTACCAAATTGCCGGACAATGAGATATACGTTTCGAAAGTTGACGGCAAGGAAAAGAAGACTCTGGGTAAGAAGAACGAGGATATCGAGATTTCAATGTTTAAAACCAACTCTATGCCTCTCTATGCCATACTTGACCTTAACGGTAATCCTCTGATTGAAACCCGGGGCACCGACTTTGACATCCAGGCCTATATCGACTGGCTTGACAGGGGAGTGGAGGCATTCGGGAATCGGTAATTTCGTCTCTGCAGACTTCTCTACCTGACACGCCAGGCAGGCTCAGATTGAATTCTATTCTACCTGGCCCGGCGGAATGGCGCGCGGAATTAAGCCGCATACCGGGACTCCTGTAAAGCTCACTGCTATCTGGCCATGTAAAATACCAGCTTTCCTCCATTCATGATCTCGTCATGGGTGATGTATTGGCGGTCGAGCTTCAGGCCATTCAGTTCAATCCTTTTCACATAGACATTTTCCGGTCCCTGATTTAGAGCTGAAACGGTGAAAGTGCTGCCGTTTTCCAGATTTATAGTTGCCTCTTTTACAAGCGGGCTGCCCAGGTCATACATGTCAGAACCGGGAGCGACAGGGTAAAACCCAAGTGCTGAAAAGATGTACCATGCGCTCATCTGTCCGCAGTCGTCGTTGCCGCTCAGTCAGTCAGGAGAAGGCAGGTATTTTGTGTCCAGCCCCGGATACTTTGAAAGCAACGGCTCTTCGGACATTTTATTTATAATTTGCGCAATGCACCAGTTCTCATTGGCATGGTGCGACCAGACAGGCAGCATATGGTGAACGCTCTGGTCATAATGCGACAGCATCGAGTTTATCATATCAGAGGCACGTTCCTGCTGCAAGATGGTGAACAGCGGATGGAGTGCCCGGTAGGTGTCCCAGAGCGAGAAGGTTGTATAGTTGGTGAAATCGCCGGCTGTGTGGACATTCTGATCCAGTCCCCTTTAGTTTCTGTCGGTATCCATATAGACTGTGGGAGAGAGGAAAGCATGGTATAGTGCTGTATAGAAGCTGACGGTCTCCTCCTGGTTCATCATTGTCACAGTGATCTTCCCAAGTTCTCTGCGCCACATCTCCTCTGCCTTGCGGCTATCGGGGCAGGCTCTACGGCGAACAAGCCTGACTGGCAATTATCTCTGTTCCTGGTAGCTCAGCACCTCCTCGTTGTATTTCCTGTTCTCGAGGATGCGCACGTAGCGAAGGCCCTCTTTGTTCCTGAAATCGGAATAGGCTTTCTGTGCCCATGCAACGGCATCATCGAGGTTGCCGTTGATCTCGCTTATGATAGCCATGTTGTAGTGGGCTCTTCCCGCTATTTTCATCTTCGGATTTTCCGTTTCCTTCTCCCACAGTTCGGCTGCTTCATCCCATTTCCCAAGCTGGGCGCGTCTTTTCGCCACCTTGAAGTTGTCTGTTCCCTTAACGAAGTAATCGCGTGTCACCCGGAGGCGGTATGGGATAAGGCGGATAGCATAAACATGGCCGGCCTTTTTGCTGACCTCCTTCACTGCATCCTTGCGGTTGATCATTCCCGCCACTGCTGCCACCGGGTTTATGCCCTGGCCGGAGAAGACTATTGATTCAGCCACAATATGCTCATCAAGGATGGCTCTGTCGGAAGGATAATAGATTCGCCAGCCGGTTTTCACCAGGGTCTCCATTGAAGCATTGTGCTGCAGGGCCGGTATATTTCCCAGGGGTGTTTTGATGCTTGTCTTACCGGTAGAATAGTTGACCCTGGTGTCGGTGTCGTAAAGCTCAAGTGCAAACAGGGCCTGTGTGCCGTTCTCGCGGCAGATGCCCTCCACCTGTTCCCATGTAAGCGGTGCGGGCAGGCCGCCGAGGAAGGAGGCCTTGAATTTCAGTCCGCTCAGCAGCTTGACTTCATTGAACCTGTCATTTGCTGCCAGCTCCTGGGTAACGCCCTTGATGGCTTCGAGGGTGCCTATAGAATCAAGGTCAGCACCCTCGAGTGTCAGAAACTTATCAAGCGCATCGAGCGATTTTGTCTGGTCAGTGGGTGTTGACCGGTCGATGATGCCGACGGTTTTTATCTCCGGGGCAATAGTCACCGGCGCCGGTTGCGTAACGTTAAGGTATAGCTCCTGGGTGGCACAGGAGAATGTAACTGCAGCGATGAGCGGCAGTAGGAGGTACTTCTTCATTGCGGGTGCGATTTGGTTCTTCTGATATAAAAACTTACAGAGGAAACAAATTATTGCATCTGTAAAGTCGAAAGTC
>JBGSLG010000125.1:0-2186 GCA_041740815.1 Bacteroidales bacterium
AGCCAACTTTGTAGTGATTAACCGGAAGAATATGAAAACGAATATTGAAGTCAGGTACGCAGCTCATCCTGATGATGTGAAGCACTGGGATACAGACAGGCTCCGTAGGGAACACCTCGTCGGATCCCTGTTCCGCGATAACGCCGTGACAATGGTCTACACCCTTTACGACCGGATGATTGCCGGCGGAGCCAAACCCGTCGGGGAAACACTGGAACTCGAGCCTATTGACGAGGTCAAGGCCTCATACTTCCTTCACAGGCGCGAGCTGGGCATCTTCAATGTAGGAGGCAAAGGAAGAGTCAGGGCGGGCGACAGCACCTTCGACCTTGACTTTAAGGAGGCGTTGTATCTTGGCAGCGGCGACAGGGAAGTTTTCTTTGAAAGCGTCGATAAAGAGCATCCTGCACTCTTCTACTTCAACTCCACCCCTGCCCACCGGAACTGCCCTGACCGCAAAGTCACCATCAAAGATGGAATAACCGTGGAGATGGGTTCGGCAGAAGCAGCCAACCACAGGGTTATCAACAAGATACTGGTTAGCCAGGTGATCGAAAGCTGCCAGCTGCAGATGGGTATGACCGAGTTGAAACCAGGAAGTGTCTGGAACACCATGCCTCCTCATACCCACGGCAGACGGATGGAGGTCTATTTTTACTTCGAAGTGCCCGATGAAAGCGTTGTCTGCCACTTTATGGGCGAGCCCGCCGAGACACGACATATCTGGATGAAGAACAATGAGGCGGTCATATCACCCCAGTGGTCAATTCATGCCGCCACCGCTACCGCCAGCTATACATTCATCTGGGGTATGGGTGGAGAAAACCTCGATTATGGCGACCAGGACTTCCTGAAACAGACCGACCTGAGGTAAGAATCAGTAATCAAGGACTTAACATACAATCATGAGCAGTGATACATTCAGGCTCGACGGAAAGGTGGCATTGGTCACCGGAGCATCATACGGGATTGGCATGGCAATGGCCAGGGCACTCGCCGGCGCAGGGGCCACCATAGTCTTCAATGACCGTAACCCGGAAAGAGTGACGGCCGCCATTGAGGAATACAAACGTGACGGCATTGACGCCAGAGGCTATCTCTTCGATGTCACCGATGAGATAGCCGTGAAGGAAAACATTGCCCGGATAACCTCAGAAGTCGGGGTGATTGACATCCTGGTCAATAACGCCGGAATCATCAAGAGGGTGCCCGCCATTGAAATGGATGTCGCAGATTTCCGCGAAGTCATAGACATAGACCTTACCGGCCCCTTCATCATGTCAAAGGCCGTCGCGCCGGCCATGATAAAAAAAGGAGGCGGAAAGATCATTAATATCTGTTCCATGATGAGCGAGCTGGGACGTGAGACCGTCTCAGCCTATGCCTCAGCCAAGGGCGGCCTCAAGATGCTGACCCGCAACCTGGCTTGCGAGTGGGCTGAGTTTAACATCCAGGTTAACGGCATCGGACCCGGATATATAGCCACCCCTCAGACAGCTCCCCTGCGCGCCGAAGGACACCCCTTCAACTCATTCATTATCGGCCGGACACCTGCAGCCAGATGGGGCACACCGGAGGACCTCCAGGGTCCCGTGGTGTTCCTCGCATCAGGAGCCTCTGATTTTGTCAACGGGCACATACTATACGTAGATGGCGGCATCCTGGCCTATATAGGAAAACAACCCAAATGAAATATTCCCGGTAACATGAAAAAAACAATCCTCCTTCTTACATCGCTCCTGATCTTCATAGGCTGCACCGACGACCGCATCAGGATCACCCTTGAAAATACCCTTCCCTTTGACCGGTCGTCAGAGGCAGTTGAAATACCCGTACCCGTGCTTACAGGAAATATCCCCGACTGCGATCCCTCCCAACTGGTAGTTACTGACAGCAGGGGCAACGAGGTCCCCTCCCAGCTGCTCTACAAGGGGCAGGCTGATCCGCAGGCGCTGCTCTTCCTGGTTGACGTGAAGGCAGATGAAACCTCCGAATTTTTTATCGGCAAAGGAACACCGGCAGATTATGAGGCCAAAGCCTACGGTCGGTTTGTACCCGAGAGAATGGATGACTACACATGGGAGAATGACCGCATTGCCTTCCGGATTTATGGTCCGGCACTGATAGCCAAGGACGGCCCAAGCAATGGGCTCGATGTGTGGGTCAAGAGAACTGAAAAGATGGTG
>JBGSLG010000126.1:0-19693 GCA_041740815.1 Bacteroidales bacterium
GCCGTTGCCGCTGAACCACATGTTCCCATAAGTGTTGACTGACAACTCTGCATCGAACTTACCTTTCTCACCTGCTTTAACCCATGGACTCAGGGTCGGTATGTATCTTATTCCGGATTGGCCCGCAGCATCATCCTGAAAATTTACTCCAAGCCAGGTGCTAACCTGGTTGTCAAATGAGAGGCCGGCATTTTGTGCATAGGTGACCCCTGTGATCATCACCGACAGCAGTGTAATGGCAGTTCTTGCCAGTGATTTCATTTTCCCTCTTTTTTATTATTGCCTGACATCCTCCTGAAGATCGCGGGCAGACCGTACCTGTCAAGCATTTTTCCGGGGGTCTTGCCCATAAGAATGAACTCCGAAACATCTTCCTCGGAGAACTCCAGACCCTTATTTTTTTTCAGGTCACTGAAGCGCAAAAGATCTTTACGCTGGGAAAACCAGAAAAAGAAATTCACAATTATCATAAAAAGACCGTAACGCCAGTCGTGAAAATAGTACCAGAGCCAGAAAATCATAAGAACGTAGGCTCCCCAGCGCATAACCAGCACACTCCCGGTGATGAAGCTTAATACTATTGCAGCCAGGTTTGTAATAATCAACCCGAACCAGTTGATGACCAGCAGGGCTCCAATGATGGGCGACTCTCCGCGTCCACCCCTGAACCCATACCATACCGGGAGGTTGTGCCCGATGACACCGAAGAGCGCCACCAGCAGAAAGTAAGGTTCGGTGGTGAAGATAAGCTTCGCCAGCAGTGTCGGCAGAGCGACTTTCACCATATCAGCCAACGAGGTTATGCACCCGTATTTTGCCCCCAGCTTTTTGGTGACAAGGGTGGCGCTGACAAGATCAGACTCAAATGTTTCATCAGAATGCGGCACGGGCTCTGCAAACGGCTCAATTGTCCTCTTTCCGGTAGCCAGAAAATAGACCAGTCTTGCGGATGACATTGATCCTATGAGGTATCCCGCAACCGAACAGATCACCGCAGTGAGAAGGGGATGGCTCTCCAGGTAAAAAAAGGCCTCATTCATAATCGTGAACTGTAAGTATACCGTTTGATCCGTTTACCGTAACAGTTAAACCGCTGCCAATGGCGCAGGCGTTGGGTACCGAAACCATTGCAGGGATACCCATCTCCCTGGCTATGATGGAACAGTGCGACAGCATCCCGCCGGTCTCCGACACTATGGCTCCTGCCCTGGCAAGAACGGGAGTCCAGCTCACATCCGAGAAGGGGATAAGAACCACATCTCCGCGTGTCACTCCTTCAAAATCCTGCACGCTCTTCACAACCCTGGTGATACCGGTGTAGCTGCCCTGCGATGTGCCCGTGCCTGATTGGTTCCTGCTCTTTCCCGTCTCTGGCAACGGAGCCTCCTCACCGTAGATCACAACAGGAAGAACAATATCCCTGGTCTCTTCCATCTCGCGCTTCCGGTTTGCAACAAGTGTCCGGTAGTCTTTTTCAGTGCCATTGTTGTGCGGGTTGAAAATCGCCTTGATTTCATCGCTGGTAAGATAAAAGATATCATCAGCTTTGTCAATTATCCCTCTGGATACCATCTCCTTTCCTGTCAGCAGGAACAGCTTGCGGAATAATCCGTATCCGTAGATGTACAGGGAGCTTATCTGCTCACGGTAGACCTTGAACCTTCCTGCCCTGAGATAAGCTTTTTTCAATGACCGGGGGACCCGGGTGCCTCTGTCTTTGGCACTGTCAAGCGAATACAGATCGCGACTCCTTGTTTCACCGTCGGTGGCAAGGATCATCCTGAATACAACCTCGGGGTCTTCTTCCCATTTGGTGTATGAGAGGTCAGTGCCGCTCTCGCTGAGATGCCCGAAAAGGTCCATGAAATGATCTGCCTTCCTGCAGATTTCTTTTGCCTCCGGGAGTTGCCTCAGTGCAGCCATGGAGACACATTTTTCCCTGACTCCCGGGGACAATGCCTCTATCCCGTCCTTCATCTCCTGAAGAAGGGGGAGGGGTTCATAATCCCTCAGCTGCGGAAAATCCTTTCTGAAATCCAGGAAATCATAATCAAGCCCTGCCTTCTTAAGTCTCTTCCTGAGACCCTTGTGATACATAGTCGTCAGCATCGGGGTGACGATATTCAGATATGCAAGCCTGCGTCCGGTTTCAAAAAGTCCTGAGTACAGACTGTCAAAAGTGTCGATGCTGAATTCCTCTTCTATCTTGCGGGCATAACTGCGACAGTGAATTTTCAGCTGATCATACTCCCTGAGGAAAGTCCTTTCGAAGGCCATTTTCGACCTGAGGAACCTGATTATCCTGAAAGTGTGTTTGAAGGTCCTGAGACCCGGTCTGAAGGAATGACCACCTCCCTCACTGCCGGTCATGAATTTTTCGAGACTGTCCGGAGGCATCCCGAACCGCGTGAGAATCTTTCCCAGCACCGCTATGTTAAAATATGCCTGGTAATAAAAAGGTTTGGCCAGATCTTCAGGCCTGGTGTCAAGCGGACCGGTTATCTCTTCCAGCAGGCCTATCCAGGTGCTGTTTACCATCGGGATATTCACTGACCATACCAGCGGCTTGACCTGTCCGGGCAGCATCTCTTTGGCCATCTTGCTGGAATATATCTGAATATCACGTCTTGCTGTTATCTGCCTTAACTGGAGATAGTAGAGCTGGTTGCCGTCGTAAACCCACTCAATATCTATGTGCTGTCCGTAATAGCGCCTTAACCTGACAGTATCAACAGACACTTTTCTGATGACGTGAAACAGGCTGTAATGCTCATTCCCCTCTGAAACCGTATCCTTCCTGATCCTCCAGCGCATCGGGGTGATGCCCTTCTGTACGAGCTCTTCCCCGGCCCCCTCGACGGCCTCAATGACCGTCTCATTCTGGTTGGTAACGGGATTCCTGCTGAAGCTGACCCCTGCAAGCCGGGCAGGTATCATCTCCTGGATTATTACACCGCACCTGATGCCTGATACTCCGGTTTTTTTCACGTAGTCATTGATATTCAGCATCGAGGCCGACTCCCAGACTTTTATAACGGCATCAAGGATATTTTTCTTGCCGGTAACATTGATAAAGGTCTGAAACTGCCCGGCAAAGCTGAACTCACTTGAGTCCTCGGCTGTGGTTGACGATCGCACCGCCCATGTCCTCTCAGGAAGGGTTTCCAGTTCCCTCCCCAGGTTTACCAGCAATGATTCATCCTTTGCCAGATACATGGCATGAGCGCTGGTGGTGACAAGGAATGTCAGAGGTATTCTGAACCCGTAATGATGAAGGAAGATCAGTGAGTTGGCCTTGTTCCCTGTCTCATCCGCCTTGAGTCCCGCTCTGAGTTTTTTAATGAGTGGCTGTTGCTTCATACTGTTTTCATCTGGTCAGGCGCTTAATCATACCCCTGAAAACCAGTTCGTGCAGAGGCATCACGGAGTACCAGTACAGCCTGCCCTTCAGTCCCAGAGGCCTGAACGTTGCAGTCTGGATGAGCGTCTCGTTTTCTATCCGGAACTCCAGCCAGGCTTCTCCGGGGAGCTTCATCTCGGCGTACAGCAGCAGCCTTTTTGCACTGCGGTCGGCATAGAGTACCCGCCAGAAGTCCAGGGCGTCCCCTGGAGAGATTGCTTTGGCGTTCTTCCTGCCCCTTCTCAATCCCACTCCTCCGGACAGCTTATCCATGAATCCCCTGATACCCCATAGCCAGTTGGCATAATACCAGCCTGTCCTGCCGCCTATTGACCATATCCTGTCCAGTACCACTGCCTCGTCGGTCACCTTTCTTTTCCTGATGTCATTAAAACATCCGAATGTAGGCACCTTGACCAGGTCTGACAGTCCCCTCTCGAGCAGCGGCCCTGAGAGCGCATCGGTCCAGCTTGACCAGACCTCCCGGTGCTCAATCCTGTCAAAGGCGCTCCTGACTGCCTCGTCAAAGCTGAGCAGCCTGATGCCCAGCCTATTGTGCAGGTCATTCTCCCTGCATATCACCTCAACCTTCATGCTGTCAACAAGATTGACAGCCAGCTTATATGATGTCGAAGTAACAAAATAAAGCCAGTAGGAGGATAGCTTCGGGGTCATGACCGGCACTACCCAGACTTTTCGCCTGAGGTTCCTCACAGCGGCGAACCTGAGCAGCATCTCCCTGTAAGTCAGAATATCCGGACCGCCGATGTCGAAGTTTCTGTCGAAGGTATCTTCTCTCATCAGCACGCCATTGAGGAATTCGACCACATTGCCAATTGATATAGGTTGTGATTTAGTGTTCAGCCAGCGTGGCGCCACCATAACAGGAAGCTTCTCTACCAGGTCCCTTATTATCTCAAACGATGCACTCCCTGACCCGAGAATAATTCCAGCCCGTAACGTGGTCAGATGCCATTTGCCTTTTTCAAGCTCCTCCTCGACTGCCTTTCGCGAACCAAGGTGTTTTGACAGACTGTCTGTGTTTATTATTCCGCTCAGATAGATCACCTGCCTGACCCGCGTCTCGTTCAGCCTCTCCCTGAAATTGATCGCTGACTCTTTCTCCATAACATCAAAACTGCCTACTGTAGATGACATGGAATGAATGAGATAGTACGCGGCATCAATATCGTCAGGGATGGCTGACAGAGAGCTTTTGTCAAGGAAATTGGCCGTAATAACGCTCAGCCGTTCCTTCCCGAATCTTGATGTGTCAAACCTGTTGGCGTCACGTACACAGCATACAACATCATGCCCCCCGGCAAGCAGAGCCGGAAGCAGCCTCTTTGCAATATAACCGGTTGCACCGGTGAGCAATATTTTCATTTTCAGGTTTCCTTTCTAAAGATTGATGCGCAAGCCAATCATAACTGATTCCGCGGTGACAGCCACGTTGATTCCTTCCATGAAATCCATTCTGTAATCCCTCATGATACCGTACATCACCAGGTCAAAAACCAGGAGGAAGGCTCCCTGCATGATCACGGAATTTCCATATCCTTTAAGCAGATCCCCCCTTTTTGCCGATCCTGACGAAAGATGCCGCAACAGGAAGCCCGCACCGATATATCCGACATCCAGGGCCGAGTTGAAGAGAAGGATATTTTCCGTTTTCAGGTGTTTGCCCAGCAACTCCTGACCGGTCAGCATGGAGAGGTCAGTGGTATAATTGCCATAAAGGGCAAATCCTGCTATGGATAGGTTAATAACATTCCAGAAGAGGTTCATCTGCCCGAAATACTTCATCTCTCCCGTTGCCGTGGCCCATCCGTATGCTCCGAAGGCAATATTGGCCAGCGCCCAGCTTCCGAGGACATACATCCCGGTGCTGTTTATCTTCAGGCCCCCGGCGTAAAACGACTGGTAGTCTGCCTGTCCCTGCAGTGGTGTTACAGCCAGCATGAAAAGAATGACTGCCGGCATGCTCCTGAGCAGAAGAGATCGCTTATCCCTCGTTGGTTCCATATTTAAGGAGTTTGTTTCACTTGCGGTTTTCAAGTATTTCAGAGACGGATGCTGTTATTGCCTCGGCCACGAACGGGCGATATGGCCCTACGGGGCAACCGGCATAAATCCCTGTCGTTTTGCCTTCTTTAAATATCCTGACAAGAGGCTTATCCCAGTCAGGATAGGGCACAGGAGAATCCGGGGTAAACTCCGCAAAAGCTCTGAATTTCTTCAACGCATGAAGAAACATCAGGTCAGTGTTCTCTGCGATAAAGTCTGTAGGTATTTCAAGTGCATAATCGTACCCTTCCTCAATCGCTTTCCGGTAAGCTGCATAGGTTGAGAACTTTTTGTTCCGCGGATCCCAGTATTCATCTGCAAACTCATCATCACTCCAGACCAGTTCCCATCTGCCAATACGGTCCTTCATCAGTTCCCTGATGGCTTTTTCCAGAGGCATCCTGTATTCGTGCCCTCTGACATCCTGTGTATCTCTCCTGAACGGATGGCCATGTCTTGAGAGGATCACCAGAAGGCTTGTGTCTGATGGCAGCCTTGAAAGGTTATCCAGAGCCAGTCTTGCAAAGGCTTCCCGCATGGCAGGCTGGTTGCCGGGCTGGTCTGCACAGATGACCTTCGCCCTGCCCTTCACCAACCCGTGAACCATGGGTATAGCCAGCGAGTAATCTTCAAAATCACTGTATACCGGGTTACAGATACACTGGTAGATTATTGTTTTACATCCTTCGTGCAGAAGCTCCTCAACAGCCTGCTGCACAGATTCATTATACATGTACCGTGCATGACGGATTGAGGCTTCAGGGTACCTTGCTTTCAAGGCTGCGGCAGAATCCTCGTAAACCCTGGCACATTGGTATGCCCAGGCAACCTTCTTCTCCGGCAGCAGATGACCGTAATACCAGCCCGCCACCTTTGCCGCAGTCTTCTGGCATACATCAGGAGCACCTCCTTTGCCGTCTCCCTTATAAAGAAAATAACCGTGATCGGAAGGATTTTTTTTCATGCCGGGCGGACGCCACCTGAATTCACATTCGATATACGGTTCCCCTTTTCTGTTTTTACTTGAGCCGTTCATGTCAACCAGACTGGCCGGTTTGAATTCTTCCTTCGCCAGAGGATTGGCCGGGTCGATAAGGGCAATTCCCCTGTCTGCAAGAATAAGCGGCTGAAGGAATCCGGGAATAGAATAGACAAAAACATGATCCATGAATTTGGTATAAAACTCCGGGTCAAAATCCTCAGGCATGCCCAGATCGGCAAGGATAATACCGGATTTGCCTGCAGGCCTTCTGTCGCTGTGCCTGAAGTACTTTTCATAACTGTACTGGTTTCCGTATCGCCAGTGCCTGACCCACTCGAACATAAAATCAGCTAAAGAAAAATTTCAATTCAGCATTTGCACCGTGAGAAAGCATCTTTCACCCTGTGCATCTATTACGTAAAGCATCATTAATTGGTTTCAGAACAAAATTTTATTGAGAATCGGACAATCTATATTTTTCTATTTTTGTTTTAAATATACAAAATTATGATTCAGGAATACTATCGCGTCCGATCAATCTTAGCAGCTTTCGGTCTTGTAATGTCGGCGATGCTGTCATCATGCTCATCATCCCCGGTTCAGGAGGATCAGGAGGATCAGAAAACAATACTTTTTGCCGAGTTCATGCATGAGGTGAACAGCTTCTCACCTGTTATCACAACGGAAGTTAACTTCAGGGCCGACCATCTTTTCTTCGGGGAGGATGTGCTGGCCTCCGCTATGGAGGAGGACAAACAGCTTGCAGGCTTCCTCTCTGCTGTGGATAAGAGCGGCATGGGAAAAATAAAAGCGATACCCATTCTGCAGGCGAAGTCAATGTCGGGCGGACCGGTAGACAGCCTCTTCTATGCCAAAATTAAGAAACTCATTCTGGAGGCGGCATCCAGCCATCCGCAGGTTGACGGGATATACCTTTCACTTCACGGAGCCATGGGCGTACAGGGGATGTACGACCCTGAGGGCGACCTGATAACAGCTCTGAGGGAAGCCATTGGCCCTGATGTACCCATAGCCGTGACCTTCGACCTTCATGCCAACGTCACGAAGCGCAGGGCTGAAAATGCCGATATCATTGTGGGTTACCATACCAACCCGCACCGCGATCATTTTAAAACGGCATTCCGTGCAGGTGACATTCTGATCCGAACAGTCTTCGGTGAGATCGAACCGGTGATGGTGGTGAACAAGATGAAACTGCTGAAGGGCGGCGGCATCAACATCGACTTCCTGCCTCCTTTCAACAAGATCTTTGCAGCAATGAAGAAGATGGAGAAGCAGCCTGACGTGCTCTCTGTCTCATTCTTCCCGGTCCATATCTGGATCGATGACCCTGAACTGGGTTACAGTACCGTCGGCATAACGGATGGCAACCCCGGTCTTTCAGCCAGGCTGGCAGATGAAATCTCGGAAATGGCGTGGGCTGTACGAGATGTTCCCCAGCCCCAGGGCAACACTCCCGAAGAAGCGGTGACTATTGCACGCGATAAAAAGAGTGCACGGGCTCTCGGCACCCTGGTCTTCTGCGATGTCTCTGACGCCGTGGGCACCGGCACGCCGGGAGAAAGCACCTGGATACTCAAGGCACTTGTTGAACAGGGTAGTGAGATGACTTCATACATCACCCTGCGCGATGAGGCAGCGGCACGCCTAGCATGGAGAAGCAGCGTGGGAGAAGAGGTGACACTGACAGTGGGAGGGAAGATTGACACGGTCTACAATCAGCCCTTCAACTATACCGGCACAGTGGCCCTTAAACAGGAAACCTCATTCGGGAAAACGGTCATCGTGAAACATAACGGCATCCACCTGATCCTCTCCGAACTGCCGATGGCATCAAGGACTCCCGGGGATTTCAAGGACCTGGGGCTCTCAGTATGGAAGGCAGATATAGTGGTTGTCAAGAACCTCTTCCCTTTCCGGTATAACTATCTTCTCTACAACAGGAAAACGGTGAATGTCATATCGCCCGGGCTGAGCAATACCGACCCGTTTGCGCTTAACTATGTGGCCATTCCCAGGCCTATATACCCGCTTGATAAAATCGACAGCTGGAGATAGCCTTCTGAACAAACTCTGAATAGGCTTCTGAGCAGCATTTCGGGAAGCTCTCAGGGCAGCCTTATAGAAGGAACGGAATGAGCCTCTTTGTCCGGGTCATGTATTCCCTGTAACTGTCGCCGAAAAAGGTCAGGCACTCCTGCTCGTCGCGCTTTGCAGTGAGCCAGAGAAGCCATGATGCCAGCAGTGCGACAGGCAGGGTGGAGACAAGAGGCTGCTTGAGCCAGATCCCCCACCCAAGAAGCAGCAGCGAGGAATACATAGGGTGCCTGATATACCTGAAGATCCCTTCGGTGACCAGCTCGGTGGTCTTCTCAAATTTGAAGAGCTTTTCGTCTACCCTGACGATGCCCGGTTTCCTCGCCCGCCTGAGCCTGAAGGCCGCCTCGGTCACGAACCAGGCTGAGACTACCAGCAACAGCCATGAAATGATCTGCTTCACTGATAAGGGATCCATGAACCACTTTTCATAATTGATGACGAAAAGGGCCAGGATGCACTCCCAGTTGAAAAACCTTGTGAAACCGCGGCTCCTGAAATCAAACAGGCTCTCTTTTGAAAAGAAAATCACAGGTATGCTCAGGGCAATGAATAGGATCACTTTATCCATGTCAGCCCGCTGTTAAACTTGTAGGTAATACCCTTTTCAGTCTCCATAGTTATGTTCTTGTCACGGTATGCCAGTTTCAGAGGTGCACCTGAGAGCGACTTCACCGTTATCAGGCCGGCTATACCGTCACTCCACTCTACGCCGATCTCAAAGTTTCCCCTGGCCTTAAGTCCTGTCACCTTGCCCTCAGGCCAGGCCTGTGGCAGTGCCGGGAGAATCTGAACTACTCCGTTATGGCTCTGCAGCAGCATCTCAGCTATGCCGGCCGTGCCCCCGAAGTTGCCGTCAATCTGAAACGGAGGATGGTTGTCAAAGAGGTTCGGCAGAGTCGATTTCTCAAGCAGCTGTCTCAGGTGACTGTAGCTCTCGTCGCCGTCTAGGAGGCGTGCGTAAAAGTTGATGATCCATGCCCTGCTCCAGCCTGTATGACCGCCACCGTTCGCCATCCGCTTTTCAAGCGTTCTGCGTGCCGCGGCGTACAGCTCAGGCGTCTCCGGCGTTATCCGGGTGCCCGGATGCAGTGCGAAGAGGTGCGACATGTGCCGGTGTCCCGGCTCCGCCTCCTGGTACTCCTCAATCCACTCCATGATGGTGCCGTTTGACGCTACCCTGTCGGGAGTGATCTTCTCCAGCGTCAGCGTCAGGCTGTCAGCCCATTCCGGATCCACACCAAGTATCCGGGCAGCTTTCTGGCAGTTGCCAAGCACCTCACGGATAATCTGGTTGTCCATGGCTGGCGCATAGGTCAGCTTGAACTCCTTGCCGCTGGCCGGATCAATGTAACTGTTCTCCGGTGAATAGGAGGGAACAGTGACAAGACGTCCCTGTGCGTCCTCAATCAGGAAGCTCCTGATGAACTCCGCAGCTCCCTTCATGACGGGGTATGCCCTCTCACGGAGATAGGATGTATCATTTGTAAATTCATAATGTTCCCATAACGGAAGGGTCATCCAGGCTCCGCCCAGAGGGAACATGCCCCAGTAAACCCCGTCAAGCACAGCGGTCTTGCCGAAGACATCAGTAGTATGATGCATTGTCCACCCCTTCGCACCGTAAGTGTCACGTGCAGTGACACTTCCCGGAACAGTCAATTCCTCCATAAAACGTGTCAGAGGCTCAGCCGTTTCGGTCAGATTGCACACTTCCGCAGGCCAATAGTTCATCTGCAGGTTGATGTTGGTGTGGTAATCGGAGTTCCACGGAGCCAGCAGATCCTTGTTCCAGATCCCCTGCAGATTCGCAGGCAACCGTGCCGGGCCACGTGAAGATCCCATCAGCAGGTATCGGCCGTATTGAAAATAGGTGGCGATCAGGCCCGGATCATCTGCCCCGGCCTGGAACCTCCTGAGCCTCTCATCAGTGGGTATGGTGTCAGCGGTGCGGTGGCCGCCAAGAGACAGACTCACACGGTTAAACATGTTGCTGTGTTCAGTGATGTGGGATTCTCTCAACAGCTTGAACGATTTCCACGAGGCTGCGCTGATTGCGTCAGTGCAGCGCTTGCGGGGGTCCGTCGACCGGTCCAGGTCAAGGACTTCAATATTATAGTCGGTGCAGGCGTTGAAAAACAGCACCATCTCCGTGCCACCGGTGTATCTGAGTACACTGTCGGCTGCGGTGAGCGTGCCGTCACAGCTCATCACCATCAGCGAGGCAAAGAACTTCATGTGATCGCCGGCCGGACCAAGACTGGGGTCCTCAGGGTCAACGATCTGCCCTTCCATGTCAATTCGGTTCTCCGTCACGGTGATAACCGCATCCTGTATCCTTTGAAGCGAGAGTGACATGTCAAGCCCGCCCTCTTCCTCTGATTTAAGGGAGATCACCATGATATCATCAGGGGCTGATGAGTATACCTCATATTCAACCTTGCCGCCACCCCGCTCGAAGCTAACCCTGACTATGCCTGTCTCAAGATCCAGCTCACGCCGGTAATTTGTCAGCTCAGATGTGGTGTCGGCAAAAAAAAAGTAAATATCTCCTAAGGTCTGGTATGATCTTGTCTTGCCGGGTATGCCGGACAGATGCGTCTCCGCAAGTTCATAAGCCTCCGGGATCTTTCCATCAAGGATCAGCTTCCTTATCTGCGGAAGGTTCTCCAGCGCACCCGGATTGTTGTTGGGGACATTGATGCCTCCCCAAAGCGACTCTTCATTCACCTGCAGTCTCTCCACCAGGGGATTGCCGAAAAGCATCCCGCCAAGACGACCGTTTCCAACAGGAAGGGCTTCGGTCCACTCTTTTGCCGGCGTATTGTACCAGAGAACATACTCCCTGCTCAATCTGTGGCCGGAGTCACAGCCGGATGTAATGAAGACAACCGTGGTTAACAGCAAAAAGAGCAGCCTGATATTACCTTTCTCCATTTTTTTGCAGTTTCTTCGGGCCCTCAATCCCGTTATAGGCTTTGTGAAAGCCGGTGAAGAATGCCCTGGCATTTATGCCAAGCGACTGGTTCTTATACCCCCCCTCCTGAACTACGAGTGTCGGCAGCTTCAGCTTGCCAATCATGGAGCCGTTGGCTTCAAAATCGTCATGTACGAAACTCCATGTGCCGGTGGGATCGCCCTTGGCCGGATCAAGACCCAGGGCAACAATCAGATAGTCCGGCTTGTAGTCGCTGATGACCTTCAGAGCTCTCTTCAGTGTTTTCCTGTACTGTTCGGCAGTAAGCTTCTCGGCCATCGGAAAATTGTAATTGAATCCCAGTCCGTCATCTTCACCCTTCTCCTCCTCAAACCCCGAGAAATAAGGATAAGCGAATGAGGGGTGCCCGTGCAGCGAGACAGTCAGCACGTCTTTCCTGCGGTAAAAGATGTTCTGCTGACCGTTGCCGTGGTGATAGTCGATGTCAAGGATTGCAACTCTTCCGTTCTTGCTCAGGTGATGGGCAGCTATGGCGCAGTTGTTAAAGTAGCAGAAGCCTCCGAATACTGACCTTTCGGTGTGGTGTCCGGGCGGACGGGTGAGCACGTATGCATACCTTGTGCCGGCAAGTATCTCGTCAGCAGCACTCATCGTGCAGTTCACTCCCCATCGGGCCGCAAGAAAGGCATTCTGGTTCAGAGGGGTGAAGGTGTCAAAACAGTAGTATCCTGCACGCACTGAAAGCTCCTTGGGAGCCCGTGATGCATATCGTATCGGGAATACATACGGATAGACCGATTCCCCCCTGGGTATGTTCTGGCACACCTTTTTGAAATAACTGACGTAGTTTGGATCATGCACCTCAAGGATGTGCCTGTCAGGATACTCCCTGATCTTCCCCAACCGGAAAAGCCCGCTCTTGTCAAGCTCCTTCATGATGCTCTTGACCCTTACGGGTGATTCCACATAACCGCGCTCCCTGATGTGATGAATAGAGTGACGGTCATTAACGGCCAGCCATATCTTCTTTCTTGCAGGCAGACCAGCATCTCCGTCTGGCAGAACCTTTTTGCGCGTGTAGCGTGGTGACCTCATGATGACAGGGTCATCTGCTATACTGTTAATGACCATCTCATTGTAGCGGCTGTCTGAATAATCTCCATACCTTCTTTCCAGGATGGCCTTCACGATCTCCCGGGCATTCTTGCGTGTCAGGGGTTCATTTCTGCCCAGTCCGTCAAATACCAGGTAAGGAGGACAGTCATCATAAGGCTTGACAGGCGTTGCATAGAGAGTATTATCAATGGGTCGTGCTCCGAACCGCTCATAAAATGCAAGCCTCTTGCGGTTCTGCTCCAGTGTAAGCGGGTCACTGCACAGTGACGGGTCATCCGGCAGGCATTCGAAGAAAAGTCCTGTGGCATCAAGCGAGATGGCCTCCTCCCGGACCCTTTCATACAGCGCCCCTCCCAGACCCGAGGAGGAGCTTTCAGGAGCAGAGGCGATATAATCAAGGAAACAGAATTTCAGGTCAGGCATGAAAAACAATATGGCAAAAGCCCTGACGGTCTCATGAATGTCCTCTGAAACAAAAAGGGAAGTCTGAAATTTATGCTTTATCGGGTCAACGAGTTGTGAGTCAATCTCTTCAATCTTCTTCTCAGAAATCATCGAAAACTGCCTCCTGATGATCTCCTTTACCTCCTCAATCTTCTTCAGGTTTACCTCGAGGTATGGATTGGTGATTTTTCGTATCCTTATCATTTGCTTCCCTGTAATTGTCTCCTTGAACCAGACTCTGGTTGTGCTTTTATTGATTTTCTGATTTGATTTCCTTCATTCGGTTGGACCGGTATTGGAAATGAAGGCTATCTGCCTTCCGTCAGGCGACCAGCTTGGCACATTGATAGAGCCCTGGCCTCCGTAAAGATAGGCGATTACTTTGGGAGTGCCTCCTTCTGCAGGCATCATCCTGATATACACATGCTTGTAAAAGGGATGATCATCAGCCCTGACATCTGGCAGGAAGGAGAGGAAGACTATCTGTTTCCCGTCCGGCGAGATGTGCGGGAACCAGTCGTTATACTTGTCAAAGGTAAGCTGCTCCTGCTCCGAACCGTCGGGTTTCATCCTCCATAGCTGCATTGTACCTGTGCGTGCCGAATTGAAATAAATATACCTGCCGTCAGGTGAATACTCCGATCCGTCATCCAGCCCCGGGGCATCGGTGAGCCTGATCTCCTTCTTTTTCTTTATGGCGATCTTGTAAATATCATAGTTGCCACCGCGATCCGCAGTATAGGTCAGGTATTTGCCATCAGGAGACCAGCCATGGAGGTAGGAGGGTCCCTTGGCTGTGATGCGTTCAGGGGTGCCTCCACCCACGGGCATCGTAAAGATGATAGATTTGTTATCCTCATCTGACACATGATGGCTGATACCAAGTATCTTACCGTCGAATGAGAGGACATGGTCATTGTTGTTGCTTGTGGCAAAGCCTGAGTTGATCAGCTCAGGCTTCCCGGCTGCAAGGTCAAACCTGTAAAGATGTCCCTCACTGTTGTAGATCAGGTATTTGCCGTCCGGTGTCCAGTTGGGTGCCTGGATGGAATTGGGAGCCTGATAAATTACTTTTCGGTGGCCGGTCTCTACATCCATAATCTCGAGATTGCTCCCCAGGTAGTCGCGGTACGGCACTAAATCATCCTTCGCAGGCCTGATGATGCGCACATTGGTGAACCTGGCGCTCTCAGAAACGTTGTTGTCATGCGAACAGATGAACAGTCCGGCATAAACCTCACCCTCTGGCAGGCCGGAGGTGATCATAACAGTATCTAAGGGATTCCCGGCCACGGCGAAGGAAAAGATGAACTTATCACCCCTTCGTTCAAGCTGGATCACATCTGGCGCTGTCACCGGCGATCTGCGCTCGTAAGTCTCAGCCCCCTCAGCAGTCCGGTATTGCAGTGACGTCAAGCCGTCTCCGTGTACAGTGCCGCTTACATGCGGTGAACCTGTATCAAGACTCTGTCGAATCATCCACCCTGCCTTCCGGTGCTCATGACTGCCTTCTCCAATGAAACTGATGTCAGCACGGAGGATAAAATCCCCGCTGAGCTTCCTCCACGCATAATGGAACTGGTCCTCACCAAACCAGATGTTGTCTCCCGACCCGGTAATAATGTATTCCTGGTTCCCTGGCATGAAGTGGAGGTCACCCTTGAGACTGCAAGAGCCAACGTCATCGCGACCTTCAAAAATATTCGCTGAGTAATCCTGTGCCTGTGACACATTACCTGCTAATAGAGTTGCTGTCAGCACTGTCATTATGTATTTGGTTGATTTCATTTTCTTGTGCATAAGGTCTATAAATAAATGTCTTTACGCCTGTAGAGCCTGAAAGAGGTAATCGTCAGAAGCATAGTCAACCCGGCAAAGTAAAGAACAGAGATGAACTCAATTCCGTAATTCGGGTTCAGTGTATCGAGGTTTACGAATTTATATGGGCTCACATAACCTATTGCCGAGAGGCTCTCCGTGATGTTTGAGATTGTGAAGATGAAATATAGGATGAGCACCAGGCCGATGCTGAGGGTGGTTATCGGTTTGGCTCGCTTCACCAGCGTTGACATGAAGAGTCCTAGCGAGGCGAAAAACAGGTTGAGCAGGAGGGTATAGAGCGTCATTACAAGAAAGGCATCTCTGCTGAAAGGTTCTCTCTTGACGATCTCCAGAGTAATATATCCCGCAACTGCGGTAACTGTATTTATCACTAAAACATTCAGTAATACGACTGCCGACTTGCTGAAGAAGATCTCTCCACGGGTCAGGGGCCAGGCCAGCAGAAATTCCGCCGTTTTGTTGTATTCCTCCCTGAGGAGGATGCCCGATGAGAGCACGATCGAATAGATGCTGCCCAGCACCAGCATATAGATGACATTGTTGGCGGAATAAAACCCGAGTACTGAAAACAGGTCGTCAACATCCGAGATCCCCTTGAACTGCAGAGTCCCCTCCGGGAGTATGCTGATCATGGAAAGTATCTTCTGGTTATTTTCCAGGAAGACACCGTAGAATGACATAGTAAGAGCTGTAAGAGCTGTTATCACCACAGTCCAGATCAGGAGTGTTACCGCGTTGCTCCTTAATTCCCTAAAAAATAGATTACTGTTCATCTTGCCGTCCGGGAATCAGTTATAGTAATGCATGAAGATCTCCTCCAGTGAGGGCTCCTCTATTGTCATATCAGTAATATTCCTGTTACTGAGTGTCGAAAGGAGCCTGTTGATATCTCCGGAGAAGAGGAATTTCACTGTCCGGCCTGAAACCAGGGGAGTATCCTCAATTCCCTGCAATCCCATTAAAGGATTGTCTTCAGGATCATTAAATTCGACATATACCTTCTTCAGCTGCCTCTTTCTGAGTGTTTCTATCTCTTCCACCTTGATGATCCTGCCCTCCCTGATTATAGCAACCCGCCTGCACAGCATCTGCACATCGCTCAGCGTGTGAGACGAAAAGAATACAGTCATTCCCTTACGGTTCTCTGATCTCAGCAGCTCGAAGAACCTGGACTGCATAAGAGGATCAAGGCCCATCGTAGGCTCATCCACAATCAGGAGCTTCGGTTCATGCAGGAGGCTCTGGATAATGGATATTTTCTTCCGGTTCCCCATTGAAAGATCTGAGATCTTTCTTCTGCGGTCTACCTCGAACAGCTCCGTCAGCTCATTGATTCGCCTCTCGTTGCCGTCAGGTCTGAAAAATCTTCCGCAGTACCGTAAGAATTCATCGGTCTCCAGGTGCGGGTAAGCATTTGCATCCGACGGAACATAACCGGTGTGATACTTGATCTTTTTTGAATCCCTGACCACATCCATACCCATTATCTGAGCTTTTCCGGAAGTGGGAAACAGGAGGTTCAGCAACACCCTGATTGTGGTCGATTTGCCGGCGCCGTTGGGACCGATAAAACCGAATATCTCGCCCTCCTCAACCTGGAGGTTGATATCCTCAATCCCCCTGTCTCTGCCGTAAGTCTTGGTGAGACCGGTGATGTCAATTGCCGGGGCGCTCATACCAGATCACACGCTTCCGGAGGCATCCATTTGGCATCATGTCCTTCCCACTTGATGTTGCAGCCAATGGGATTGGTCACCGCAACGCTGATTTTCCTGCCGGAGACCAGCTCATCAAGAACCCTGTCAAGATCATTGACGGTCATGCGCGATGTGTCACGGGGAGAGTCAACGCCCCTGCCTGTATAAACCAGCACCCTGTCACTGTTGAAGACAAAGAAGTGCGGTGTTTTCAGGGCACCGTAAGCCTTCACCACCGTCTGGTCCCTGTCATAAAGGTATTTCCATGGGAAACGATGCTCCTTCATCCGTTCAACCATGTGAGGGAAGCTGTCCTCCTCATAAGTCTTCTCGCTGTTTGAGTTTATGCCCACAAAGGCCACTCCGAATTCACGGAACTTCTCCACGGTGGCTCTTGTCACCTCGTCTGAACCGATTACATAGGGACAATGGTTGCATGTGAAGAATACAACCAGGTATGGGTGATCCTTGAAGTCTGACAGGCTGTATTCCTTGCCGTCAGTGGCGGGGAGCCTGAAATCGGGGGCCTTCCGGCCCGGCTGAAGTGTATAGCTCATATCTGTTTGGTTTTATTTTTTACTGTCTTATCATCTCACAAAAAGTATACTTGGCACTGGTCTCTCCACCTTTCCTGATGGTCTGTTAACAACACCGTTGCTACCCTCACCGGGAATTACAAGCGTGGTTGATCCTCCACCGTCAAGGTTAAGCGCATCAGTGCATCCCAGACTGTGTGCCAGGGTACGAAGCTCAAACAGGCTCATCCCGTCAGCATAGCCGGGCTGCCGGCCGTCAACGACCACCAGAAGCAGCCGTCCGTTGCCGGTGATACCAACCATTGTACGCGGGTGACGATTGGTGTTGAAGTTTATACTGTCAAGAGTCATGTCCACTCTGTCATCTATCAGCAAAGGGCCGCTGACAATGGCATCTTCGGCGCTGATGACACCGGCATCTTCTCTTTCAGGACCCCAAAGGGAGATACCTGCGGATTCCCCCTCAGCAGTGAAAAGCCCGGTAGCCCTTATGCCGAACTCATTTTCGTCGGTTGTGGCAACGATACTGTCATCAACCTTCACATAATGCACGTTGTAACCCTCCTTCATGTTGAAAAAGGTTGCGTTGACAGCCACCGTTGCCTTCTCCTGCACAGCAAAGGCACTCGTCACCAGCGGCGGACCGGCTGCTGCCACACCGAACTCAAAAACTCCTCCTGCTGTGTCAATCTCCACCACATAGATCGCCTGGGCTGAATTAAATAAGTTTGTTACTGCTGATCTGAGGGTAATGCCCTCCGAGACAGTTCTTGATTGCCAGTCAATTTCCAGCTGTTCCCGGGAATCGGTACCGGCCTGTCCGTAGATCAAACTAAAGGTCAGTAGAAAGCTTAAGGTTAAAATGTTACTTTTCATAAGTAATTTTTCTTTCCTCAAAAATTAATTAACTCTATGCAATCGGGTACGTCACTAAAGGCTACATAATATGAACACGGATCACTCATTAAAGTTAACAGCTTTTTTTCGTCTTACCGCAGTTGCTGTCATCATACTTCTTTCTGTCATGCCTCTCATGGCCCAGCCCTCCGGAGGACCCTACGGCCCGGTACGGCAGCCGTGGCCTGTTCCTCAGACCGGCGGCAGGATTTTCTATGTGGCTCCTGACGCGATCAGTGAAGCATCGGGCGAAACAGTCGCTGCCCTGACAACCATCGAATCAGCAATCTAAAAAGTTGTAACCGGCGATGTAATAATAATGCACGGCGGCACTTCCTGCCGGAATAGTACACTCCTGAACCTGAAGAAGAAAATGCCGCCTTATGCCGGAGCTTACCCGCCACCGATGTGAGTGGCCTTCCGGGAGAGGAAGAAATCAGATCTCTTTCACGATTATAAACGTAGTATAACCCACATACAGAACCAGTAGCAAACCGGCCTCCCACCTGTCAATTTTATGCTTCTGGGAAGTGAACATTGTAATGAAGAGAAGTATGGTTCCGGCAGCAAGAATGTAAATGTCTGTGTTGAATATCGGACTGTAATTCACAGGTTTGACAACAGAGACCAGTCCCCCGATAAGGAGAATGTTGAATATGTTCGAACCTATGATGTTGCCCACGGCAATGTCTGCGTTCTTTTTGTATGCCGCCACTACAGAGGTTGCCAGCTCCGGCAGGGAGGTCCCTGCAGCGATGATCGTAAGCCCTATAATCTTTTCACTTATGCCCATTGCCTTCGCCAGTACTACGGCATTTGATACAACCATCCGGCCTCCGATGACCAGTCCTGCAAGCCCCAGTACCAGGAAAATGACAGTCCTGAAAAGGGGAGAAGAATCTTTGTGTCCGGCATGCTCCGGCTCGTAGTTTTTGCTCTGATGGTAAACATAATATTGAAAGAGTACAAAGAGCGAAAGCAGAATTATACCGTCAACCCTCCCGAGTGTCCTGGCTCCGTCTGCAGAAGGGATATTTACCATGAGGTACATAATCACCAGGGCAGCCAGCGACATCGGGATCTCCTTCCATACAGTGCTGACTTGCACCTTGAGAGGCAGTATCAGCCCGGCAATTCCAAGTATGATAAAAAGGTTGAAGTTGTTGCTCCCTAAGATGTTACCGAAGACAATATCCTGGTGAGCAGTTGTTGATGCAAACAGGTTTACCACCAGCTCCGGGGCCGAGGTTCCGAAGGCAACAACCGTAAGGCCGATTGTGAGATCGGATACTTTAAACCTTCTTGCCAGTGAAGAAGCCCCGCTGACCAGCCATTCGGCGCAGACTATCAGAACAACCAGGCCCAGTATGAGAAGAATTATCTCTTTTGTCATCAAAAACTGTTTCCTGAATCAGGCGGCAAATATAACATTCATGTTTGGATATTGTTTCAAATAGAATCAGCGTGGTCTTGTTCCGTTTACTCCAGCCAGTTGTTCTCTTTCAACAGTGTCAATCCCTTAAAAATTATATTGTTGAGGTTGCGCGGGGGCCTGTTGAAGAGCCCGACATAGAGAATATCCTTTTCCGGAATGGAAAAATAAAATGCCCTGAATCCTCCCTGGTCGCCTGTATGATAAATGAACCTGACCCCGAA
>JBGSLG010000127.1:0-16218 GCA_041740815.1 Bacteroidales bacterium
TCCCTTAAAAATTATATTGTTGAGGTTGCGCGGGGGCCTGTTGAAGAGCCCGACATAGAGAATATCCTTTTCCGGAATGGAAAAATAAAATGCCCTGAATCCTCCCTGGTCGCCTGTATGATAAATGAACCTGACCCCGAATTCATTCCCGTAAATGGTGCTGTCACCCTTCATGACAAGGAGCGCCCCTCCGGGCTCATCCGCCCCGAATTCGGCTGTAAGCAATGAATCAAGTCCGGTAAACATAGTCTTTCCCTGTTGTTTTGTTGAACATGAAGCCAGCAGCAGACAGGCGGAGAAAGGATTACTGCTCTTCTCATCGCGCTGTTATTTTAAAGTTAATGCCATAGTAAATGTCTGGATTCTCGGAGTAGCCTCCGGGGTAAGTGTGAATCCTACCGTGATGTCGCCATTCCTGCCCTCCATCACGAACGAGCCTCTTAGACTGTTCTCCGGTACGATCTCCCTGACAAGCATTATCTCCCCGGCTTCTTTGAATATTCTGGCCGCCTGGGCTTTCAGGTCAATAAGGCTATTATCAGTAAAGAAATTTGCCGCAAAGAGTGATTCCTGCCCGGGGACATCCCATCCGGGCAGAATTGACACCAGGTCATTCATCCTGGCATGAAGAATGCCGGACACCTCGGGTAATCTGGCCTGTATGTCCAACTCGTCTATGACGAGGTCAAGGACCTGCTGGTTGACCGCCCATGTGGAACCGTATGTGCGGTTACTGAAGGCAACAACACCGATCCCGTAATCTGGCATGATCGTCCAGTTGCTGCCAAACCCGGGAAGACCCCCGTTATGGTAAATCTTTTTTCTGCCCGTGCAGTCGGCTGACCATCTCAGGCCGTATCCGTAGGCAACGATTACATTGCAGTCCGGTCCGCCGGGGTAGAGCTTGCTGCTGCTGTATGCCACTCCTGCTGACGGCGAGTGCATCTCCCTCATGGTGCTTCTTCGCACCGGTCCCTCTTCAGGGTCATCCCGGGGCGGCCATGCCGAGAGATGCATGACGGCATAGCGGGCGAAATCACTGACTGTGGAAATTAGTCCTCCCATGGAACCGAATGGACCGTCATGCAGCAGAGGCTCCTCACTCCATTCTCCGTTGCGGTACCTGTAGCCATGGGCCATGACCCCGTCGGGAAGCTCAGCATGCTCCCAGACTGTGCTGCTCATCCCCAATGGTTTGAAGATGTGTGAAGAGATGTAGGTCTGATAGGCCTCCCCGGTGACAGCCCTGATGACCCTCCCAAGAAGAGTGTATCCCAGGTTGCTGTATTCATACGTAATGCCGGGTACATTCGACATCGAGACTCCATCTGCAATCAGCTTGCTGAGCTCATCTTCAGTCGCTTCAAGCTGTCTGTCAGCCCACGGATCATCCTGCGGAAAGCCACCGGTGTGGGTAAGGAGATGGCGTATGGTGAGCACAGGCGCGTCAGCTGAAAGGTAAATGAGATTCTCCAGCTCAGGGAGATATTTTTTAACAGGATCATCGAGGTTCAGCTTACCCTCGTCGCGCAGTATAAGTATTGCCATGGCTGTGAAGCTCTTGGTCATTGAGGCTGCCCTGAAAGCGGTTGAGGGAGTGACTGGCCTTCCTTCGGCCAGATTGGCATAACCGTTACAACCGGTATAGACAAGCGCCGTATCGATGATGATTCCGTAGCTGATGCCGGGGAGGGTATTTTCAGCAGCAAAAGCATTGTAAAGAGAGTCGATGGCAGTGGTTAGTCTGAGGGGAAGTCCCTGAGGCAGTCCGCTGGGCAGTCCTTCGGTCAGTTTGCCGGTTAATGCACCGGGTAGTCCCTGAGGCAGCACTACGGGCCTTCCCTGTGCGGTGAAGGCTGGCGGTGAGACCACCTCCCTCTCCTGTAACTCCTGGTAAACCAATTGTGCCCGTACCTGTGTCCCGGCCAAAGCCATGACCGCAACCACTGCAATAAGCAGCCTGAATATTCGCATTTTCACCGGTGAACTCATTTCCCCCTGAGCATGCTGTGTTTCCTCAGGATCTTCAACGTCTCGTCAACAGGCATTGCTTCAACGGTGATGCCATTCTTTGTCTTCACGGATTCGGCTGCGAAGAGGGAGTTGATTATCGCCTCTTCTGTAGCCTCGGCAACCGCCTGAAACAACAGGTCAAGCTCATCATTCCTCAGCTCGCGCCACTCCTCATACATCGAGGCGGAAGAGTAGGGGATACGCAGATCTTCAGCCGTAGACGCCGCAATGATATAATCGCCGCTGCCGTTCGATCCCGATGCTCCCGTCCGCATCATGCCGGCGAAAGCCCTTGCGGCCAGCCGCTTAAGGTTCCTTGCGGTAAGAGGCGCATCAGTCATCACAACTATCATGCATGAACCGTCTTCCTTGTACTCATTCCTCGCGCTCCTGAAGCTGTAGCGGTCAAGCTCAATCCCTACAGGCACACCGTTTATCTGCAGGATACCACCGTAGTTGCTCTGGACAAGCACCCCTACGGTATAGCCACCACGTGTGACGGGCAGAACCCTTGAAGCCGTACCGATACCTCCCTTGAACCCGAAGCAGACAGTGCCTGTCCCGGCTCCCACATTGCCCTCTTCAACAGGACCGCCATCAGCCTTCCTGATGGCCTCCAGCACGTGTTGCGCGGTTACGTGCCTGCCCCTGATATCGTTGAGCCTGCTGTCATTGGTCTCACCAACGACGGCGTTGACGCTCATCACCCCTTCATTGCCGGGCTGGGAGAGGGTGTGATCTATCACTGCAGCCATGGCAGTGGACACACTCAGGGTGTTGGTGAGTACCACCGGCGTCTCGAGGTTGCCAAGCTCCTCAACCTGCGTGTACCCGGCCAGCTTGCCGAAACCGTTTCCCACGAATATGCCCGCCGGAACCTTCTCCTGGAAGATGTTCCCGCCGTGGGGCAGTATCGCTGTCACTCCGGTATTTACAGAGTCCCCCTGGGTAATGGTGACCTGCCCGACCTTCACCCCGGGAACGTCAGTGATGGCATTCAATAAGCCGGTATGCAGAATACCGATCTCTATTCCATAGTCTCTCGCCCTGTTCATCTGAGCCTCAGCATTTAGACAGTTGATAAGAATAAGTGCCGGCAACAGCAATGCCGATACCGGCGGCCTGTAACATTTGCTTCCCACAGTATAAGGAGTTATTTATTCAAGGTGTAGTCAAACACTTTCTTTCCCCCTACATATGTCTGAAGGACTCTTGTATTCCTTATGGTGACCGGATCAGCCGTTGTAATATCACGGTCAAGGATCACGAAATCAGCCAGTTTACCGGGCTCGAGCGTTCCCTTGAACTCCTCCTCAAATGACGCATATGCGGCATATTTTGTGTAGGCCCTCAGCGCCTCCTCAACGGTTATCTTCTGCTCCGGAACCCAGCCGTCAGGATTCTGGTCATCCAGCGTTCTGCGGGTGACTGCCCCGTAAATGCCCTCAAGTGGTGTTGCGGGTGCCACCGGCCAGTCGCTGCCGAATGCCACCGTAGCCTTTGCGTCAAGCAGCGACCTGAAAGCGTAGGTTGTTTTGGAGCGTTCCGGACCGATATACTCCTCGGCCCATCTGCCGTCATCAATGGCATGATAGGGCTGCATGCTGGCAATGACGTTAAGCTGTGCAAACCGTTCAATGTCACCCGGGGCAATGTGTTGGGCATGCTCTATCCTGAACCGCCTGTCGCGCTCCCCGTTCTCTTTACCCACCCTCTCGTAGATGTTGAGTAGTACATTGATGGCACGGTCACCTATTGCATGGATCACAACCTGAAGTCCTGACTTGTCAGCGTTGGATACCCAGTTGTACAAATCCTCCTCGCTGTTTACAAACAGGCCTGAATCTGTCGGAAGGTCAGTGTACGGATCAATGAAGGCGGCTGTGTGTGACCCCAGGGAGCCGTCAACGAAAGCCTTCACCCCGCCGGTACTTATCCATCTGTCTCCCTTGCTCTCACGGTCGGTCTGCTCCTTAAGGGCACTCCATCTGCTGATGGTCTCCATGATATAGACACGAGTAATCAGTTTACCGCTGTTGCGTATCCTCAATATGGCGTCATCATAACCGCCGGCATCCACGGCATGCACCGAGGTGACCCCGTTCGATGCAAAATAATCCATCCCCGCCAGCAGGGCGTATTCCACCTCCTCATCCGAGGCAGGAGGGACCTTATTGAAGATCAGGTCCATGGCGTTATCCTTGAAGATCCCTGCAGGTTCGCCATTGCTGCTTCTTGCGATGGATCCTCCGGCAATGTCCTTAACTCTCCGGTCTACACCTGCCAGCTTCATAGCCAGTGAGTTGGCCAGGCCCATGTGCCCGTCAAGACGTGACACAAACACAGGATTATCCGGTGTTACGGAATCAATCCATCCCTTTTCCGGGAGGCTCTCCCATCCCATGCCGTCCCAGTCGCCTCCGAGGATCCATGTGCCTGGCTTCTGTTTCGCTGCGAACTCCGTGATGCGGCTGATGAATTCTTCGGGTGTTGAGGCATCCCTTAGCTGAACGGAAGCAAGGTTGGATCCGCCCATGTAGAAATGCACATGTGAATCAATGAAGCCGGGCACGATGAATTTCCCTTCGAGATCAGTAACTTCAGTATCGGGACCATTGAACTTCATTATCTCTTTGTTGGTGCCAACGGCAACGATGGAGTCGCCTGCGACTGCCATTGCCTCTGCCCGGGGCTGATTCTCATTCCCCGTCCATATACTGGCATTTGTTATTATCATCTCTGCTGACTGTTGATTGTTAATGCACGATGCAGCAACCACAGCCATGGCTATGGTTGCAAAGTAACTAGGCAGTTTAATCATTCTGGTCTGTTTAGTGTTTGGTCATTCTTGCGCTTCTCCCGCTTCGCCCTGTTCATCAGGTTCTCCCGGCTCCTGCTGCTTATTCATTTCGTCAATCAGCGGCCTGGCCTTCTCCATGTCCTCTTCAAAGATGTAAAGGTCCATTACCTCAGGCACAGCACCGATGTACCCCAGGATTGAATCATTCTTGATCATAGACTTAATGCCGGTCTCTTCGAGCATTTTCATAAGGAGCATCGTCGTCGGCTCCGGGCCTGTGAATACCTTGACAAGGTTTTCTTCTTTTTCCATAGTATCAGTTATTTAAATTTTATCAGGATAAAGTGTTCCTCCCTTTGTCAGCCATGAGATGCCGAAAGCCATGAGAGTAACTGTTTCTGCAATTAGAACAAAGATGGAGTCCTCATGGTTCTCTTTGAAGAAAAGAAAATAGGTCTCTATGCAAGCCAGCGACACAAGCATTATAATGCCACATGCTCTGTAGATAACATTCCTTTTCAGCTTCCTGTCTGTTGGCCGCTTCTCGCCCCGGGTGAAGAGAAACAATGACTTAAGCGCAAGGATTACGAAGAAGCTGCCGGCACTGTAAAAGTGCACCATGGCAACCCAGTCCCACGGACCCTCCTTCACGGTAGGGAAGAATGCAATTCCGAGGGCGAAGAAACCGGCCAGGTCAGCGGCTATGTTGTCCCACCTGTCATAACCTTTGTAAAAGAAGAGGAACAGCGCAATGGCACAAATGGCACCAACTAAGATATCACGCATTCCGGTGTGGTAATAGACGCTGAGATTATGAAGAACCTTGTCACCCCCGAAAATAACACAATTTCCCAGGACCAGAACAAAAGGAAGAAGGATGCCAATCCAGCCTATCGCCTTCCGGAGGGAGAGGTAGGAATAGATATGGACTGAATAGTCATCTGTCTTCATCATAAAAACAAGTATTTCAGGGCGTTTTCGAGGCTGCATAACGCAAGCTCCCGAACCTACACTGAACTGTATGAACCTTCCTTAGGATATGGTTACAAGTTAATAAAAAATCCCGGGCAGTTTACCCGGGAAATATTATCTCTAGTGACCCGAATGTTGGCATTCTTATGATTGGGTAACGGTAACTTCGCGTCTGAGCACTATTGCCAGGTCAGATTAATACCAAAATCAAATTCAAACTTTGTTAACACATGGACAGGATTATCAACTTTTTCTTCAAGCAATGAATCATAGGTCCAATCATAAGTGTCACGTTTGTAGTCAACTGACCTGACAACCCTGTACCAGCTCGATTTAACCTGTATTCCCATCTTCGATTTGCCGATGTTGAAGCAGTCAATGCGGAATTCGGCCTCCGGGAAAAAGAATAGGGCAGGAGATGGCAACGTCTCGTAATGGATCTCTCTTCGGAAATTGGTGTTGATCTCCTTCTGTGTGACCTCTTCGCGAAAGGTGGAAAGGGTGCTGATACCACCGTTCAGATTGAATGTGAGATGAAGAAATCTGTAATTCAGTGGTATGACCACACCTGCAACAAGGCCCGATTCATGAACTCTCCTCTGCCTGAAATTTCTGTCGGTGTCTCCGTAGTAACCCTCATCATTAAGCCGGTGATAACTACTGAAATCATTAATTAACTGCGGGTAACTAAGGAAGCCTGCTGTGAAGCCTAAATTACGCCATGGTAGCCATATAGCCTTCATATAAATAGTGTTGGGTGCAAAATCGTCATACATTCCGACCCTCAGGTCTGCTTCCCAACTGCCGCGGAACCAAAGATGTGAGGATAACCCGATGTATTGATATTCTGCCATCTTTGGAGACGAATGGAGGTAATTAAGGAAGTCAAGGTTCTCGTTGTCATTAAACCGCTCCCTTGAAATATCCCTTACACCAAACCATAATGCATATACTTGCTTCTCAATCAGCCTTTCCTGAGCGTATATAGTGCTTGAGCCCGAAAGCACAAGAAGAGATAGAAAGACAGATGCCCTGAGATTCATTCCTGTATTTTTATTGACTTTGCAACAGGTAAATAAGTTCGGTGTCAGCAACCAGCGAACGGCCATCAGACAGTTCTGCTATTATTGTGAAACGGGCCTTGCTGTTGCTGATATCTTCCGTGCAGAAGAGCCTGAATGTGGCTGTTGCATGATCCGGGTATGACCCGGTGTTTATCAGGTCGTATAACTTTTCAATTGTGATGTAGAGATATCCTGATGCTGAGTGATGGGGTACGTGGGCGAGGAAAAGACCGGTCACATCAGTCCCCGCTGGAAATTCAGGGGATATTTCTTCCTGGGTGATGACCCTGATCCTGCTTATATTCTGGTTCGGAACGTAAATAATGGGACACTCTGAAGCCTGCGCCAGAGTGAATCCCGGATTGAATTGGGTCTTTTGGAAAAATGCAAAATTTTCATCTCCGGAGACAGTGACCTCAAATGCAACGGCTGCACTGTACATCGTGTCGTTGTCTGACCACGTGACATAGTCCTGTGTATTGTCGAGATTCCTGACAGACATCTGACTGAAATCGAATGAAGTAGTATTGTCAGGGCAGCCGCAGCTGTGAATGAGCCTCAATGTAAAGAACAATGCAACTATAATTGAAAATCGTGCGAACCTCTTCATGCGCTGGTCACTTACGGTCTTTCCAGTTCCACCATTTGACCAGTTCGGGATCCGGGTTGTCTGTTCCGGCAAAGTATACCGCAGAGCGAAATACATACAGCACGCACCTGTCCTGATGTGCTGCCCGGATCAGGCAGAGATCTTTATACATCTTCTCCGGGTCACGTCCCTTCAAGTCTGATACGGTTTTGATGTCCATATCCCTGAGATCCTTCGCCAGACTCTTGCCAATGCCAGGAACAGCCTCAAGCCTGTTGCTCTTCTTGTCTCCCTTTTTTACCATTTCGCAGGATGGGTTCTTAGTTATCAGAGATTAGTGGTGAAATCAAGTGATCTTATCACTCTGCATGGATTGCCGGCGGCGAATACATCTGGTGGGATATCCCGTGTGACCACGCTGCCGGCACCTATCACGCTGCGATCTCCTATCTTAACCCCCGGGCAGATGATTGCTCCGCCTCCTACCCAGACATCATCACCTATAGCTACCGGCTTTGCATACTCTAACCCTGAGGCCCTAACCCTTTGATCCATCGGATGGGTGGCAGTGTAAATCTGGACATTGGGGCCAAATAGTGTGCGGTTGCCTATGGTGACCTGCATAACGTCAAGCACCACACAGTTATAATTGAAAAAGACCTTCTCCCCGGTCTTGATATTGTACCCGTAATCACAATAAAAGGGTGGTTGAAGCCATAAACCGATTCCCGCACCTGGGATCAATTCACTCAGAATCCTTTTCCTATCCTCTCCCTGATCTTCGCCGGTCTCATTGAGTGCCTTCATGAGCAGCCTCGCCCGTAACCGCTCTTCTGACAGCTTTTTGTCAGTTGAATCATACAACTCCCCCGCAAGCATCTTCTCTTTTTCAGATATCATTTGTTCACAGTTTATAGTAGATGGTGAATTGTTAATATTGAAATTACCGGGAAACAATGATTTCGTATTGATTTCCCTGCCGACTGACTTCAACCGCCGGGCTAAGTATTAATAATGAGGTGATGGTACGCTCTGGTTGCATTTTCGAACAGATATTCATCTTAAAATGAAATTGGCTATGCCCGTTTCATCAAAGTTGCAATTAATCCACTCCTCATCAAGCTCAGCTCCGCACTTTCTGTAGAAGGCAATGGCCGGCTCATTCCAGTTAAGTACCTGCCACCTTACACGCTTGCACCCCTCAGCACGGGCAACCCCGAATACCTCCCTTAAAAGGGCTGAACCGATCCGGTGCTGCCTGAATGACTCCTTTACGTAAATGTCTTCAAGGTATAGCGACTTGCCCACCCATGTGAAATAGGCCATGAAAAAAAGGGCCATGCCAATTATCTCCATCTCCTCCGTCTCTGCGACGAAACACCTGAACAATTCCTGCTCCAGCTTCATCTGCTCAACAGTGTTGGTAACCTTCCCGGGAGCCTTTTCGTATTCAGCAAGCTCCTTTATCAATGAAAGTATTGCGGGGAAATCCGCCTCGGTGGCTGCTCTGATTGAAAATTCCATTGTTCAATTGATAGACTGTTTCGGTTTTCCTGTTTCAGGAATTGGGCGGTTCATAGTGTTCCCGTATAGGTTAAATTCTGACCAGGGGCATAAATATAAGTAATCATCTTTATTGAAGATAGAGTAAAACAATGATCCGGGAGGAGTCACTTCGAAAATTAGGGCGACATGAAGCCTTGGGCCCTGGAAGTATTCTATCTCAATCTTATGGATGCCTTCGGTGAGGATAATACTGCCCGTCACCGCGGCAGTCGCGTGCTGACCGTCATTGTCGATAACAACTTTGTTGTCAATCAGCAGCGTTGAACCGTCATCACTGGTAAGCCTGAAATCGTAATTGCCCTCCCGATCGGCTCTTATCCTTATCTCTCCGGTATAGCGAATGGCAAACCATTCAAAACGGCTGGTCACGTCCGGGAATCCGGAGTCAAAAGCCCGCTCAGGGATGTTAAGGGATTTGGTGTATATCCTGCCGACAGATTGCATGTAGGCAAAGTCCGGCAGCTGCGTTGTCCCTTCAGGTAGGTAATAAATGTCACCCGCTAATGAATTCTGAATCCATTGGTTATTTCCGAAAACCTCAGGTTCAGTATTCTGCGATCCGGCTCCGGTCTGATGAGCCAGGGAACAATAAGCATACTGGAAATCAGGGGTGACCATATATGCCCCGACCACTTCCATAAAGAAGATATAGCTCTTGTTCTGCTCACCCTGAAAGCTCCAATCTACCCATGCTGATTGAGTTCCTGGAAGATTTACAGTCAGAGGCATGTTCCCCTGGTATGCAATGGCAGACCCATCCATGACGGTGAGTCTGATCCAGACATTCTGACAAGCTTCCTGGGCATAATTGCTGACGAGGGTGCTGACAATGACTTTCCCGGGCACTGCGGGGTCCGGAGTTACCTTAATGACGGGTTGAAGGGCTGGCCAGGCCATTCCCTTCAAGGCTCTTTCCCTGCTGAAGTTTGTTCGCAGGGCAGCCATTGCAAAATCCATATACTGGTCGGCTGCTGCCCTTGGGGCATAGCCGGTATTTGTTACTGGGTTGCACCAATGCCATGAATAGGGCGTGGAACCGTCCGCATCCGGTCCCGGACCTTCGGTTCTAAATGACCAGTCCATGTTATCTCTGCTGACATCAACTCCCTCATATTGCAGAATATCATCTGCAGTTATAACGGAGAAATCCCCAAAAAGAGGGAATCTCGTTTTTGTTATCGCCGGATCGCGGGTCAGCATACTAAAAGCTGCCTTAATTATATCCTGATGGGTGTCGGTGACTCTTATGTATCTGGCCACACCCCTGAATGACCCCCAGGAGTACAGATCGAGGCTTATCGGCCCTATGAACAGTATCTGCAAACCAAGGATCAGAATGATGATCTGAATTCTCCGACGGGAAACCAACCGGAGAAACCTTAGTTTTAAAGGATGGATATTCATATTTAACAAATCAGATAATTTGCATTACTGTCAGGAACAATGGTTTGGGCCTATGCCAGCCCTATAACCTGAATCCAACAATAATTAAAATCTTTCTGTACCGGACGAACGATGAGCTGATCATCGGGGGTAACGGCTCTTCTCCTGGTGGATTTCAACTCTTTCCCACCTAGTAATCAAGGGTAATGATCCTGCCCTTTGTGAAGTTGAAAAACTTGTCCTTTTGCGCAACCTGAACGCCATCCATCAGGTCATCTGGCGTATATCCGGCTATCTTGAGGCATGTGGGACATGCGTAGACGCCAACTTTCATCTCAACCAGTTTGCGGATATAGGTATGTGCCGATTCAAAATCTGCAAAAGTGATATCTTCAGCATCCTTCACCAGGAGATGAACGGAATGAATGTCCATATAGACCAGCACATCTTTGTCGGTTGCCATCATGGTAGCCATTTTTAGCGGCATTAATACCTTGTGAGGATCATCGTAACATTCAGTGATATGAATGAACACACCGTCCCTGGCTGCCTCTGTCGTGTCAGTGGCTGTTACGGGTTGGTCAACCGGTCTGTTGCAAGAACTTACTACAAGTCCTAAGAGCAGAAGAAGTACTGTTTTTCTCATGGCTGCATTTTTTTTAGGTTTACTGGTCAGGAAGAATAATTAAAGTTAGCCGAATTAGTTTAATAACACCTTAACAAATCAAATAATTATGGAGTGGTTCATTAAGGCTGGAACTCCCATTTAAATATCAAATTCAAACATGTGGGTGATGGTCCATTATATTAAAGAATTAAGTTTTGATATATTTGCATTCAGTGCTATGCATTCTCACATCCCGGTAATGACTAATACCATATTACAAAAAAAATCGTTAGCGCCAATTGCCTGGTTCTCGATAGGTGCTTCCATTCTTACGATTATTATAAAATGGTCCGCCTATGAGATTACCGGGTCAGTAGGTTTCCTGTCAGATGCAATGGAGTCATTTATTAATCTTGCTGCTGGAATTATTGCACTGATTATGCTGACAATCGCCGCCCTTCCACCTGATAAAGAACATCCCTTCGGACATGATAAGGCAGAATATTTCTCCAGTTTGATTGAAGGTATTTTAATTGTTCTGGCAGCGATTGGAATTGTTTACGCAGCTATCAATCGTATTTATCATCCTCGCCCATTGGAGGAATTGAACATTGGTATGGCCCTTTCAATCCTTGCAACCCTGATAAATTTTGCTACATCCCGGATCCTTATGCACTATGGGCGAAAGCATAACTCGATTACACTTGAAGCTGACGCACAACATTTAATGACTGATGTGTGGACAACAATAGGCATTCTCGCCGGCATTCTGCTTGTTAAACTTACCAATTGGCAGTTATTGGACCCTCTCATGGCAATTGTTGTTGCCATAAGCATTGTTTATACCGGCGCAAAGCTTATTATCCGTTCAACCGACGGCCTCATGGATTCAAAGCTTTCTGAAAAAGAACTGGTAGTCATCCGGAAAATATTGGACCGCTATAAAGGACAGGGAGTTGATTATCATGCATTGTATACAAGGCAATCCTCATCGAAAAGCTTCATCACCTTTCATTTACTTATTCCGGGCGATTTAACTATTTATCAATCGCATGAGTTTTCAAAAAAAATTGAAAAGGAAATAACTGCTGAACTGCCACATTCAAGTGTTTTTATCCACCTGGAACCAATAAATGACCCGGATTCTTTTGAAGATCATCTAAATGAAACAGAAAAGCCAGGGTAGCTGCTAACATGATGAACTATCGAAGCCGGGAGAGTGATTTGGCGCCAGATAAGGTTGCCTGTAGCTATTTCCGGGGGGAAATTAGCATACAGTGCGGGGGCGCTAACAATTCATAATCTGTATTTTTAGCTTTTACTCATTGACTTTATCGCTTAGCGTAAAATCTTCTCCATAGCCCTGCCTTTAGCCAGTTCATCCACCATCTTATCTAAATAGCGAATCTTTTGCATGAGTTCGTCTTCGATTTCTTCAACACGAACACCACAAACTACCCCTGTAATTTTTGAAGCATTTGGATTCATGCATGGCGCCTGAGCAAAAAATGTCTCGAAATCACAGTTCCTGTCGATTTGTTGCTGGAGCAGTTGTTCATCATATCCTGTTAACCAGTAAATAATGGCATCTACTTCTGATTTGTTTCGTCCCTTTTTCTCCGCCTTTTGTATGTACAGCGGATATACTCTAGCAAAGGGCATCTTAAATATTTTTGTATTATCCATTTTACTTAACATTATGAAATCTTTACTTTCTTTATGGCACGTGTCACACTTATAATCATAGAATCTGATTGTACCACCACATTTTTCACAAGTCCATCTGCTGCGCTGAAATTCCATGTACTTGTCAATCCCCAAAGTTTTTAATTTGCCAAACAATCCGGGTATCTCAAATCTGTAGGTAAATCGTGGGTCATCAATATGCTCCTTGAATAGCTTCGTGTTTACAATCTTGCACGGATATTCGGGGCAATCAACACAGAAGTCATATTTTTTTGTTTCATAACAGCAGCTCCTGATCTTACATCCCCATTTGCTGCGTCTGGGCTGATTAGAATCTTCAGAGGCACAGCCAAGACAGGATTTACCGAATGAGGGACATGCTCCGCAGTAAACGCCACAAGGTGCAAGGGTAGGGGGTATGTGACAATCTCTTGACATTCTTTGATGGCTGAAGCGGGCAAGCATTGGATTTGCCTTTATTTCATATACTTGATACCTGTTTCAGGTATATGATCGTTAAAAATAGCGCGAGCCCGCACGGCTAAACAGGTTTCTTAATTAACTGCGAATGCCAGTTCCAGTTCAACATTTGTCACAACACCATCTGAGCCGGTTGTTACAATAAAAGCTGTGAAATCATCAAAAAACTTACCTCTCAGAAATATCCATTGTGAATCTTTATATATGTGCTTCACATTTTCGATCTCGTCTTTATCAACAGGGTAAAGGACATTGAGAGCGGATTCAAATAGGCTTGCGGTAGTTTCGTCTTTAAGTAAAAAGTCCTCTTTGATTAGCGACATAAGAACCGGGCAGTTAAGATCCATATGGATTGGCTCGATCATATTAACTGCGGAGCCATTGACATTGACGTAATTATCACTTCCACATGAATTTGCCCCTGAACCGGTTTCGATAAAACCTACATTGAGTTTGAAAAATGTACCCGAGAATATCTTACTTACTGTACTCTGATCAACTTCTTCCAATTGAACATCGATATTGCTTTTTACGAACGATTCAATGAGCTTTTCATTGTTCGGCGCAGTTGATTGAGCGAAAAGATTAACGATAAACATTAATGCGATTAAGGAGCTAATGAGCTTTTTCATTTCGTTTATAGTTTTATTTCAACTTGAAGATAGTTGAATTTTTAGACCCGGTAGACGTATTAAGGTGTTATTGCTTTCACTGGTGCAAAGAGTTACGCCTAAGGTCAGGACCGAAGCGCGACTATTAAACCTGGTAGCATTATTCTTATGCTACATCTTCAATAGAAATATCAAACCTATAATGAAATCAATAGAATTTAGAAGACAGTGAGCTCCGATACCAAGAAGCAGATTTTCTTTTCTTTTAACCAGATATATTAATGGCAATACGCCAAATGTGCGAACTACAAACATCCATGGGGTCCATGTATGATAGAGTGCAAATAATCCGCTGTGTGTTAATTCTGTCCATCCTTTAAGTTTACCAGGCATCCTTGGTAAGAGGTAACCCCTGAAGTATAATTCTTCTATAGTTGGAAGAACAAAAACAATAAAGGGAAGAAAGAGAAGATAGGTAAATAAAAGCTTTGGTTGGGTCAGAGCAGAATCCAATCCCATGTCTAAAATCATATCAGAAGGAATCCATTCAAAAAACGACATGAGAAAAGTCGAGGTAAAAGCAAGTAATTTGAACAGAATGCCGGCAATTATTATAATCAATGCGATGAATACAATGTATTGCCACAATGGGATAGGTTTAAAATATCGGATTACACCATTGAAGAGATTCTGTCCAGTCACTTTTTTCTGGTAGATCAAGAACCCTAATTCAAAAAGAATTAAAATAATTATGCCAGAAATTATAAGTGCCATTAATGTTGGGAAACCATTGTGTCAGCTATTCTCTTTCTCCCTCTTTCGCAGGTAGAAAAACAATAGGTAGAATATGAAAATAGAGAAAATATTTACTACAAGAATGGCAATGAATCCACTGCCATACACAAATATTACTGATAAAAGCAGAAAAACAGTATTTGCAATCAATGCCCTGAAGAATGCTCTAAACCTCAATAAATCAAGGCCTTCAGTTTCATTTCTTTCTTTCGAGAACACGATCAGGGCTAAGCCACTGATGAGTAATAACAAGGTAAGCTCATCCAGAAAATTTGTTTTGAAGGATGTAAAATATTTTGTCGCAAGGAATGAGGAGTAGACGGCAAATACCGATAGCTTAAGTTTATAATCGAAGAATATATAAATGATTGCTGAAATGGTTCCGGCAAAAGCAAGAACCATTCCGGCAATCTTCAAGGAATAGGGTAACAGTCTAGTTTTCAGCACTGGTATAAATAGGAAACGTAACCTCCGTTTGATCGTCGAACGTTACTTTAACACCCACTAATCCGAATTTATGATTTGCGACAAAGGTAAATTTATCAACCCCACCGCTTTTCAGTCCAAGCGGCTCCATCTCAACCTGGATGGTTTTGATCAGGAAAAAGCCATACGAATAATCATCAACCCCGGTTTTGCTTACAACGGTCCTTACCTTTCCTGTACTGCCAATCGGGTAGGTGTCGCCAACCGAGGAATCGTACTTGACCAAAATACCGGCACCGGGCCCTGTCAGGCTTCGAATTCCTTCTTTGGTTTGTTGAATTTCCATACCTGTAATTGAAACCTCGTCACCATTAACGGTCACACCGGGGAAATTGGCCACCAGATTTTTTAACAGTGCATTGGTTACGGTAGCTGATGCAGAGTAAGTAGAAATGCCATCTTCCAGATTGGTTACAACGGCATTAGCATTACTTACCCCTGCAATTGTGGCTGAGCTCGATGATACGGTAACTCCAACCTCTCCCATTGGCGACTGATCACCGCTTAATTTTGTGTCACTTTCCTTTTCACAGGAATAGCATAGCAACAGGAGTGACATGCTGACTAAAAGAGTTGAAGAATTCTTCATAAGAGCGTTTTTTTGGGTTGTATAAAATTTCTATTTTATGTTTTGATTATCAAAAGCGGTAGAACCTTTTAACAGGCCTGCTTGAATCGTAACAATATTACGAAGAGTTTTTTGAATTACCGAGCGGGAATTATTTTTTCCCCACTTTGTTTCATTCTATCAATAAACCCTTTGACTTTTAATATTTGAGGGAAACATTAAAACATGGTTAGCTGGACAGTGGGAGTGACCTGTTAATATCTTTATATTTGTGCAAATGTCCAATAGATGTTTGAATCTTTAAGACCGGCGAAAAATATCTGTTTATGGCTTCAATAAGCTTTTTATCTTTTCTGAATATCTTCCTGGATTTCACTCATATTTTCCTCGTTCTTTTCATTGTGTTCGGGTGGCTTTACCCACGTTTCAGAGAAGTGCACCTTGTTGTTTTACTGCTCACCGGCTTCTCCTGGCTTATTTTTAGCAATGGCAATACCTTTGGCCATTGCATACTTACCGACTGGCACTGGCATGTCCTCAGAAAGCTTGGAGAAATCGATCTTCCTGAAACGTACACCCAGTATATATTTGAACGAAT
>JBGSLG010000128.1:0-22291 GCA_041740815.1 Bacteroidales bacterium
TACGAACTGGCTGACCCTGTGGCAGACAAAGGCCCCGGCGAATTCACCCCGGCATTCCAGAACCTCTATGATGAATTGATTGCAAAAGGTACAAACCTCACGGAAGCACTAAAGGTCGGAGTTGAAATAGAAGAACTTGACATTGCCGACCTGGAGAAAGCGATAGAATCAACTGAAGTAGCCAACATCCTGAGGGTCTACAATAACCTTCTCGCAGCTTCAAGAAACCACCTGAGCGCCTTCAGCAGCAAACTATAAGCCTGGACTTCACAGTCCGTAAGGAGGCTCTCTCACTCGCTGAGTACAGCCTCTTTTTTTGTTTCAATCCCTCCCCAATTGTCTGAGAAAATTTGAAATTAGAGTCCGGATTTGCATCTTTACATAAATTCCTAAAAAAATGAAATACACAAAACTTGGCGCAAACGGTCCCGTGATTTCAACCGTAGGCTTCGGTGCGTGGGGCATCAGCGGGCGCGACTGGGGGAAAACAGACGATGATAATTCGCGCAGAGCCATCCATGCAGCACTCGATGCAGGGGTGACATTCATCGATACTGCAGATGTCTACGGCTTCGGCCACTCCGAGGATCTTATCAGGGAGGTGCTTGACCAGAGACCCGACAAGGATAAGATCATCATCGCCACCAAGGCGGGAAACAACTTTTACCCTTACCTCGGGCAGCAACATAAGACCACTCCGGCCAATATCGACTACTCCGTTAAACACCTTGAGTTTGCAGCCGAACAAAGCCTCAGGAGACTCAACCTGGATGTCCTTGATATCTTCCAACTCCACAGCCCTGACCTTGACATCCTTGAAAAAGACGAGCCATGGCTGGCCCTGGAACGGCTTAAGAAAGCAGGAAAGATTAAACATGCCGGCTGGAGCGTACAGTCGTTCAAGGAGACCGAGCAGGCACACATCCTTGAGAGGCACCATGAACTCCTTGATGTGATACAGGTGAGATACAACCTTCTGGAAAGAAAGGCAGAAGAGGTTCTGTTTCCCATGGCCCTGAAATACGGCACAGGCGTAATAGTCCGCATACCCCTCCTCTTCGGATTCCTCTCCGGCAAATTCACCAGTGCCTCAACCTTTGGCGACAATGACCACCGTAGATTCAATCTCTCACCCGAGAAACTGGCCGGTTACCTGAGCGCCCTGGAATCATACCAGCCGGCGTTCGATAAATACCCTCAATACACTACTGCCCAGATGAGCCTCAGGTTCTGCATCTCGCACCCGGCATGCCACACGGTCATCCCCGGTGGCAAGACAGCGGAACAGGTTCAGGAGAATGTAGCGGCTTCCGACCTCGACTTTATTCCGTTCGATAATTTTGACTTGTAACAACCGAACATAAATCTGAATCAATAATAGGAACCCCGGCGCAAGCCACGGACCCTAAATTCCGCAGCAAGCTGCGGGAAACCGGGACTGAAAGTTCAGCGAAGCTAATTAACCCTAAAAAAAGATTAAATTTACATCGCCAGCGCCATCATTTTCAGCAAACGGTTATTATAAAAAATAAACGCCATGCCACGAGTATTCAAAGCAATTGAGATAGAGAAGGAAGATAAAGAGGTCATGCGCGATTACCTTGATCGCCACATGCCACATGTCATCAGCCCTGACAGCGTTAAGCGCGGCGAGAAGTTCATGGTCAAGGTGCGCCTGGGCGATGAATACCCGCATCCCGATGACCACGATCATTTCATCGGACTTATGCAACTATGGAACCGCGAGACACTGCTTGCCGAGGCTCGCTACACTGCAGGTGTCAACGGCCACAAGCCTACACACTTCGAGGTCGATTTCTTCATAGTTGCCCCTGACGTCTCAATGAACCTCAGCGCCATGGCCGTCTGCACCAAACACGGTCTCTGGCAGAGCGAGGACAAGGCAGTGAAAGTTACCGACTGAATATACCGGATAAATAATAAAAAATAATGGGAAGCTACGTCAACGGGCACCTCATCAGGGATGAATCAGTAGCCTATGAAACCAAGTACCACTGGGTTATATTCTTCTCCCTGAAATCCATCCTGACTCTTACAATCTATGCCTGGTTCAAGCGATGGCTGTCAGAATTCGTCATCACCACCAGACGCATCGTAATTAAGGAGGGCTTCATCGCAAGGCGAACCTTTGAAATGAACCTCTCGAAGATCGAAACGGTAAACGTTGACCAGACGGTCATGGGCCGCATCCTTAACTATGGATCAATAACCATCATCGGTACCGGCGGCACCACCGAGACCTTCCACAACATAGCCCGCCCGCTGAAATTCAGGCAGGCGTTCCAGGAGCTCTGCTAGCAGAGTCGAAAGTCTGTAAAGTCTGTAAAGTCCTTAAAGTCTAAAGTCTGAAGGTCCCGATACACTTCGTTATCGGGATTTCGGCTCCGCGAAAGGGCGGAGCCTCAATCTTGCGGTCTTGCGGTCTTGCGGTCTTGCGGTCAGTCAACCTATTAATCTGATTATCAATTCTTAATTCTTAATTCTTAATTTCTACAACTGCCTGAAATGACTGCCGACTGTAGACTGTGGATTGCCGACTGAGTTCTAACTGACTGATTCGTAATTCTTAAATCATAATTCTTAATTCTTCATTCTTCATTCTTCATTAATGCCCGCAGGGCCTCTTCAACCGCCTTGCTGAGCTGCGGGTCAACACCCTTCTGCATGTCGCCGAAGGTTGTGCGGACATATATGTCCGGCTTCACTCCCGTCTTCTCCAGGTCATTCCCCTCAAGGTCATAACATCCCCATGCCGGCAGACGTGTGAATGACCCGTCAACTAGCTGCTTCCCGGATGTGAAAATGATCCACCTGTAGGTTTCAGTACCCACAATGGTGCCGAGCTTCAGAGACCTGATTGCCGCTGCGGTCATCTCAGCATCGCTGAGCGATTGTTCGTTTACCATGACTATGATGGGCTTGCCCGAGGGTGCGAAGTTGGGCTGCGGCGAACGCTTGCCGCCACGCGCCTGCCACTCGAGGTAAGGCCTCTGCGAAAGGAACTGGATCACATCATCGTGAACGTTACCACCGCGGTTATTACGCAGATCAAGTATAAGTGCGTCACGATCCAGAGCCATGCCGGTCATGTCAATCATGAATTTATCGAGACTCTGATTGCCCATATCTTTCATGTAGACATAGGCCACCCTCCCTCCTGTCAGGCTGTCAACAATCATCCGGTTATGCGAAACCCACTCATCATAGAGCAACACCTTGAGCGCCGGTGAAGAAATCGGGACCACTGTCATGTCATACTCCTTCCCCTTGCGCGAGAAACGCAGTGTAAGCTCTTTCTCAAGCTTCGGGAGGGTGAACGCATGCTCACGGTCGAGGGTCCTGTCCACTGGCACCCCGTTCACAGCAATAAGTTCATCACCGGCCCTTAGCTTGCTGTCAAGGATATCAACGGGCGATCTCTTCACCCAGCCGCTGACGGTTAACGGATCTTCATCGCTGAATAAGATCCCGGTGGCATTGGTCCGGAGAGTGTAGAAAGGCTTTGCCTCATCACCCTGGGTGGAAAAGCCGAGATGAGAAGAATTAAGCTCCCCGAGCATGTCATTCTGGATAGTCCTGAGGTTGTCCCTGTTCCTGACCAGCGGCAGAAACCTCCCGTAACTGTCACGCATAGCTTTCCAGTCGATACCGTGGTAATTCTCATCATAATAATGCTCTGCAAGGGTTGCCCAGTTCTCGTAAAACATCTGCGCAAACTCTTCGTTGAGCTTTTTGCTGAAGCTTGCATCGAGACTGATCTTGTCAGCCTTGTTCTCTGCGGGTTTAACCTCCCAGACATCTCCTGCCATTAGCGCATAATACTTTTCACCGGCACGAACCAGCCTGTTGAAGGGCTTGTCTCCTATTTTCTCGCTCTTCGGAGATTCATAGGGTGACAATTCCACCTTTGTCAGCACACGCTCCTGGGGGTTGGGCGAATTATTGAACAGCACCAGCGTCTTGCCCTTCTGGCTGAATACATGGGGGCTCGACTGCTCGTTGCCTTTCACCTCCAGCTGCTCCCAGCGCTCATCAATGCCCTCCGTCTCAATCCTGATGTCTATCTCTGCGCTGTCCTTTCCCGGCTTTCCGGCAAACAGCTTTTCATACTCCCCGGTACGCGATGACTCCTGAAACCTGTACAGCGGTATACGGTAAAGCTTGCTGACACCTCCTCCGCGAGGGAATCCGGCCTTAAAACGGTCGGCGCTTACATATACATACCTCCCGTCAGGAGACCAATACGGATCCTCCTCGGAGACGCCGTTACGGGTTATGGCAACACTCGTCCCCTCTTTCGTGTCATAAATGAAGATATCCTGCTCGAAGTTCCGGTATGCGGTATAAAGAATGTATCGCCCGTCGGGCGAAAACCGCGGCTGCGAGACACGGAACCAGAACTCATCGGTTATGAGAGTCTTTACCTGAAATTTTTTCAGGTCGATCAGGTCAATGTTGTTGTTTCCGCTGACATACAAAGCCTGGTCTCCGTCAGGGGAGAGAAGAAGGTTCTGTGCGCTCTTTTCATTGAATGTCAGTTGTTTTTCGGCACCTGCCTCCGAGGCTGACAGTGTGAAGAGGTTTGCCCATCCCTTCACGGTACGGGTATACAGAAGTGATTCGTTATCCTTCATCCAGCGTACATCCACAACACGCTCACTCCTGTCCGTCGGCATCTCGCGCATGAACTTGCCGGAGATGTCCGACACAAAGAGCCTGCCGCGTGAGACAAATGTTATCTTTTTCCCGTCGCCCGAGACGTCAAAGTCGGATATCTTCCCTGCACTGCTGTAGGAGATCTCCGTGCCCAGGGTCTCATTTGTCCAGATGCTCACATCGCACAGGGCGCTCTTCTTTTCTGCCACATTATATGTCCATATCCGGTAGTCGCGCCCGAAGACAACTATCCTTCCGTCAGCGCTCACCTGGGGTCTGCGTATTGATGTCGGGAAGTCTGTCAGCTGCTTTTTGGCTCCGCCCTCCAGGGTGTAGAGGTTATATTCGCTATTATACTCGTCCGATGCAAAATAGAGTTTGCCGTTCCTGTCAACCGACGGCCATAAATCCTTCCCCTCCCACTCAGTCAGTCGTTTATACTCGCCTGTGGCAGTGTTATAGTATTCGATGTCAGGGTTATTCTCACCCCTGTATCTTTTTCTGTGCGAGAACATCTGGCTCTCCCACGATGTAGTGAAACAGTACACCTTCCCTTCACCTGCAGGCAATTCTGTAATGTTATGAGCCTGGTCAAAATAGTTGTCAGAAAAGAGTCTTACGGCCGTGCCCCCGGTGACCGGCACCTTGTATGCTCCGAAGGTATTCTGACGGTCGGAGGTGAAATAAAGGGTCTGTGAATCCCACGACCAGCTGTCGGCATAATCGTTCCCGTCATGAAAGGTCATCTGCCTGACGTTGCCTCCGCCGATTGGCATTATGTAAATGTCGGCATTGCCGTTCTGCGTTGAGGAGAATGCCAGCCAGCCTCCGTCGGGCGAGAACCGGGGAAGCGACTCGTCTCCCGTCATGGCTGTCAGACGGTGAGCCGTACCACCCTGATTGTCAACCATCCACAGGTCGCTCTCGTAAACAAATACAATCTTTGACCCGTCAGGCGAAACCGCCGGGTCAGTGAGGAATGAAGCATGATCCTGCGCACCCAGTGCACAAAAGAAGAGTAACATAACCGGAAGAATGAACAGCTTTTTCATTTTTGCAAGGCGATAGAGTGAATATCAAAGATATAAAATATCGCACTGATGACTCTGCGATTGAAGGCCCTGCCTGCCGTCAGGTGTATGAGATTAGCACGAGGGTTTTTATTTCCCGGCCTTTGACTATATTTGGTAAGAATAATTCCCCGTCATGAATAAATGCTCCTGCCGTACTCTGCTGATGCTGTCCGGATCTATCCTGCTGATTTTACTGGCTTCCTGCAACCGGATGGACGAAGAGAAGTACTTTGAGGAGGGCGTCTCCAGTCTTCTCGCCACCTACCGTAAGGCCACCGTCAGCGACTTGACCTATAAGCTGGAATTCGCCATCCCCGAAGGAAAGGAAAAACCCATCAGTGGCAGGGCGGTCATTGAATTCAGCCTTACCTCGAAGCGCGAGCCGCTGCTGTTGGATTTCCGGGTCAGTGAGGAGTACCTGGAGTCAGTCTCCGTTAACGGTCACACCCTTGAACCGGTCATGACCAACGGCCATATTGTGATTGAAGGCAGGTACATGGCGGGCAAATTCAACAGGGTGGATATCACCTTTCGCGCAGGCGACATGTCTCTTAACCGCAATGACGATTTCCTCTACACACTCTTTGTCCCTGACCGGGCCTCAACAGCTTTCCCCTGCTTTGACCAGCCTGATCTCAAGGCACGCTACAGCCTGACACTTGACCTTCCCGCTGGCTACCGGGCCATGTCAAACAGTCCTGTTGCGGCGTCTGACACCGCCAATGACAGGGTTGTCCTTCGCTTTGCGGAGACGAAGCCCCTGAGTACATACCTTTTCGCCTTTGCTGCCGGGAAGTTTGAACTGATTGAGAAGGAGATTGACGGTGTTCGGATGGAGATGCTCCACCGCGAGACACGTCAGGAATACATCAACAACAACGCTGAAGAGATCTTCAGGCTGCATTACCAGTCCATCAGATGGCTTAAAGAGTACACACAGATCCCCTATCCCTTTGACAAGTTCGGCTTTGTCCTTATACCCTCATTCCAGTACAGCGGGATGGAGCATCCTGGATCAATACTGTACCGTGCCACCTCTCTCCTCCTCGAGGCCACGCCCACGCTCAATGAGCAGCTGTCGCGTGCATCACTGATTGCGCATGAGACATCGCATATCTGGTTTGGCGACCTGGTAACAATGAAGTGGTTTGACGACGTATGGCTTAAGGAGGTCTTTGCAGGGTACATGTCAGACAAGATAGTCTCGCCTGACTTCCCGGCCATCAATCACGATCTGCGCTTCCTGCTGTCGCGTTACCCTGCAGCTTATGCCGTCGATCGCACCCGCGGAACAAACCCCGTCATCCAGAACCTTGGTAACATGAAAGATGCCGGCTCGCTTTACGGAGCCATCATTTACAACAAGGCTCCCATTGTGATGCGGCAGCTTGAGAAGCTTGCCGGTGAGGAGAACCTTCGCAAAGCGATTCAGATATATCTCAGGGACTACTCATGGGGTAATGCCAGTTGGGATGACCTCATTGCAATCATTGAGAAGGTAACGCGTGAGCCGCTTGAAGAGTGGAGCAGGTTGTGGGTCAGGGAGGCCGGAATGCCGGTCATCACACCCATCATCGGGCAGGAGGACGGGTACCGGATCTCATTCCGCGAGGATGACCCCTCAGAAACACTCAGGCACTGGCCCCAGACACTGGAGACGATGGTCATTACCGCTTCAGACACCATCACCGGCGAGGTGACACCGGCCGACAGAAATTCATTCATCAGTTCAAAGGATGAGCCACTGTGCATTATCCCGGACATATCAGGAAGAGCCTACGGAACCTTTCTCCTTGACAGCGCCACAGTCGCCCATCTCACAAATCATATCAGTGAATTTGGGGATCCCCTTCTCCGTGGAATTCTATGGATCAATTTTTACGAGAATCTTGTGAACGGCAATGTCTCTCCGGCTGAATTCTATCAGACGACATTCTCCGCGCTGGAGACTGAAGCAGACCTGCAAATCAGGAACTATCTCACAGGGAGATTCTCATCAGTATACTGGGATTACCTCACCGATGAGGACCGGGTTGCTGCTGCTCCGGGTGCCGAGGCCATGATACGTAAGAAAATCACTGATGCGGATGCTGCCTCTGAGAAGCGGACATGGTACGGACTCTGCCGGAGCGTGGCAATCACTGGCAGTGGGCTCGCTTATCTGCAGACTGTATGGAAAAACGGAGAACTGCCCGGCGGTGTAAAACTGAGCGAGGATGAGCTCTGCACCCTGGCGCTGACACTGGGACTGAAGGGTCACCCTGCCGCTCAGGAGATCATCGCTGCACAGCGTAATCGCATAACGGGTGACGACAGGCTGCAGCGGTACGACTTTCTGATACCATCGGTATCGCCTGACCCTACCGTGCGTGATGCCTTCTTCAACAGCCTGCGTGACCCGGCCGGACGAGAGCATGAACCATGGGTGCTTGAAGCGCTGGATTACCTGCACCACCCCATGGTGGCGCGTCGGGCCGAACACTATATCCGGCCCTCACTGGAGATGATGGAGGAGATAAAAAGTACCGGCGACATCTTCTTCCCCGGGAGCTGGGTTTCATCCACCCTGGCCGGGCACCACTCAGCAGAAGCCCTTGAGACGGTGGAGAAGTTCCTCGAAGAGCATCCGGACTATCCGGCAGACCTGAGGCTGAAAATACTCCAGGCCGCGGATCACCTTTTCAGGCAGTAGTAGAAATTAAGAATTAAGAATAAGAGTAATAGGTTGACTGACCGCAAGACCGCAAGACCGCAAGACCGCAAGACCGCAGGACCGCAAGACCGCAAGACCGCAAGACCGCAGGACCGCAAGACCGCAGGACCGCAAGACCGCAAGACCGCAAGACCGCAAGACCTTCAGACTTTAGACTTTAAGGACTTTAAGGACTTTAAGGACTTTACAGACTTTACAGACTTTAAGGACTTTCGACTAGCGATAGCCAGAAGTTAAATTATTTTTTACTTTTATAATCGACAATCGCAAATTCCAATGGGTATTCTCCGTGTTCTGGTTTGCATCTTCTTCCCACCCCTGGCAGTCATCGACAAAGGGTGCGGATCAGTCCTGATCATCTTCCTCCTCACCCTCTGCGGCTGGGTTCCCGGAGTCATAGGAGCCCTCATAATCAATAACAGAAGGTAACCACCCTCACCGGGCCTGCGCGTATTTCCTTCTTTTTATGTAATTTTGCGTGATTTATGACAAATGGCCAAAACTTTACATGCTCAGGTTTGTTCAGTTTCTGTGCACATTGAAGAAGATTTCTTATGGAAAACGATCAGGATAAAGTACTGGACGAGTTAACATCAGGTGAATACAAATACGGTTTTGTGACTGATATCGATACCGATGTCATCCCGAAAGGACTTAGTGAAGATGTAGTCAGGCTTATCTCTGCCAAGAAGGAGGAGCCTGAGTGGATGCTCGAGTTCCGCTTAAAGGCGTTCCGCCACTGGCAGACCATGAAGATGCCGGCATGGGCACACCTGAAGATCCCTCAGATCAACTACCAGGATATTATATTTTACGCTGCCCCGAAGCAGAAACCGGCCCCTGGGAGCCTCAGCGACGTTGATCCGGAACTACTGAAAACCTTTGACAAGCTCGGCATACCCCTCGCCGAACAGAAACACCTTACCGGGGTGGCCGTTGACGCGGTGATGGACTCGATTTCTGTCAAGACCACCTTCCGTGAGAGCCTTGCCGAAATGGGGATAATCTTTTGCTCATTCTCCGAGGCGGTAAGGGAACATCCTTCGCTGGTGCAGAAGTACCTCGCCTCGGTCGTTCCCTATACCGATAACTTCTTCGCCACGCTTAACTCCGCCGTCTTTTCTGACGGCTCCTTCTGCTATATCCCCAAGGGGGTCAGATGCCCGATGGAGCTGTCGACATACTTCCGCATCAATGCTGCCAATACAGGGCAGTTTGAACGCACACTGCTCATTGCCGATGAGGAGTCGTATGTCAGTTACCTTGAAGGATGCACGGCACCCATGCGCGATGAGAACCAGCTGCACGCTGCCGTGGTTGAGATAATAGCGGAACGGGGCGCCGAAGTCAAATACAGCACCGTACAGAACTGGTACCCCGGCGACAAGGAGGGTAAGGGCGGGATTCTCAATTTCGTCACCAAACGTGGTATATGCAAGGGCGACGATTCCAAGATATCATGGACACAGGTGGAGACAGGCTCCGCCATAACCTGGAAATATCCCTCATGCATCCTCCGCGGTAACAACAGCACGGGCGAGTTTTACTCGGTTGCCGTCACCAACAACTACCAGCAGGCAGACACGGGAACCAAAATGATCCACATCGGCAAAAACACAAAGAGCACTATCATCTCCAAGGGCATCTCGGCCGGCTTCGGCCAGAACAGCTACCGCGGACTGGTGAAGGTGCTGGGCAAGGCCGAAGGGGCGCGGAACTTCTCGCAATGCGATTCCCTGCTGCTTGGCGATAAGTGCGGAGCACATACCTTCCCATACATCGAGGTTGACAATCCGTCAGCTATAGTGGAACATGAGGCTACTACCTCGCGCATTGGCGAAGACCAGATATTCTACTGCAACCAGAGAGGCATCTCAACTGAAGACGCCATTGGCCTGATTGTCAACGGCTATGCCCGTGAGGTGATCAACAAGCTGCCGATGGAGTTTGCAGTGGAGGCACAGAAGCTGCTGGCGATCAGCCTTGAAGGCAGCGTAGGTTAAAATGATTTTACTACAAACAGGATATGAAAAGTGAATTTTTGTTACAGATAAAGGAACTCAAAGCCACAATTGACAATAAGGAGATCCTCAAGGGTCTCAACCTCGAGGTCAAACCCGGGGAGATACACGCCATCATGGGACCCAACGGCAGCGGGAAAAGCACGCTGGCTAATGTTCTGACAGGACGGGATATTGCAACTGTCACCCACGGCTCTGTCACCTTTGAGGGCAAAGACCTTCTTGAAATGTCTCCGGAGGAAAGAGCACGTGAAGGCATCTTCCTCTCGTTCCAGTACCCGATTGAGATCCCCGGCGTCAGCATGGTCAACTTCATGAAGACCGCCATCAATGAGCAACGCAAACACCGCGGGCTGGAGCCGCTTACGGCCTCCGAATTCCTGCGCCAGATGCGCGAGAAAAAGGAGCTGGTGGAGATAGACTCGGCACTAACCAACAGGAGCGTCAACGAAGGCTTCTCCGGTGGAGAAAAGAAGAAGAACGAGATCTTCCAGATGGCCATGCTCGAGCCGAGACTGGCACTCCTGGATGAGACAGACTCAGGCCTTGATATCGATGCACTTCGCATCGTGGCCAACGGCGTCAACAAGATACGCAGACCCGACACCTCGGTCATCGTCATAACTCATTACCAGAGGCTGCTCGACTATATCGTGCCGGATTTTGTGCACGTACTCTTTGACGGCCGCATCGTCAGATCGGCAGGACCGGAACTGGCCCACGAGCTTGAAGAGAGAGGATACGATTGGATAAGGAAGGAAGCAGACGTCAGCGAAGAGACATGGACTACAGACCGGAAGTAATAAACAAGCTGTCAGAGCTATATGCAGGCGGCCACGGCACTTTTCTGAAAGACTCCCCGGAGATCTTTAACAGGCACCGTGAAACAGCCTTTAACGAATTCCTCAGGCTGGGAATTCCTGACAAAAAAAACGAGGCCTATAAATATACGAACCTCGAAAAATCCTTCGGGTTCCCCTACCAGGAGTACTACTCACCTGTCCCGGACGACTTCAGGGAGGCGGAGAAGTTTCACTGCGAGGTTGAAGACCTCGACGTATGGAACATGGTGCTCCTCAACGGGTTTTTCCCGCGCGGCGAAGAGGGACTGGTGATGCTTCCCGGAGGGATATGGGTTGGAAGCATGAATGCTGCAGCAAAGCAGTTTCCCGGACTGGTTGAAAAACACTACAACAAATATGTTCAGATTGAGAACGACGGACTGGTACCGCTGAACACAGCTATGGCCTCCGACGGGCTGTTCCTCTATGCCCCGAAGAACACTGCCTACACCAAGCCAATACAGATAGTCAACCTGCTTCACGCTGACCAGGATATATTTGCCCAGGACCGAAACCTGGTTGTTGTGGAAGACGGCGCTCAGCTGTCACTGCTTGTATGTGATCATGCCATCTCCCCGCAGCATTTTTTTACCAACACTGTCACCGAGGTCTATGTAGGCCAGAACTCCCGGTTTGAGATCATCAGGGTGCAGAACCAGCACAACAACTCCGGTAAGATGACTCACACGTTCATTCACCAGGAACGCGACAGCTACGCCTCATCAAACAACATCACCCTTCACGGCGGGATGGTGCGCAATGCCACATGGCACATGCTGAACGGCGAGAACGGCGAGACCCGCTCGTATGGACTGTATCTGGCAGACAAGCAGCAGCATATAGCCAACTTCGTTAAGGTTGACCACGCCGCTCCGAACTGCAACAGTACCCAGCTCTTTAAGGGCGTCCTTGATGAAAACTCCAGCGGAGCCTTCAACGGACGCATCATGGTGCACAAGATTGCACAGGGGACCAACGCCTACCAGAGCAACAACAACATCCTTCTGTCTGATGCAGCACGGATGGATACTAAACCCCAGCTGGAGATATACGCCGATGACGTCAAATGCAGTCACGGAGCCACAGTCGGTCAGCTTGACGATAATGCTCTCTTCTATCTGCGGTCACGGGGTATCGACGCCCGGGAGGCCAAACTGATGCTCATGTTCGGATTCGCGCACGATGTCATAAAGAATATACCCATTGAAGCCCTTCGCGAGCGTATTGATAACCTGGTACAGAAACGCCTCCGCGGTGAGCTTTCGCGCTGCGCCTCCTGTGCCATACAGTGCAACTGAACGGAGTAATGAAACTGTCGAAAAGCATAGAGGAAATACGTTCTGAATTCCCGATCCTTTCAGTTAAGGTGCACGGGAAACCCCTGATCTATCTTGATAACGGCGCCACCACCCAGAAACCCGAGCAGGTCATCAGGGTTATGGATGAGCTCTACCGTACTGCAAATGCCAACGTACACAGGGGAGTGCACAGCCTCTCAGACATCGTCTCGGAACGATATGAGTCCGCCCGTGAGACTGTCAGGGCGTTCATAAACGCGCCTGAAAAGGAGGGGATAATTTTCACCGCCGGAACCACTGCTTCAATAAACGCAGTGGCATTTTCTTTTGGCGAACGATTTGTCAGTGAGGGCGATGAGATACTCATCAGTGGCATGGAACATCACGCCAACATTGTGCCGTGGCAGATGCTCTGCGAAAGAAAGGGTGCGAAACTCAGGGTCATCCCCTTTTCTGACGAGGGAGTGCTTGATCTCGAGGCATACAGGAGCATGCTCACTGAGCGCACACGTATTGTTGCCGTCACCCACGTCTCCAATGTGCTCGGCACCGTCAACCCGGTTAAGGAGATCGTGGCCGAAGCACACCGCCACGGCATACCGGTGCTGGTTGACGGGGCCCAGGGCATACAGCACGGCATTGTTGATGTGGCGGATATCGGCTGCGACTTCTATGTCTTCTCAGGACATAAGGTGTACGGCCCGAACGGCATCGGGGTGCTCTACGGCAAGGAGAACCTCCTGAATGAGATACCTCACTACCAGGGCGGAGGCGACATGGTGGCAAACGTCACCTTCGAAAAGACAACATACAATGAACTGCCTTTCAAGTTCGAAGCCGGCACAACGAACTTCACGGGAGCGATAGGACTGGCAACCGCGCTCGACTACCTGACTGCACTCGGACGTGAGGCAGTTGCTGCCCGTGAGCAGAGCCTCCTGATTCAGGCCACCGAAGGATTATCGTCTGTCAGTGGTGTGCGCATCTACGGCACGGCGCCGCATAAAGTCTCGGTCGTCTCTTTCCTGCCGGGAACCATTCATCAGTATGACGCCGGCATGATTCTTGACAAAATGGGTATTGCAGTAAGAACAGGAACTCACTGTGCCCAGCCGCTGATGGAGCGCTACGGTATCAGCGGAAACATCAGGGCTTCAATCGCCTTCTACAACACGGAGGAGGAGATAGATGCACTGGTGAAAGGCATGAAAAAGGTAACGGAGATGTTCGCTTGACAGCAGGATATGAATATTAATGAGATACAGGATCAGATCATAGAGGAGTTCTCGCTCTTCGGCGACTGGATGGAGAGGTATGAGTACCTCATCGACCTGGGCCGATCGCTGGCCCCGTTCGATGTGGCACATAAAATCCCCGACTTCCTCATAGAGGGATGCCAGAGCAAGGTATGGCTATACCCTTCCTTAACTGACGGAGTGGTGACATTCACGGCAGAGAGTGATGCCCTGATAACAAGAGGGATAGTTGCACTGCTGGTAAGGGTCTTTTCGGGCCGCACCCCGGATGAGATACTGGGCGCCGACATCTATTTCATTGAACGGATTGGTCTGAGGGAAAACCTATCTCCCACGCGATCAAACGGACTGCTGGCCATGATGAAGCAGATGCGGCTCTATGCACTGGCTTACAAATCGAAAAGGGAACTGACATGAACACACAGGAGATACAGGAGACTGAAGCAAGAATAGTAGGAGTGCTGAAAAGCATCTATGACCCCGAGATACCGGTTAACATTTATGATCTTGGCCTTATCTATGAGGTCAGGGTTGATGAGGAACAGGTGGCGCATATTACTATGACGCTCACCGCCCCCAGCTGCCCGATGGCTGAGGAACTTGTTGAAGAGGTAAAGTATAAGGTTGGAGGTACCAAAGGGGTAAAGGAATGTGATCTTAAGCTGACCTTTACTCCGCCATGGGACCGTGATATGCTCACTGATGAGGCTAAGCTTGAACTGGGACTACTCTAGAAATATGCATCTTGACCGATGCCTGCAAGTTAGATCACTCCAAAATCTGCACATTGACTGATGCACGTAAAATAGCACTTACCTGTAAGATCCGCCAGAGCCTGAAGCTGGAAGGGTTTGATATTTTAGGCATCGCCCAGGCCTCTCCGCATCACGAAGACAGCCAGCATATTGGCGAATGGATCGCAGCCGGAAAGAACGGCACAATGAAATTCCTGGAGAGAAACCTTGAGAAGCGGGGCGACATAACCTCGCTGGTTGAAGGAGCCAGATCAGTGATTGTGGCCGGATTGCGCTACTACAGCAATGAGCCGGCCACAGGTGATGATAACTACTTTGTCAGTCGTTACGCCAGGGTAAATGACTACCACACGGTGGTGGAGGAGAAGATGGACCGTATTCAGAAAATCATTAAGAAGGAGGTCCCTGATGCATTGTCAAGGGTATTCTGCGATGCTGGTCCCGTGACCGAAAAAGCCTGGGCCATACGTGCCGGACTGGGATGGCGCGGACGGCACAGCATGGTAATCAATAAGGATATCGGATCATTTTTCTTTATCGGTGAGATTGTCACAACAGCAGAATTTATATATGACGAAACCTCTGCCCGCGATCGATGTGGCGACTGTACTCTCTGTATTGATGCCTGCCCCACAGGTGCCATCTGCAGTGACCGGACAATAGACGCACGTCGATGCATAGCCTATCTCACCATTGAACATGAAGGAAATATCCCGGAGGAGTTCGGCGGCAAAACGGAAAATATGATTTTTGGCTGCGACCGTTGTCAGGAGGTCTGCCCCTGGAACAAGAAAGCCATACCCTACACTGATAAAGAACTTGTGCCTGAATTTAACATCACCTCCCTCACAAGAAGAGAGTGGCAGAGTATGACACCTGAAGATTTTAAGAAGGTTTTCCGTTCTTCACCGATTAAGCGGACTGGTCATAATAAGATCCGGAGAAACATCGACTTTGCCAACTACGGGTCACCTGTAAAGAGGTAAGATCCGTTGAAGGTTGCCATCATTAGGCGCCGGTACCAGCCCCAGGATTCCAGTCACAATATTATAAATATCAACGTTATACAGGGTGTCTGCTGTGAAGCCTTTCCTGAAGGCAGGTCCCTCGGCATAGAAGATAGAGTGCATGTCGCGGCACCGCCAGTCGTATCCGTGATCACCCTTCGAGTAGCGTCCCGCCGCAGGCCTCAGCCCGGCTGTCCAGCCCGGGTCTGCAATGAGCACAACTGCCGGGATACGGAAGTGCGTTCCATAGTGCAGATGAGCCGGTACCTCTTCCCTGCGGTATGCTTTCATGCCCTGCTGGATATTCAGCAGCAGTAATACACTGTCGGTCTTGCCCTCTGCAGGCTCCACAGCCCAGACCGGGTTTCCTCCGTAGATCCTCTTCACCATCGCCTGGGGCAGTGTGTCAAGGATATAATTGTAACGTGTTTCGTCGACCTCCGTCATGCCGTGATCAGAGAGAACAATGAGATTGATATTTTTACCGTGCGGCAGCCTGGAAAGACCCTGTCTCAGTACTCCGAGCAGGCTGTCGAGGCTCGCCACCACTGCCCCTGTTTCCGGTGACAGGGGACCGTAGCTGTGGCTGACGGCATCAGGCTCTTCAAAGTAAAGGGTGACAAGGTGCGGCCGTTTGTTTGCCGGCAACGACAGCCATTTAAGCACAGTATCAACACGGTCTCCGAAGGCAACCTCATCGTCAAAAGCCTTCCAGTAATCGGGCTGCATGCCCTGTATCGGGGCCTCCGAACCCACCCAGTAAAAAGAGGCGCTCTTCATCCCCTGTTTGCGTGCCGTGACCCAGAATGGTTCGCCGCCGTAAAATGCGCCGTTGGAGACCATGGCCCGGTCACCGATCCTGTAGACAAGATCAAGGTCGGGAGCATAAAAGCTGTTGTTAATCAGGCCGTGATGATCGGGATAAAGGCCAGTGGCAATTGTATAATGATTGGGAAATGTTTTTGTGGGGAAGGATGGAATAAGCCTCTCAGCCATAACCCCGTTTGCGGCAATATCATCAAGCACCGGCGTACCGTGTATTGAGTCGTAATCCCAGCGGAAGGCGTCCAGCGAAACCAATACCACATAGGGTTTGTCTCTCTCCACCTTCAGATTGCTGCAGGCCGAGAATGCCAGCAGGGTAAAGAGCACGGGCACCAGGTATCTGAACATCTTCATTGGATTGGTTTTTAAATTTTCCATTCTGAAAAATAAGACAATTTTTGATGGAAGATGTTCATGCTCACTATCGAATTAACCCTAAATTTGAAGAGTTAACCTGTTACAAATCATGAAAAGAATTTTCCTTTCCCTGATCCTGATTTCGGTCGTCATCTTTACATCGGCGCAGAAGAATTATGCGCTGCTTGTAATAGACATACAGGATTTTTATTTCCCCGGAGGCCGGTCTGAGCTGGTTGAGCCCGAAAAAGCTGCAGAAAAGGCGCTCATCGCAATTCAGGAAGCCAGGGAGACAGACAACCCCGTCATCTACATTCAGCATAAGTCGGCTGCTGGCATGGAGATCAATGAGATGGTAGCACCCCTGCCGGGTGAGAAAATATTTGTAAAGGAGGAGGTCAATAGCTTTCTGGGGACAGGGTTAAAGGAGTATATTGATGCCCTCACTACTGATACCCTGGTGATCTGCGGGATGCAGACGCAGATGTGTGTGGAGGCTGCAGTGCGGGCAGCACATGACTTCGGATATTATGTTTACCTGCTGCATGATGCCTGTGCAACCCGCAACCTGAAATTCGGAGACCGCGAGGTATCCGCCGCCGATGTGCATGCCTCAACACTGGCAACCCTGAAAAGCTATGCGACAGTTCTCTCCGTTGCCGAATGGCTCGAAAAATAACAGGGTAAATCAGGCCGGGAACCGGTAGCCCGTTTCAATTCTTTCTGGAAATAGAGAACCGGCAATATCAGGTGAAATTATCTTTCCATTGCCCTGGCCCTGAGGTCGGCAGGCATTTTCTCAATAGCATATCTAAGTGCCGTACGGGGCATGATGGCCCTGTGCCGCATCACGAAATCGAACACAGCCTTCTGATGTGGCTTGCTGGCCTCCTTCAGCATCCACCCGTAACCCTTCTGCACCATGTCATCACTGTCCATAAGAAGGATTCCTGCGATCTCGAAAATATCATCCAGGTATTTGCCCCTGCGGGCAGGTATAATCAGCGAAACGGCTGAGGCGCGCTTTACCCACCGGTTCTCCGACATTGCCCACTTCCTGAGCTCCGCCAGATGATCCGGGTATTTCTGTATAAAATCACCAACAGTGTGATTACACAATGTGTCACACGATGCCCAGTTATTGACATTCCTGTTCACCCATTTCTCAAGTATGCTGAAATCTTCCGGAGTGAATTGTGGCACCAGCTTTTCCGTCCATAAACAGGCAACAAAGGATTCCTCCATCATCCCCGATTCCCACAGCGAGTCGCACATGTCAAGAATCTCCTTCTTGCTCATGTCCTTCATCAGTAAATAGTTCTGCTTTGCGATCTCCTTAACCGTCCCGGACCTGATACCGTAAAGGTTTATCTTCTCTTTAAAGAACCTCAGCCCTGTCTGCCTTGTTTTTTCATCTGAAGCGTCCCGAAGCTCTCTCCTTACCTTATCAAGCGGTTCATTCATTTTTAAATCGTTTTACGGTTAAGGCAGCAATCTCCGTGGCAAATCCTACTGTATCGCCATTGCCAACCTCAATTATCCGGACATTAATTGTTCCGAATTTTTCAATTACGGCTTCCGTGAGACTCTTTCTGACAGCGATGATCAGTATTGGCTTCGTTTCACAGAGAAGCTCACTTATCCTCTTGCTCCATCCACGACCCCTCAGTTCAAGCGGGCCGACCTCATCAACAATTACCACATCCTTTTTGCGGCTGACATCAGGATCAAGAGCAGCATATCCTGCCCTGTACCCGGAATCATTCACGGTGAATCGCTCCACACCAATTGTCTCACTTCCGGTTTGTCTCAGGAAAGGAGTCCTGATACCCGTACTGATGTCTGAGACATCATATCCTAAAGTTATACCATCCTCAACGATTCGCAGTGCGAGGATGCCTCCCACGCTGACACCTTTGTCCTTCAGGAGGCCTGTAAGTGTTGCAAGCCATGCCGTTTTCCCCTCACCTATTGTGCCAGTTACCACAAATACCCTTTTCTCACACTTTTGCTCACTCCTCACTTCATCAAGTCGCCTCTCCACACGTGTTATCATCCGGTTAAGAATAGAGACCGGGTTTTTCAATGCCGTCTTCAGATCAGGCATGTCTGCAATCATCGACGGCAGGCTCTCTGCAGATAATTCGAGAGCCAGGGGAAGCTGGCTGAAGCGGGTGCGGCTGAAGAGGCTGCGTATCTTTGGGTTATAGAGCTCGGTGCCAAGGGCCGAAAAGCCAACGATGATTATCACAGCCCGGAAGTTCATCTGTATTCCGATGAGTATCGCGTCAGCGAGGTTGTTTTTCCCGGGTTGAAACGCCGTGAAGGCCAGAGCGGACAGCATGGTTATGATCACAAAGGTGATCCAGAAGCCAGGCCTGGAAAGCTGCCTCATGGCACGCTTGTAACGCAGGGTAAGCATGGTGACTACCGGGATTACGGCAATTACCCACCAGTACCATTGTGTGAGGCTGACGACAACCAGCAGGCCGGCAATCAGCAACACATCCGTCACCAGCCATGGTAATGACCAGGGGAAAGACTGCTCCTGTCTTTTTGGTTCTGATGTAATTCCGACTGTCTCCGGCAAAGTATCCTCAGGAGGCAGCGCGGCCAGCCTTCGGCCTGTTATAATGCCTGTAACAGCCGTTGCAATGCCAAAAAGCGAATAGATAACCAGGAGCAGGATCAACGGCGCCCAGAAAGCGTCAAACTTCAGGTTCAGTTGTCTGGAGGCATAATCGGTTATGCTTGAATAGATATCAACCAGATTACCACCGTAAAAGATGATCATATTGAATATCTTCTGGAACAGGTTCCACGACATGGCCAGCATCGATCCTGCTATAAACCCCAGGTATGTCTTTCCGAAAATCCTGACGGATGTCTCGAGCAGCAGTGATTCCATTATTATTGCTATCATCGGTCCGAAGATGATAGCGCTCGGTGACATCGCCTTCATCAGTGCACATATAAGTCCAGCGCGCCAGTAGAGTCCATGCTCACGCCACTTATAGCTTACCGAGATAAGGATAACAAGTGCAATTGCAGTAAGCATGTTACCGCTGAATGGCACCCGCAGGTTATGCAGGAAGCTGCCGAGAACTATCTCGGCAGCAGCCCAAATGGTACCTATTATGGATGCCTTGATCCACTTGTCGCTTATGGTTGTTGTGCCTCTGCTCAAGTAATAGTCGATGGATAAAATATTAATCTCAGAACGGATCGCACTCTCTGTATGCCTCAATGACCTTCTTAGCGCCTTCAGGCCCTTTCACGCTGCGTCCGTGCTCCATGCAAATCACCCCCTCATAGTCTCTTGAATGAAGATAGCTGAAGATGTTCCTGAAATTAATCTCCCCGGTGGTCGGCTCATTGCGTCCGGGGTTGTCTCCAACGTGGAAGGCGGCTATCTGATCCCAGCATGCTTCGATGTTCGGTATCAGGTTTCCCTCCGTGATCTGCTGGTGATAGATGTCTTCCACTATCTTAACGGCAGTACTGTCAACTGCCTTGCATACCTGGTAAGCCTGCGGCATCTCTGTAAGCCACAGCCCGGGGTGATCACGCAAAGTGTTGAGAGGTTCGAGCACCAGAGTTATCCCTTCCGGTTCGGTAAGTTCTGCGCAGTACCTGAGGTTATCGATGACATTTGCCCTCTGCAGGTCGGGATGAAGTCTTTCATCATACCTTCCGGGAACAACCAGTGCCATCTTAAACCCGGTACGCTTGGCTATGTCTATGCCCTCCTCCATCTTGGTTGTAAGAAAGTCACGAACCTCCCTGTGTGGCAGCACGAAGGAGGTCTTTGAGAAATCAGCATGCAATACCCATGGTCCCATCATCAGTCCCAGGCGCTGGATGGCAGAGGCAATCCTCTCCTGCTCAGCAGCCGGGCGTCCGGGGAGTCCGTTGTCAAAGACAGCCCTGAACCCTTTGTCATAAATGAACTGCAGGTTATCCACGGGGTCATCGCTGCCGCAGAGCTCCCGGAACATGCCTATTGACGGTGCATAGGCCAGCCTGAAGGGCCTTTCTGCATCAGGCAGAAGAGCTGTACGGCTTCGCCCTCCGAGAAGTGCAGGAGCGGCAAAGAGCGCCGCGCCTGCTGCTGCGGCACCCCTGAGAAAACTGCGACGTGAATTAGTATTCATGGTAGGTCCTTTTTAGTTACTCTCCTGGAACAGGTACACTCTTCGGAACATCAACCGGACCCATTTCGAATACCTTCGGTCCGAGCTTCAGTTCAGAGTTCATCATCTCATCAAAGGTCACTTTCTTTCCGGTATATGCCGATACACGTCCCATGATGCCTGCCATGGTTGATATTGCGACGAACTCGGCTTCATTGATCGGTTTCGCAGCTCGAATAGCTGTGACAAAGTCAATGTGTTCCTGGTCATAGGGACTCCTGATAAGCTGGTCGGTCATTTTGCCCTGCTCGTCGAGTGTGTAGCCGTCATATTTCCACAGTTCGGTACCGGCATGATCCCATACGGTGTTCTGGCAGTTGGAGTTACCCTTTGTACCCTGGATCCACTCTGAAACATTCCCCTCGGTTCCGTTTATCTGCCGGCACATGCTGTGCACATGGATGCCTTCATCAAAAATGAAGTCAGTGCTGAAAAAGTCATACTGGTCTCCCGTGACACGACGATGGCGGGCGCCAAATGATACGGCAGATACTGGTTTTTTACCTGTAAACCAGCTTATTACATCAATGTTGTGCACATGCTGTTCTACGATGTGATCGCCTGACAGCCAGCACCAGTTAACCCAGTCGCGTATCATATATTCCATCTCGCTCCAGGAAGGATTCGGATCGCGGTACCACAGCTGATTCTGGTTCCAGTAGCAGTTGGCAGCAACAACATCGCCAATCATTCCCTCCTGCACTTTGCCCCATGTGGCAACATAATCATGCTGGTGATGGCGCTGGGTGCCGGTCACAACACACAACTCCATCCCTTTGGCCTTCTCGCCGGCAGCAAGGATCTGCCTGACGCCTGCCGGGTCAACTGCAACCGGCTTCTCCATAAAGACGTGCTTGCCTGCTGTCACGGCAGCCTCGAAATGTGCCGGACGGAAATAAGGCGGAGTGGCAAGCAGGATCACATCGACCCCGGAGTCAATGACCTTCTGGAAAGCGTCAAACCCCACAAAACAGTTCTCATCGGCTATTTCAACCCCGTCTTTGGCAAGCCGCTCACGGCATGAAGTAACCCTGTCAGCAAAAACGTCACCCAGAGCTGATATGGTGAGGTTGGGCCCGGCATGGAGGAAGTTAAGGGCAGCACCCGTACCCCTGCCTCCGCAGCCTATCAGGCCGGCCTTCAGCAGCGGTCCGTCAGGAGCCGCGTCAAGCATGACCGGAAGGATGACATCCTTACGACCTTTCGGTGAACATGAGGTAATCAGTGCCGGCACAACAATGCCTGCTGCCCCCGCAGCCGCTGCAGTGCCCAGG
>JBGSLG010000129.1:0-4933 GCA_041740815.1 Bacteroidales bacterium
CGGTAAGATATTCCTGGCTTATCTGAGCCAGCGCAAGCTGGTCTCGCTCTATATCATGGGCGGACTGGCAGGAGCGCTGCTATACGTTGCAGTATTTAACATCTTTCCCGCTTTTGCCGATACAGTACATGTCTCCATCGCTCTCGGAGCATCCGCCTCGGTGATGGCACTCGTCATTGCCACCGCAGTCTACCTCCCCGAGATGGAATTGCATCTCCTGTTCTTCGGGAGAGTCAAACTGAAGTATCTGGCACTCATCACCTTCCTCATCACTTCGATCTTCGACTTCTCAGTCAATACAGGAGGCAAGATAGCACATATAGGAGGGGCGATGATGGGACTGGCATACGGGTACGGGCTGAAAAACGGGAAAGATATCGGTGCCTGGATAAACAGTATACTCGACTTCTTTGTTAATCTCTTCAAGCCGGGGAAGAAGATGAAGGTTACCTACAAAAAGGTAAAGACGGAGTCCGATGCCCGGCAGACGAAAACCGATCACGACTACAACAAGGCCAGAGCCGAAAAGCAGAAGGCCGTCGACTATATTCTTGACAAGATCTCAAAAGGAGGTTATGACAGTCTTACCAGGGAAGAAAAAGAGATCCTCTTCAGTGAGAGTCAGAAAAAAGGATAACGTTCTTAAGCGATTCTCGCGGAATATCCTGCTGGCAGTGAACATTGTTCTTGTGCTGCTGCTTCTTCTTGCCTACCTTTCGATCTACATCAACCCTGCCACCACTGCCTTCCCGGCACTCTTCGGGCTGGCTTACCCCTACATTGCTGCCGCCAACATCGTAATGGTTCTGATATGGATCCTCCTTTTCAGGTGGTATTATGCACTTATCTCCGCCCTGGCCCTCGCCATCGGCTTCGGCTACATACACAACTACATCAGGTTCACCAACCACGGCTCCGAGGAGCATCACGACCTCAAGCTGATGAGCTACAACATACGGCTTTTCAACTTCTATGAGGAGAGCGAGAAGGACACGCACCGCAAGATGCTTCAGCTTATCAGGAAGGAGAACCCCGGCATACTCTGTCTCCAGGAGTATTTTGTCAAGGGCGACCCTGCTGCCGGGGAGAGGAAGCTTAAGGAGGCTCTCGGCGGTCAGCTGTACACCCATTTCAAGCTTATCAAGAGCGGCGCTGCCAGTCGTTTCGGCATTGCCACGGTGACCCGCTATCCCATCCACTACCGCGGTGATGTCATCCACCCGGGGTCATCGTCGCTGACAATCTTCACTGACATCGTCGTTGACACCGACACCTTCAGGATCTATAACAACCACCTGCAGTCGTTCCGTCTGCGGCGCGTGGAGGGCACCCTCCTGAGCGACCTCACCGGCGAGGAGCAGGGGCGCTCGATGGATAACATCGCAGGTATCTACAAGAGTCTCACCGGGGGCTTTGCCAGCAGGGCGCTTCAGGTAGACAGGGTGAGGCGGCACATGGAGACTTCGCCCTATCCGGTGATAGTGACGGGCGACTTCAATGACACGCCCGTGTCATACACTTACCGTACGATGAGGCGCGGGCTGAAGGATGCCTTTGTGGAGGCGGGTTACGGCGCCGGCTTCACCTACAGGGGCAAGTATCCGCCCAACAGGATTGATTATATCCTGTACAATGAGGAGTTGCACTGCAACGACTTTGACATTGTAAAGGCCAGGTATTCGGATCACTACCCGATCATCGCCTACCTCAGGCGTATTGACCGAACGGAAGCTTCGTCAGGTCAGCGTTCCCGCCGGAAACAATAATTCCAACCCTCTTACCTTCGAAGAGACTCCTGTTAGCCAGTACAGCTGCCAGGGGCACTGCCGATGAGGGTTCGACGATTATCTTCATCCTCTCCCACATCAGTCTCATTGCCTCCACTATCTGTTCTTCAGTCACAGTTAGTATGTCGTCAACGTTTGCCTGTATTGCGGTGAATGTTCTTTCGCAGAGCGATGTCAGGAGTCCGTCCGCGATTGTCCGTGGTGGCAGTGCGGGCTGGATGGCGCCGCTGTGCAGTGAGCGGGCAGCGTCATCAGCGAGGCGCGGCTCGGCTCCGTAGATCTTTATTGCCGGTGCCATATGCCGCGCCGCTATGGCTGTGCCGCTGAGGAGGCCGCCGCCGCCGACGGGGGCGATGACCGCATCAAGCGTCGGGATGTCGGCAAGCAACTCCATCGCCGCCGTCCCCTGTCCGGCGATGATGCTAAAGTTGTCATAGGGATGGATCATCGTGGCGCCGGTGCGCGTGATGATCTCGGCGGCGGCCGCCTCCCGCGCCGCCAGCGTCGGCTCGCAGAAGGTGATCTCCGCCCCGTATCCCGCCACTGCCCTCTTCTTCACCTCCGGCGCGGTGGAGGGCATAACGATGTAGGCGCGCACGCCGCGCGACACCGCCGCGTGTGCCAGCGCCGCAGCATGATTACCCGATGAGTGAGTCACCACACCGGCGGCGCGCTGCTCATCCGTCAGCCTGATGACTGCGTTGGTGGCGCCCCTGAACTTGAACGCCCCTACCTTCTGGAAGTTCTCGCACTTGAAGAAGAGATGAGCACCGCTGATGGCATCAACCTGCCCCGAGGTCAGAACAGGAGTACGATGAACATGCGGCGCAATCAGCTGCATGGCAGATTTAATATCACTGAATTCCGGAATGAATTTCATAAATGTTCATGTTAATTGTAAGCAACCTACAGGTTCAATTCACAGCCCTGAAGAGATCATTTAATGTTTAGATTATCAAGCCTGCTTTGCAATAGATCAAGATATTTTTCCTTCATCCCTTTTGACAGAAAGCTATTGTCTATCAATTCCTTCCACCTGGGGGTTGCTGTTACTATTGTTTCAAGAACCTTATCAATACTTTTGATTGGTAATTCACACCTTTCTATTGCAAAATAATCAATCAGAATCTGACGTGTCAGTTTCTTTTTACGACCCCGAAGGGGTAAAGCAATTTCTTCTTCGGGTCGCTTGTACTCTATTATGGTATTTACGAGGTCATAACATGGTGAAAGTTTAACCTTGCCATTTTCGGTAATCACGGAGAAATTCTTAAGATGCATATCATCATTACCTGTAATGTAGCTAAATATGACCAGTTTAAAGAGCACCAATTTTTCAATTGACGGGAAGGTGCAAAACTTGTCAATCAACCCTACGACCTTTTCCATACTATAGTCATATTTTGCATCTCTGGTCAATCCTGCCAGTTGTGCAAAATCTTCGACAGGTATTTTTTCACTCTGCCCTTTTCTGTCAAATCTCTTAATTAAATATGTCAGGGTATTATCCTTTGACCAGATCAGGCCGTGAAGGGGAATTTCAAGGCCAATCTCATCAGCGAGCCTCATCGTCAGATCTTCATTCTGAGGCATCTCAGTAAAATACTGGTGCTGTGGTTTAAGTATGTATCTCCCGCCTGTGTCAACAATTTCCAGCTTTCCTTCCTTGATGTTTAACCTAGCACTTAACTTCGGCTGTACTCCCTGAACAGACATTCTGGTAGCTCGATAAAAAGCCTCCTGTCTCTGCTCCTCAGCTGTATATTCGAGGTCTTTGAGCGAAGTCAGTCCGGGAGATAAGAGCCTAAGCCCGGTTTCACTGTAACGGTTATCGCCACATGGATTATATGTGATCGGACAGCGATTCATTCTTCAGTTTCTTTTACAGTTACAGCCCCAACCATATCACCACCTACCGACATTAATTGGGAGAAATAATCGAACCTGTCAATTTTATTTATTTTCAACAGTCCTTCCAGTTGGACTCCTTCCGGCAATAGACCTTCGAAAAAAGATGGGAACCGGTCAAATTTCCAGACCCTGTCCTTAATTGGCATTGTTCGTGATACCTCCGGACCATTGAATCCGTCCACATATTCGAAAAGGTACTCCTTCCCCTGAATGATCTCAGTCAACACCCCGGCTTCGACTCCTTTAACAAATACTTTAGCATTTCTCATTTTCTGTTGATTTAAGATTTTCCATCAGTGGGCTGGTTAATACAATTTTAATATTCAAGACCTTGAGAATTTTACTCAGAGTATCCAGCTGAACAGATTCCTTCCCTTTTTCAACGTCGTAAATAAAAGTCTTGCCAACTCCGGCAAGTTCTGCCAGCTGTGCACGACTTAGTCTGGCTGCTTTGCGGTGCAATCTTATTACTCTCGCTAATTCCTGTGACTGTGCCAATATTTACCTTTATAACGGTAAATATAGACCTTTTCTTTAAGTTCAACAAACAATTGGCGCCTTTTTGCTGCTATGGCAGTAAAATATGAGTATTAGCTTCTCATTATAATCAAATAGTGCAATTTTTACCGCTTTAGCAGTAAATATTTATTGAGCTATATACCCCTTCGGGTATAAATAGTCAATTATAATATGAATTATACCCTTCCGGGTATAATTGTATTCGTGATATAAAAAAAGTAAAGGCATGACGTTCTGTGCCAAATACTTCTCGGTAAGGTCGAGATATGAGGGCTGACTTCAAGGGGGTTCACCAGGGCATCAACCCGGCAAAATTACCCAGGCTCGTAGATAAAGAATCCACATTATTATCACGCTGACCATAACACTGCCGGCAACAGACACAATATAATAAAGAAAGCTGCCTCAATTTGCATTGAGACAGCCTCCTGTTTTAATGACTTGATGTATATCAGCCCATTATGCTCCAGGTCACGGTCAGACCGGCCATAACCACCGAGACCATCGACATGAGCTTGATAAGGATATTAAGCGAGGGACCTGATGTGTCCTTGAACGGGTCACCAACGGTGTCACCAACGACGCCGGCCTTATGTGCCGGACTGCCCTTGCCGCCATAGTTGCCCTTCTCAATGAACTTCTTCGCGTTATCCCAAGCACCGCCAGAGTTATTGAGCATGCTGGCCAGAGTGAACCCAGTTGTCATACCTCCCATC
>JBGSLG010000130.1:0-27065 GCA_041740815.1 Bacteroidales bacterium
CCCTGAAGGGTATATATGGCCGGGAGATGTGGGAGACATGGTATAAGATGCAGATGATGATCATCGGCGGGATCAATCTTGACCCGATCATTACGCACCGTTTCCATATTGACGACTTCCAGAAGGGATTTGACGTGATGGAAGAGGGTAACTGCGGAAAGGTGATCCTGAGCTGGGATTGAAATCCGGCTTTGCTCCTGACCTTCAGTCTTCAGTCTTCAGTCTTCAGTCTTCAGTCAATCAATAACTTACACTACTGCCTACTGCCTATTGCCTACTGCCTAAGCATGACTGCCGATTACCGACTGCCGACTGCCGACTGCTGACTGAGTTAATGACCTTCAGACCTTTGTCCTTAGCCAGCAAATTTCGCCTGGTTTAACTTCTATTTTAATAATTAATGCTAACTTGATGTCATCGTGAAAAATTATACATGGCATCTATGTCTGAACATCCGTCATATGGCGAACTGACCGCAGGCTTCAGCTGGTCCGTTGCCGAAAAAGAGCTTGAATACAGTCCCGGAGACATAATAAATATCGGCTGGTACTGTTCCGACAGGATCTGCCGGAAGGGCAAGGGCGATAAAATCGCACTCTACTATGAAGGATTCGGGGGCACGGAAAAGAGTTTTACCTTCAATGACCTCAGGCTTGCCGGAAACACTATCGGCTCATTTCTCCGCAATCAGGGTATAGCCGAAGGAGACAGGGTATGCCTCTTTATGGACAGGATTCCCGAACTGTATCTTTCGTTCCTTGGAATACTGAAGATCGGTGCCGTCGTTCAGCCTCTCTTTTCAGCATTCGGAGATGAGTCTCTTTTTGTGAGGCTTGAAAATGCAGGGACAAAGGCTGTCATAACGCAGAAAAAACACCTTTCCAAGGTAAGGAAGATCCGCTCAAGACTTCCGGAACTGGAACTGGTTATAATTGTTGACACCGTCAAACCCTCGGAGCTCGAACCCGGCGAAGTACTCTTCAGCCTTGAACATGCTGAGCCTGTAGAGAAATTTGAAGTCTGCCCTACCCGTGCGGAGACCCCGTCGGTGCTTCATTACACCTCCGGTACAACCGGCCAGCCCAAAGGGGTAAAGCATGTCCATTATTCAATTATTTCACAGTACCTGACAACAAAGTGGGTTCTTGATCTGCGTGATGATGATATTTACTGGTGCACCGCCGACCCCGGCTGGGTGACCGGCACCTCGTACGGGATAATCGGGCCGTGGAGCCTTGGGGTGACACAGTGTGTACTCGATACGGGATTTTCCGCCCAGGCATGGTACCGGTTCATAGAGAAGTACAGGGTTACAGTCTGGTATTCTGCACCTACCGCCATCAGATCACTTATGAAAGCCGGGGATGACCTGGTGAAGGAGTTTGATCTCTCTTCCCTGCGTCACCTGGCAAGCGTAGGCGAACCTCTCAATTCAGAAGCGGTAATCTGGTCAGGGAGGGTGTTCGGGAAGCAATTCCATGATACGTTCTGGCAGACAGAAACGGGATCGATAATGATCACCAACTTCCCTGGGATGAAAATAAAACCCGGCTCAATGGGCAGGACTTTCCCGGGAATTACGGGAGCAGTGCTTGACCCTGTAACCTTCACCCCTATTGATGAGCCCGGTAAAGCCGGACTGATAGCTTTCAGGCCGGGCTGGCCCGCCATGATGCGGACATACTGGAGGAATGAGGAAAAATACAGTGAAAAGTTTGTGAACGGCTGGTATCTTTCGGGCGACAGGTCGAGCATCGATAATGAAGGCTACTACTGGTTCATCGGCCGTGATGATGATGTAATAAATACCGGCGGGCACCTGGTGAGCCCGTTCGAGGTCGAATCGGCACTGCTTGAGCATCCTGCAGTCGGTGAGTCTGCCGTTACTTCAAAACCTGATGAAATCAATATGGAGGTTGTTAAAGCCTTCATCACCCTCAAACCCGGCTTTAGTCCCAGCCCCGACCTTGAACTGGAGATAATGAACTTCATCCGTAAAAAGCTCTCTCCCCTGGCAATGCCCCAGGCAGTGGAATTCATGGATAGCCTGCCGAAGACACGGAGCGGAAAGATCATGAGAAGAGTGCTTCATGCAAAGGAGTGGGGAGAAGAGATAGGAGACATTTCAACACTGGAAAATGACTGAGAAAGTCTGAAAGTCTAAAGTCAAAAGTCAAAAGTCAAAAGTCTTAAGGTCAAAAAGTATACGCACAGATAGTTAATTATATATAAACCTTAAAATGAACTTGTTATGGAAGAGAATAATCTGAATGAGATGAAGGATATGATCCTGAAGTATGTTTCCAAGGAATATATTGATGATGATGACGTAACGCTGACATATGAGACCCCTCTTATTTCAAGCGGTTATGTTGACTCATTTTCCATGGTCTCACTTCTCGTTTTCCTGGAGAATAAATTCAAGATCAAAATCCCCCCAAGCAAAGCCACGCCTGAGGCCTTTGACAGCGTAAATAACATTGTGGCACTGGTAAATCAGTATTTAAACAAATAAACTGCCTCTATCATGAGTTACTCTGAAAAAACAAGGAATCTCTATCTGTCGCAGCTGGCAGATATCAGAAGCGCCGGCATCTTTAAGGAGGAAAGGTTCATCCATAGCTCCCAGGCCGCCGATATCGAGGTTGAGTTTCCTTCAGGCTCAGACCTGAAGAAGGTCATCAATATGTGCTCTAATAACTACCTTGGCCTGTCAAGTCACCCGGAGGTTATCAGGGCTGCTCATGACGGTCTTGAGTCAAGGGGGTATGGGATGTCCTCGGTTCGTTTTATCTGCGGCACACAGGATATTCACAGGGAACTGGAAAACAGGGTGACTGAATTCCTTGGCACTGATGACACTATACTGTTCCCCTCATGCATGGATGCCAATGCAGGTGTTTTTGAGGCGATACTCACCAGTGAAGACATCATGATCTCAGACCGGCTGGTACATGCCTCAATCATTGACGGCATGAGGCTCTGCAGCGCACAGCATGATACCTTCAAGCACTCCAGCATGGAACATCTCGAAGAGAAACTGCTGCTTCACTCTGATAAACGGCTTAAGCTGGTGATCACTGACGGGGTCTTCTCGATGGATGGCGACACGGCCAGGCTTGATGAGATGGTTCGCCTTTGCGAGAAATACGACGCACTCTTGCTGGTCGATGACTCCCATGCCACAGGTTTCATAGGCAAAACAGGCCGCGGCACACATGAATTCTGCAATGTCATGGGCAAGATAGACATCATCACCACCACCTTCGGCAAAGCCATGGGCGGAGCATCGGGAGGCTGCGTCTCGGGAAGGAAGGAGATAGTCGCGATGTGCAGGCAGAAGGCACGCCCCTACCTTTTTTCAAATACAATAGCTCCAGTAATCGTGTCAGGGGTCCTGAAGGTTTTTGATATCCTCTCGGCCAGCACGGAACGGCGTGACAAACTTGAGAAGAACGCAGCCTTCTGGAGGGCAGGACTGACAGATGCGGGATTTATCCTTAAGGAGGGGAATACCCCCATTGTTCCTGTTATGCTCTTCAACGCAAAGCTCTCACAGGATTTTTCAAAGGAGCTGTATAACGAGGGCATCTATGCAATAGGCTTCTTCTTCCCTGTTGTTCCAAACGGACAGGCAAGGATACGAACCCAGATATCCGCAGGCCATGAGATGCATCACCTCGAAACAGCCCTTGAGAAATTTATTAAGGTGGGTAAAAAACTGGGCATACTGGGACTTACCAAAGACCAGATAATAGAAAAGTTCGGATCGTAGTATTCCGTACTTCATAAAAAAATCTGTGCTGGCTTTCTCCGCAAGAGATGATTATCGTCATTGAATAATCACTGCAAAACACCATCTTTGCATCCGTTTTACGTGAATATTCACACAGATGTACAATCAATACCAGGATTATCTCAAGTTCCAGATCCGGGAGATAAAAGAGGCCGGACTTTACAAGAATGAGCGGGTCATTGTGTCGCCACAGGGAGCCGAGATAACGCTCAACACGGGACAGAAGGTGTTGAATTTCTGTGCCAACAACTACCTTGGACTATCCTCAAATGCAAGCCTGGTCGAAGCGGCAAAGAATGCACTTGATACTCACGGCTACGGCATGTCATCGGTACGCTTCATATGCGGTACAGGAGACCTGCATAAGGAGCTGGAGGAGAAGATCGCAGGCTTTTTCGGTACGGAAGACACTATTCTGTATGCTGCCTGTTTTGATGCCAACGGAGGCGTTTTTGAACCTCTGCTGACGAGTGAAGATGCAATAATTTCAGACTCCCTCAACCACGCTTCAATCATTGACGGTGTGCGCCTCTGCAAGGCACAGCGCTACCGCTATGAGAATGCTGACATGGAAGACCTTGAAACCCAGCTGCAACTGGCACAGGAGCAACGCTTCAGGCTGATAGTCACTGACGGCGTCTTCTCAATGGACGGCAACGTGGCTCCGCTTGGCAAAATCTATGAGTTGGCAAACAAATACAATGCAATGGTCATGGTAGATGAGTGCCACTCTGCAGGTGTGGTCGGAGAAACAGGCCGCGGCGTTACAGAGCTCTATAACCTGAGGGGTAAAATCGAGATCATCACCGGCACCCTGGGCAAAGCATTCGGCGGAGCCATCGGCGGGTTCACTACCGGTAAGAAGGAGATAATTGAGATGCTGCGCCAACGGTCGAGGCCTTATCTCTTCTCCAACGCCATCCCGCCGCTAGTTGCCGCCGCAGGCATAAGGATGATTGAGATGATGACTGAGACAAATGAGCTGCAGGACAAGCTGCATCGCAACACGAAATACTTCATGGAGCGGATGCTGAAGGCAGGGTTTGACATAAAGCCAACACAGTCAGCCATCTGCGCAGTTATGCTCTATGACGCCAAGCTCTCCCAGGAGGTGGCTGCCAGGCTGCTTGAAGAGGGTATCTATGTCACAGGCTTTTACTTCCCTGTAGTTCCCAGGGATCAGGCCCGCATAAGGGTGCAGCTCTCCGCCGCCCATGAGACGGAACACCTTGACAGAGCCATCGCCGCCTTCACAAAGGTCGGAAAGGAACTGGGAGTACTGAAACAGGCCTGAAACAGGTTATTAATAAATAACTCAAATTGAGGGGGATATCATTCAGATTCTCCCCTTTTTCCTTGCATTTTTCGTCATTTTTCCTATATTTACTGAAATATGACTGAAATGTTATCTGCACTGAGCCTGAAGAAGGCATTAAGAGCCGTAATGTTTTTTCTGGTCTCTCTTTTAATGACAGGTTGCTACGGGTTGAAAACCGTACCGGTAAACAAAATTCCGGCAGAGAGAAAGATTCTGGTGATACATGCCGAAGACAACTTTTGGAGAACTGACAGTTACTCTATATCTGATGGCATACTAACCGCTCATATCGCGGCCGACTCCATAAAGGTGGACAGAGGTAACAGTGCACATGTCTACGCCTCTCCAATTTCAGCCGTTAATATCGAAGGTGCAACACTGACAGTGCCTGTCCTTAATATCGCGAAAGCGGACTATCATGAATTCAACATGGGTGAGACTGCCGGCTTTGGAGCTGTCTGGGTATTAATAGTTCTAACAGTATTAATGTTTCTGGGCTGACGGACAAAGATTCCGTTGGTAACCAATTATATTACAACAATTACCACGACCAGATCCACCTTCTAATCAAACCAAAATGAGAAAATTCAATATCATTCAGCAGATAGTGGCGGTTGTACTGTCAGCCCTGGTAATACTCCAGTTCTCAGGTTGCCGCACAGTCACCGGTATCCAGCGAACTGAAATTCCATTTTCGGAAAGGACACATTTTTATATCCACGGAGCAGATACCTCCTTTCTGATTACAAATACAAAACTTGCTGACGGATTCTTCTCAGGGGTTGTGCCTCTTTCACCTGAGAAACTTAACAAGGGTCAGATAATGCATTTGTATATTGCTCCTGATTCAGTAATAAGCTCTGATGGAGATAACATCAGCGTACCTGTTGCCAATATTGCAAAAGCAGAAATTTTAAAGGTTGAAGCCGGCCGAACAATCACTGTTGTCGCCGGAGCGGCCGCCGGAGCTTTCTGGACATTTGTGATTGTTTTGTTAATTACCAAAGGGATCTCATGTCCCTTCGTTTACAGCGAAAATGCTATGGATATTACTCTTGAAGGAGAGTTGTACAGCGGAGCTACAGCCACCCCGATTGAAAGGGATGATTATATCAACCTGAAGGCACTCAGCCCGGTGAATAATAAATACAAAATAAGGATTACAAATGAGGTAAAGGAGATCCAGAATACCAACCTGGCTGAACTGCTGGTTTTTGACCATCCCCGGGATGCTGAAATCCTGGTTGATAAATACGGCATTGCCCATTCAATCACGGATATCAGACAGCCACTCTCCGCCTCAGATGGCTATGGCAAGTCAATCATGACCGCACTCACTGATTATGACAATAAAGCTCACCTCAGTGAAATCCGGGACGACGAACTTCTCTTTGACACAATAAGCCTTTCCTTTGACAAGCCGGCACATAGCACTAAGGCTAAGCTTGTGATATCAGGTAAAAACACCATGTGGCTTGATTACATGTTTGCCCGCATGTCTGATTTGTTCGGTAACAGGTATGATGAATGGGTGAAGAGAAGGAACAAAAGGTCACCTGAATACTTAACGCAATGGTCATTGGATCAGGGGATACCGCTTGCCGTCTATCTTGAAACAGAAGCCGGACTTAAATTCGTCGACTATTATAATGTGCCTGGTCCGGTCAAGTACAAAAAGGACGTGCTGCAGCTTGACCTCTCCGGTGTCAGCGGGGATAGAGTGAATGTCAAACTGGTATCGGGAGTCCTTTTCTGGGAGATTGATTTTGCAGGTATGGACTTCACTATTGACTCAGAAATGCTGAAAACCGTTGTCAGCGTTGATTATGCTGCCGACGAAACCGGGAAAGATATCTCTTCGCTTCTGCGGTATGATGATGATAAGTACCTTGTTCAGCCATTAATAAATAATGAGGCACGGCTGACTTTTAACGTGCCACCCCCTTCCCCGGGAAAGGCAAGAACGGTAGTCCTCCACAGCAAAGGCAACTATGAACCCATCCGTACCGCCGAAGGCAAACCGGATCTGGAATTACTTACAGGAATGCTGAAGCCAGGTATGTTTATCAGGTTCACTAAAGATCACTTCCTGAAATATTACGCCGGCCTCAATTAATAAGTAAGTGGTTCTACGAATTTCTGCGATGCCGGAATCCAGGCCCGCATCAGATTGTACCTCTGGTGCACACACCGGAGTATCCCTATTAAGCCATTGCTGCCTGCACAAACCTGGTCACTGGCACTAGTCTGTTTAAAAAAAATATAAATATTCCGCCTCCTTCCATTATAATAGGGTATAGAACGATTTAAAATATTTAAATAAATCAGGCTTTTGTTTGATTTTATGAAAATGTTATTATTTTTGCCACTCATAATAACGAGATGAATTATCTGTCACTGAATATTATTGCCCTCATTCTTATTATCGCTACGAGCGCATGATCGGGGAGTAATATATAGTTCAGACTAATAATATACGAAAGCTTCCCGGAAAACCGGGGAGCTTTTTTTTTATCCCGGCACCAATGAAAAGAGAACTCAGGAGCACACGCACAATGACCGGAAGAACGATGGCAGGGGCAAGAAGCCTCTGGCGTGCAAACGGAATGCAGGAAGAACAGTTCGGCAAACCTGTGATAGCAATCGTCAATTCATTCTCGCAGTTCGTGCCGGGCCATGTCCACCTTCACGAGACTGGCCAGGCTATTAAGAAAGAGATAGAAAGCCGAGGCATGTTCGCCGCTGAGTTCAATACAATTGCAATTGATGACGGGATAGCCATGGGACATGCCGGGATGCTCTATTCGCTCCCGTCGCGCGAACTCATTGCCGACAGTGTCGAGTACGTCTGCAATGCCCATTGCGCTGATGCCATGATATGCATCAGCAACTGTGACAAGATTACCCCGGGAATGCTGATGGCCGCCATGCGTCTCAACATACCTGCCGTATTTGTTTCCGGCGGACCAATGGAAGCCGGACGAACCGGCGGGAAGTCTGTCGATCTCATTGACGCCATGGTAGCCGCAGCTGACGATAGCGTCACTGATGACCGGCTCCTGGAGATAGAAAAATCGGCCTGCCCCACCTGCGGCTCCTGCTCCGGCATGTTCACCGCCAACTCGATGAACTGTCTTGCAGAGGCCCTGGGCCTCGCCCTTCCGGGAAACGGGACTGTGATGGCCACGCACATCAGCAGAATGAGTCTCTTCTCCGGAGCCGCACAGCTCATAACAGAACTGGCCGGGAGATATTATGATGAAGGCGACGAATCGGTGCTGCCGCGCGCGATAGCCACGAGAGCAGCCTTCATCAATGCCATGACACTTGACATTGCAATGGGAGGATCGACCAACACCGTGCTCCACCTACTTGCCATAGCCCGCGAGGCCGGAGTGAATTTCACAATGAAAGACATTGATGAATTGTCGCGCAGGGTGCCAAATATCTGCAGGGTCTCCCCCTCATCCTCCTTCCATATCGAGGATATCAACCGTGCCGGAGGGGTCTTTGCCATCCTCGGCGAACTTGAACGCGCCGGGCTCCTTGACACCTCAGTCAGAAGAGTTGACTATCCGTCGCTGGAGCAGGCTATCGATGAGTGGGATATAATGAGGCCGACAGCCCTGCCACAGGCATTGCAGCTCTTTCTGAGTGCCCCTGGTGGAGTGAGAAGGACACAGGGCGGTACTGTATCACAGCAATATCCCTTACACGATAAAGACAGGGAAAGCGGAGCGGTAAGGGATGTACGCCATCCCTACAATGCTGACGGTGGACTGGCGGTGCTCTACGGCAACCTGGCACCTCAGGGATGCATAGTGAAGACAGCCGGTATAGACAGTTCAATGTTCACCTTCCGCGGCAGGGCGGTAACCTTTAACTCACAGGAGGAAGCTGTCACCGGCATACTTAACGGGAAGGTGCAGGCAGGAGATGTGGCGGTGATACGTTATGAAGGCCCCCGCGGGGGACCGGGCATGCAGGAGATGCTCTATCCTACCTCATATCTCAAGTCAAAAGGGCTTGATAAAAAATGTGCACTCATAACCGATGGCCGCTTTTCGGGAGGCACAGCAGGACTCTCTGTAGGGCATGTATCCCCCGAAGCGGCGGCAGGAGGGGCTATAGCCCTGATCCGCGACGGAGATATAATTGAGATCAATATACCGGAAAGAAAAATCACAATCAAGGCAGATGATACGACCCTGGAGGAGAGACGCCATCAGGAAACAGAAAAAGGAGATCTGGCGTACAGTCCTGACGGAAGAAACCGGGTCATTCCATCTTCGCTGAAGGTGTATGCCGCCCACGTGAGCTCGGCAGACCAGGGGGCAGTGAGAGTCATCTGACTATAAAACAGGAACTATGAATGAAAAGATAAAAACTGCCGGTGAGCAGCAGGAAACAAGCCTTGAACCTCAGATCACAGGAGCGGATGCGCTGCTGAAGTGCCTGATTGAGGAGGGGGTTGATACAATATTCGGCTATCCCGGGGGGGCCATCATGCCGGTCTACGACAAGCTGCTCGATTACAGCGACAGGCTCAGGCATATCCTCACACGCCATGAACAGGGAGCAGCTCATGCCGCACAGGCTTATGCAATGGTTACAGGAAGGCCGGGAGTCTGCTTCGCCACATCAGGACCGGGAGCCACAAACCTTGTAACAGGAATTGCCAACGCCTTTCTTGACTCCGTGCCGGTTGTCTTTATTACAGCCCAGGTAACGTCAGGACTGATTGGCACTGATGCCTTCCAGGAGACCGATATCCTGGGCATATCGATGCCTGTAACAAAATGGAATGCTCAGGTCAAGAAGGCGGAGGATATCCCTGATGCAATAGCACGGGCCTTCTATATCGCCAGGTCAGGCCGGCCCGGACCCGTACTTGTTGACATCTCAAAAGACGCGCAGTTTGCCAGCCTCAGCTACAGTTACCGGAAATGCACATACATAAGAAGCTATAACCCGGTTATACCGCTACAGATGAGGGATATCGAGTCAGCAGCCGTCATGATCAATCATGCGGAAAAACCGCTGATCCTGGCAGGCCACGGTGTTATCCTCTCCGGAGCCGGTGATGAGCTGAGAGCCATGGCCGAAAAGGGAGGCATACCTGTTGCCGCAACCCTCCTGGGACTGCCGTCCTTTCCGAATAAGCACAGGTTATTTGCGGGAATGCTGGGCATGCATGGCAATTACGCCCCCAATGTCCTGACCAACCAGGCTGACCTAATCATTGCAATCGGAATGCGCTTTGATGACCGGGTCACCGGTAACCTGAAAAAATACGCACCTGATGCAAGGATAATCCACATTGAGATAGACAAGGCGGAAATCAACAAGAACGTGCGGGTCGACCTTGAGATCAACAACGATGCGCGTGAGGTCCTTGCAGCCCTCATTCCCCTGGTCCGCCAGATCAGCAGGGAGAAATGGATAAGGGAATTCAGGATCCTGGACCGTGTTGAATATGAGAAGGTTATCAGGCCGGAGACAGAGCCGGAGGAGGGTGAAATACGGATGGGTGAGGTGGTGAAGACCGTCTCGGACCTGACAGCGGGCGATGCAGTCATCGTCACAGACGTGGGCCAGCACCAGATGGCCGTGGCACGCTATTACCGGTTCAGTGAGAAGAGCACCCTGGTGACATCAGGAGGTATGGGCACAATGGGCTTTGGCCTCCCTGCCTCGCTGGGGGCAGCATCCGGGAATCCCGGCAGACCGGTTATCGCCTTTATCGGCGATGGCGGATTCCAGATGACGGTACAGGAACTGGGGACCATCATGCAGTACCGCATCCCTGTCAAAATACTGCTCCTGAACAATAGTTTCCTGGGCATGGTACGCCAGTGGCAGGAGATGTTCTTCAACGGCAGGTACGCCTCCACCGAGATGGTCAACCCCGATTTCATTGCCCTGGCCGGTGCATACGGCATAACGGCTCACAGGGTAACACGCCGTGAGGAGCTCCATGAAGCAGTCGGGGCGATGCTTGCTGCCGACGGCCCTTATCTTCTTGAAACAGTGATAAGTCGCGAAGCCAATATACTCCCCATGGTTGAACCGGGAGCATCAGTATCGGAAGTGACACTAACCTACAAATAATCATTATGCAACAGGAATATACAATATCACTCTTCACCGAGGATCACATAGGAATCCTCAGCCGGATAACACTCATACTGACCAGAAGGCAGATAAACATTGAAAGCATAACTGCCTCGGAATCTGCAGTAAGTGGTATACAGATGCTTACTATGGTTGTCACAACCACCGCTGACATGGTGAACAAGGTAGCCAGGCAGATTGAAAAACTGGTTGACGTCATAAAGGTATTCGTACACACCAACCAGGAGATTATCAGCCAGGAGATCGCTCTTTACAAAGTCGCTACAAGGGGACTGATGTCAGGAAGCATGATCGGTGATCTTGTCAGGCTGTACCACGCACGCATACTTGAGGTGACACCTGAATATATAGTTGTTGAGAAGAGCGGCAGCAAGGAGGAGATTACCGCGCTCCTTGCCTTCCTTGAGCCCTGCGGGGTACTCCAGTTTGTCAGGTCGGGAAGAATAGCAATTACCCGGCAGGTCAAGGAGCTGAATGCATACCTGAAGGAGATGGATGACGCTGAAAGAACAAGGCATGAACCGTCCGAAGTATATAATTAGCTGAATAACACTAATCTAACAATAGACAATTATGGCACAAATCGATTTTGGAGGAGTAACTGAGACAGTTGTGACGAGGGAAGAGTTTCCGCTTTCAAAGGCCCGCGAAGTATTAAAGGATGAGGTTGTCGCCGTCATCGGCTACGGCGTCCAGGGGCCTGCTCAGGCAATGAACATGAAAGACAACGGCATCAATGTGATAATCGGACAGGCCCCGGAATTCAGGAATGACTGGGACAGGGCCGTGGCTGACGGGTTTGTCCCCGGCACCACCCTGTTCCCCATTGAGGAGGCTGCGGCACGTGGCACCGTCATCCAGTACCTTGTCTCCGATGCTGCCCAGAGGTTATTGTGGCCAGCTATCAAGCCTCATCTCACAACAGGCAAGGCGCTCTATTTCTCGCATGGTTTCTCCGTCACCTATAAGGATCACACCGGGGTGGTGCCTCCGAAGGACATAGATGTCATTCTATGCGCTCCGAAAGGTTCCGGTACAAGCGTCAGGCGCAACTTCCTTGCCGGCGCCGGAATCAACTCAAGCTTCTCAGTCTTCCAGGATTTTACTGGCAGGGCCGAAGAGAGAGCTATTGCCCTGGGCATCGCCATCGGCTCGGGATACCTCTTCCCCACCACCTTTGAGAAAGAGGTGTTCAGCGACCTCACCGGCGAGCGGGGGGTGCTCATGGGTGCCCTCGAGGGGATCATGGAAGCACAGTACCAGGTGCTTCGCGATAACGGACACTCTCCTTCCGAGGCATTTAATGAGACTGTTGAGGAGCTCACACAGAGCCTCATCAGACTGGTTGACGAGAAGGGAATGGACTGGATGTACGCCAACTGCAGTGCCACGGCACAGCGCGGTGCGCTCGACTGGAAACCGAAGTTCCGGGAGGCAACGCTGCCTGTCTTCAGGGATCTCTATAGTAAAGTCAGCTCCGGAGAGGAGTGTGTAAGAGTGCTCGCCTCAACGGGTTCATCAGACTACCGTGAAAAACTTGACGCGGAACTAAGGGAGATGGGCGGATCAGAGCTCTGGAGAGCCGGAACTGCCGTGAGAAAACTGAGACCGTTGAAGTGATAAACAGGAGCAGCGATTATGGAAAACAACAGGGTAATAATTTTTGATACCACCCTCCGCGACGGAGAACAGGTACCGGGATGCCAGCTCAACACTGTAGAGAAGATCGAGGTGGCAAGGGCCCTCGAGGCGCTGGGCGTAGACGTGATTGAGGCAGGGTTTCCTGTATCCAGTCCGGGCGACTTCAGGTCGGTGGTAGAGATCTCAAAGGCAGTCCGTAACCCGGTTATCTGCGCCCTCACGAGGGCAGTGAAAAAAGACATTGAGGTGGCAGCTGAAGCACTGAAGTACGCAGAGCGAAAACGGATACATACAGGCATCGGCACATCGCCGTACCACATTCAGTACAAGATAAAAACAACTCCAGAAGAGATAATCAGAAGGGCGGTTGATGCCGTAAAGTATGCCAGGAAATTCGTTGACGACGTGGAGTTTTACGCTGAAGACGCAGGCCGGAGTGACAACGCCTACCTGGCTGAGGTGATCGAAGCAGTGATTAAGGCCGGCGCAACAGTGGTCAATATACCAGACACCACAGGCTATTGTCTGCCGGAAGAATACGGCGCCAAGATCAGATACCTCATCGAAAATGTCCCGAACATCGACAGGGCTGTCATCTCAACACATTGCCACAACGATCTCGGGATGGCCACGGCCAACACAATGATGGGAATCATCAACGGGGCACGGCAGGTGGAGGTTACAATAAACGGCATCGGAGAGAGGGCAGGCAACACCTCGCTTGAAGAGATAGCAATGATAATTAAGAGCCACCATGACCTGAACCTCACCACCGGCATTAACCCGAAGCTGATCTTCAGCACAAGCAGGCTGGTCTCGACACTGATGAGCATGCCGGTACAGGCCAACAAGGCAATAGTGGGCCGGAATGCCTTCTCCCATTCGTCGGGGATACACCAGGACGGAGTGCTCAAGAACCGTGAGAACTATGAGATAATTGATCCCAAGGAGGTAGGTATAAGAGAGTCATCAATAATTCTCACTGCCCGCAGCGGCCGGGCGGCACTCAATCACCGGCTCGACCTGCTGGGCATTAACCTGGGCAAGGAAGAGCTTGATGAGATCTACCACCGGTTCCTCATCCTGGCAGACAAGAAGAAAGAGATAAATGACGAAGACATTAAGATCCTTTCCGGAGAGGTCTTCCGCGGGGAGAAGAGACTCAAGCTGGAGTCGTTGCAGGTTCTGTGCGGCAACTCGGTAATGCCTGTGGCCACCGTCGGCCTGAGGATTAACGGCGAGGTTCATACCTCCACTGCCCCGGGCAACGGTCCCATTGATGCTGCCCTTACTGCCGTCAAACACCTGATACATGAGAATGTGCACCTCGAGGAGTTCCTTATACAGGCCATCACCAGGGGGAGCGATGACATCGGCAAGGTGCATATCCAGGTTGAGCATGAGGGAAAGATCTACTACGGCTTTTCGGCAAACACTGATATTATTACAGCTTCAGTTGAGGCATTCATCGATGCAATATCAAGGATAGGCAATGGAACCGCGAACGCTGTTTGACAAGATCTGGGATGCACATGTTGTGAAGACCATAGAGGGAGGCCCCGATGTGCTTTACATAGACCGTCACTATATCCACGAGGTGACCAGTCCTCAGGCATTTAACGGTTTACGGGAACGGGGCATCGGGGTTTTCAGGCCGGAGAAGACTATCGCAACAGCTGATCACAATATTCCCACAGCTGACCAGCATCTGCCGATAAGAGATGTTGTATCGCGGGCACAGGTGGAAGCCCTGGCCGAGAACTGCAGAGCCAACGCTATTGAGCACTTCGGTATCGGACACCCAAACAACGGCATCGTTCATGTAACAGGCCCGGAACTGGGATACACCCTGCCTGGGATGACTATAGTCTGCGGCGACAGCCACACCTCCACCCACGGGGCATTTGGAACGATAGCCTTTGGCATAGGAACAAGCGAGGTGGAGATGGTGCTGGCAACACAGTGTCTTCTGCAGGCAAGGCCCGCAAGGATGAGGATCACCGTCAACGGATCTCTCCGCAGGGGAGTGACATCGAAGGACCTGATACTGTATATCATCTCCTCGCTCTCCACAGGAGGGGCAACCGGTTACTTTGTTGAGTATGCCGGTGAGGCAATCGCACAGCTGAGCATGGAAGCAAGGATGACCGTCTGCAACATGAGCATTGAGATGGGGGCACGAGGAGGCCTGATAGCACCTGATGAAGTGACCTTTGGTTACCTGTCGGGAATACCCTCATTCAACAGTAATCCGGACACCGTCAGGTTGCTTGAAAAATGGTTCGCTCTGCGAACAGACCCGGGGGCGTCATTTGACAGAGAACTGGAATTTGATGCCTCTGCAATTCCACCGATGATAACCTACGGAACCAATCCCGGAATGGGAATGGCCGTCGACGGAACCATCCCTGAAGAGGAGGAGGCCGTCACTGACGGCAGCGGCTCATTCCGCAAGTCGCTCGAATACATGGGTTTCAGGCCGGGGATGAAGCTGCTTGGACACCCGGTCGACTATGTCTTCCTCGGCAGTTGTACAAACGGGCGGATAGAGGACCTCAGGGCCTTTGCGCAAATGGTTGAAGGCAGGACGAAAGCACCCGGGGTCACAGTATTGATAGTGCCCGGATCACAGCAGGTGGCAAGGCAGGCAGAGAAGGAGGGACTTGCAGATATCTTCAGCAGGGCCGGGTTTGAGATGAGACAACCCGGATGCTCATCATGCCTGGCTATGAATGACGACAAGATCCCTCCCGGAAAATATGCCGTCTCTACCTCCAACCGCAACTTCGAGGGAAGGCAGGGACCGGGAGCAAGAACCATCCTTGCAGGACCACTGACGGCGGCGGCAGCGGCGCTGACAGGCATGATCAATGACCCCAGGGAACTGATGCGGAATGGTTATCACTAAACAGATACGCAAAATGAAAAGAATAAAATTCACAATACTTAAATCTACCTGTGTCCCTCTGCCACTGGCAAACATAGACACAGACCAGATCATCCCGGCCCGTTTCCTGAGCTCCACAACAAGGGACGGATTTGGCAAGAATCTCTTCCGCGACTGGAGATATGACAAGCATGGAAACATAAATGAGGATTTCGTCCTTAACCGGCCTGAATACACCGGAAGCATCCTTGTCACCGGCAGCAACTTCGGATGCGGGTCAAGCAGGGAGCATGCCGTCTGGGCAATAGCTGACCACGGCTTCAGGGCTGTTGTATCAGACTCCTTCGCCGATATCTTTGCCGGCAATGCACTGAATAACGGACTCCTGCCTGTAGTGATACCGTCAGAAATACTCGGGAAAATTACAACAATGATAATCCTCAGGCCCGGAACAATTGTAACAATCGACCTCGTACGCCAGCTGCTGTCAGTGGAGGAGGAGGGGCTGTCAGTTGCATTCCCCGTTAATCCCTTCAGGAAGGAATGCCTTCTCAGAGGTTATGACAATATTGATTACCTGCTGGGCATCAAGGAGGAGATACTGGCATTTGAAAAGAGGTATTCGCAGTGAGAATAGAGATTCTTGATACCACGCTCAGGGACGGTGAACAGACTCAGGGTGTCTCCTACTCTCCTGTTGAGAAACTGCATATTGCCACCCTCCTCCTGCGGGACTTGAAGGTCGACCGCGTTGAGGTGGCATCTGCACGCGTCTCGGCCGGAGAACAGGAGGCGGTGAGGCTCATAACGCGATGGGCCTCGCAGAACGGGCTGCTTGACAGGATAGAGGTGCTGGGCTTCGTCGACGGCGACACCTCCCTGGACTGGATCAGGGATGCCGGAGGGCGGGTGATAAACCTGCTCTGCAAGGGCTCGTTGCGCCATCTTGAAAAACAACTGAGGAAAACACCCCGGGAACATATTGATGATATCCGCAAGATAGTCCGGCGGGCCGGGGAAAAAGGCATGCAGGTCAATGTCTATCTTGAAGACTGGTCAAACGGGATGATCTTTTCGGAAGACTACGTCCTTCACCTTGTTGACTCTCTCATGAATGAAAACATCAGGCGGTTCATGCTTCCTGATACCCTGGGCATTCTGAATCCCGACCAGACATACCGTTTCTGCAGGCAGATGACCGAAAAATACGACTCGCTCCGTTTTGATTTTCATCCGCATAATGACTATGATCTGGCAGTTGGCAATATCTTTTCAGCCGTTAATGCGGGGGTCAGTGGGGTGCATACAACGGTCAACGGCCTTGGAGAGAGAGCCGGTAACGCTCCGCTCTCAAGTGTTATAGGCTTGCTCAATGATCACCTCGGCGCAGAGACATCTGTCAATGAGTACGAGATCACGAGGGTGAGCCAGCTGGTGGAGACATTCAGCGGTATAAGGATACCTGTCAACAAGCCTGTAATCGGGGCCAATGTGTTTACCCAGACATCAGGCATCCACGCAGACGGGGACAACAAGGACAGTCTCTACTGCAGCAACCTCCGCCCGGAACGGTTCGGGAGAAAAAGAAAGTACGCCCTTGGCAAGCAGTCAGGCAAGGCAACGATCAAGAAAAACCTGGAGGAGTACGGACTCGAACTCAGCCAGGAATCACTCATCAGGGTAACTGAAAGGGTCATAGAGCTGGGAGACAAGAAGGAGACTGTAACCACGGAGGACCTGCCGTTCATCATCTCTGACGTGCTGGGAGATGACCGGTCAGGTTACAAAATATTCATAAAAAACTATTCCCTGTCACTTTCATACGGACTGAAGCCCTCTGCCAGCGTACAGCTGGAGATTGACGGCTCCCTCTGCCAGGAGACCTCCTCAGGCGACGGTCAGTATGACGCCTTCATGAAAGCCGTAAGGAAAATTTATGATGTCATGGGAAGGGAACTTCCCGTGCTGACTGATTATGAGGTGTCAATCCCTCCCGGGGGGAAGACTGACGCTCTTGTTGAGACAGTCATAAGATGGAGCTTTCATGGCAGGGAGTTCAGGACAAAGGGCCTTGATGCCGACCAGACCGAATCTGCAATCAAGGCAACAGAGAAGATGCTCAACATAATTGAAAACAACGAAATTAAACCTGCATACAAAAACTTAATAACCATTTCAGATGGATTATAAAATTGCTCTTCTTGCCGGCGACGGTATCGGACCGGAGGTAACTGAACAGGCATGCAAGGTACTGGTTGCAACAGGAGACAGGTTCGGTCACAAATTTCAGTTCTCCGAAGGTCTGATCGGTGCAGTCGCCATAGACCGTACCGGCTCCCCCCTGCCCGACGAGACCCTTGAGCTGTGCAGGCAGTCTGACGCCGTACTGTTTGGAGCCATAGGTGATCCCAAATATGACAATGACCCTTCGGCGCGGGTAAGGCCGGAGCAGGGACTGCTGGCTATGCGCCGCGAGCTTGGTCTGTATGCGAATGTGAGGCCGGTAAAGACATTCCCGGCCCTGGTGGACATGTCACCGCTCAAAAGAGAGATAGCCCTGAACACGGATATAATCATGGTCCGTGAACTGACAGGAGGGATCTATTTCGGCAGGCCTCAGGGAAGAACGGAAGACGGAAACACTGCCTATGACACTTGTGTCTACAGCCGGTACGAGATAGAGCGCGTGGTGCGGCTTGCCTGTGAATATGCGATGCAGCGAAAGAAAAAGGTGACTGTGATAGATAAGGCAAACATACTGGCTACATCGAGACTGTGGCGCGAGACGGCTAAAAAGATTGCCATGGAGTACAGCGAGATAACAATGGATTTCATGTTCGTTGACAATGCCGCCATGCAGCTTATACAGCATCCCTCCTCTTTTGATGTTATAGTCACGGAAAATATGTTCGGTGATATCCTTTCCGATGAGGCCAGCGTCATAGCCGGCTCCATGGGGATGATGCCGTCTGCCTCTGTCGGGATATCCACCTCGGTCTTTGAACCTATCCACGGATCATACCCCCAGGCAGCAGGAAAAAATATCGCCAATCCGTGCGGGACCATTCTCTCCGCCGCCATGATGCTCGACCTGGCTTTAAATCTGAAGCAAGCGGCAGCTGCAATTACTGAAGCCGTTGAAAAAGCTGTTGAGGCCGGTTTTGTTACAGTTGATCTTGACCCGGCACATCCGAAACCAACGTCAGAGGTCGGTCAGTGGATATCAGAATATATCAGAAGAAGTATTCACTGAAAACTTTTTGCTTTAACGATTGTTTAAAGAAAAAGCTATATTTGTCCCGGCATAATTAACAATGTTTACGACTAACTTACATCATCATCATTCTCATTCTTGCTCTCAGGCGAGGTGAAAATGGTGTATAGTAACAACCAATATCACAAACCCGTCTGAGCAGATCAGGCGGGTTTTTTGTTGCTGCACGGTCTGCTCGGGAAAAATAGAAAAGTAAAATGAGCATACTGAAAATTGCAATCCAGAAGAGCGGCAGACTGAGTGAGAGCTCCCGCAAATTGTTTGAAGAGTGCGGCATCAAGATCACCAATGGCTCAGGGAGCCTGAAGGTCATCGCAGGCAACTTCCCCGTAGAGATACTCCTTCTCCGTGATGATGACATCCCCCAGTACGTTGAACAGCAGGTTGCTGACATCGGGATAGTGGGTGAAAACACCGTCTATGAAAAGAAGAAGGATGTGGATGTGCTTGAACAGCTTGGGTTTGCCGGCTGCCGTCTCAGCCTGGCAATCCCAAAGGACGAGGCATATGCGGGTCCGGGATTCTTCATGAACAAGAAGGTTGCCACGAGTTATCCGGTGCTCCTCGGTGAGTATTTTGCTGCCAAAAGCATCAATGCCGAAATAGAGGAGCTGAGCGGCAGCGTTGAAATAGCCCCGGGAATAGGCCTTGCTGATGCCATATGTGATATCGTCAGCTCAGGCAGCACCCTGCTGACCAATGGCCTGCGCGAGGTGGAGACGATCATGAAGAGCCAGGCAGTCATAATTGCAAACAGGGATATCAGCGGGGAAAAGAAAGAGATTCTTGAGAAGCTGCTCTTCCGTATCAGGGCCGTAAAGAATGCAAGGGAAAACAAGTACATCCTGCTCAATGCACCCGAAGAGGCGGTAGAAGAAATCTGCAGGATCCTTCCCGGAATGAAAAGCCCTACGATACTGCCGCTCGCAGAAAAAGGATGGTGCAGCCTCCACTCCGTGGTTAAGGAAGATGAGTTTTGGGATAGGATAGCTCAGCTCAGGGCAGCAGGAGCTGAAGGCATCCTGGTCATACCCATAGAAAAAATGATACTGTGATGAAGATACTTCTCTCCCCGGGACAGGCTGAAATCAATGCCGCCCTCGACAGGCCTTCCGCAGGAAACTCGGACATTGATAAGAGTGTGCGTGATGTGCTTGCCAGGATCAGAGCAGAGGGTGACTTCGCCCTGCGTGAATTCTCGGAGAAGTTTGATGGCTTCGCTCCTGCATCCTTCAGGGTTGATGAGAGATCACTCAATGAAGCTGAAAAAAGTGTTCCTGAAGCACTGAAGAATGCCATGCGCGATGCTTATGCAAACATAAGCACGTTTCACTCTGCACAGCTGCAGGGGACGCAGGTGGTGAATACTGCAGAAGGCGTAAAATGCTGGAGCCGCGATGTGGCAATAGAGAAGGTGGGATTATACATCCCCGGAGGGACTGCCCCGCTTTTCTCCACCGTCCTGATGCTTGCAATACCCGCACGTCTGGCCGGATGCCGTGATATAATCATGTGCACTCCTCCCGGCAGAGACGGGGAGGTCAGTCCGCTTATCCTCTATGCAGCCTCGCTGGCCGGCGTGACCGCAGTATACACTGTAGGCGGAGCACAGGCAATAGCAGCCATGGCCTACGGGACAGAGTCAATACCCCGGGTCTATAAGATATTCGGACCCGGAAACAGGTATGTCACCAGGGCCAAAGAGCTGGTCCTGCTTGACGGCCTGGCAACGGATATGCCTGCCGGCCCGAGTGAGGTGCTTGTAATTGCCGATGAAACCGCTAACCCCGTCTTCGTGGCTGCCGACCTGCTCTCACAGGCGGAGCATGGCGCTGACAGCCAGGTTATAATGCTCACTGACAGCAGATTGATGATCGACCTGGTGAAAGATGAGCTGGAGAAGCAGGCAGCACAACTGGAGCGAAACAGTATCGCCCTGCAGTCGCTTGAAAACAGCTCCCTGATACTGCTTGACACAATTGATGAGTGCCTGAAGATCAGCAACAGGTACGCACCTGAACATCTGATCCTCGCAACTGCCGATCCGCACCTGCATGCCGCCGCTGTGGTAAACGCCGGGTCAGTATTCCTTGGGAATTACAGCAGCGAAAGTACCGGCGACTACATGACCGGACCAAATCACACCCTTCCCACCGGAGGCAATGCCCGAAGCTACAGCGGTTTGTCAACAGGCAGCTTTATGAAGAAGATCTTCTTCCAGGAGGTAACGGAAAATGGGTTGATGAAAATCGGACCTGCAACTGAGTTACTGGCCGGAGCCGAGATGCTCGGAGGACACCGGAATGCAGTATCCGTCAGACTAAAATATCTTAGCAATGAGCAGAACAGATAAACTGGTAAGACCTAACGTGAGAGTGCTGGTTCCATACTCCTCCGCCAGGGATGAATATGAAGGGAAAGAGGGTGTCTTCCTCGATGCCAATGAGAGTCCCTTCGGCCCTCTTAACAGGTATCCCGATCCCCGCCAGAGGGAGCTCAGGGCTGCTATCAGCAACCTGAAGGGCATAGCTGAAGAGAGCATCTTTCTTGGAAACGGAAGCGATGAAGTGATTGATCTTTGCTACCGCATCTTCTGCAACCCGGGGACTGACAGGGCCGTGATATTCCCTCCCACATACGGGATGTACCAGGTCTCAGCGGCTGTCAATGACGCGGAGGTTATAAAAGTCCCCCTCGATGAAAACTTCGATATTGATATTCCCGCAGTCACCCCTCTTCTGGCAGATGAGCGCATAAAACTGATCTTTATATGCTCACCGAATAACCCCACAGGCAACTGCATGGAGACCGGAAGAATTGAGTTTATTATACGCAATTTCCGCGGCATTGTGGTGCTTGACGAGGCCTATGCCGACTTCAGCGGGAGACCTTCATTCGCGGAGAAGATTGCGCAGTATGACAACCTGATCGTCATGCAGACCTTCAGCAAGGCCATGGGCCTGGCGGCGGCAAGGGTAGGAATAGCCTTCGCATCACCTGAAATCCTGAAATACTTCTTCCGGATGAAGCCTCCCTATAACATCAGCAGGTTGAACCAGCAGGCTGCCCTGGAAAGGCTGAATGACTTCAGACCCATTACTGTTCAGACAGATACCCTGATTGCCGAACGGAAGAGGCTTTCTCAAAAACTGGAAGCGATTCCGCTGGTTGAAAAGGTCTGGCCTTCTGATGCAAACTTCCTGCTGGTGAGGGTTAAGGATGCCGATAATGTGTATAATAAACTGATAGCACATAATATAATCGTCAGAAACAGGAGCCGTGAGGTAAGCGGCTGCCTGCGCATTACGGCTGGTACCAGGACCGAGAACGACAGACTCATTGAAGAACTGAAGAAAATGAGTTTATGAAATCCGGATTATTAAAAATGCAAACAAGAATGAAAATATTTCGCACATGAAAAAAGTGTTGTTTATAGACCGCGATGGTACCATACTGAAAGAACCTGCCGATGAGCAGGTGGACAGCCTTGAAAAGCTGGAATTCATGCCTGGGGTCATCACCGCGCTTTCAGCCATTGTCCGTGAAACGGATTTTGAACTCGTTTTGGTGACAAACCAGGACGGCATGGGAACACCGGCGTTTCCGGAAATGGAGTTCCTTGCCCCTCACAATAAGATGCTCTCCATTCTCGAAGGTGAAGGAATAAAATTTGCAGCCCAGTTCATTGACCGCTCCTTCGAAAGAGATAACTCCCCTTACCGCAAGCCGGGAACGGCCATGCTGACGCAATACCTTGCACAGGGAGTTGACCTCGGATCGTCATATGTAATCGGTGACCGGCTGACTGATCTCGAGCTGGCCCGGAACCTGGGCTGCGGGTCAATCTACATCAGCACTGAAAAAAACGGTGAGGCTTCACTCTGCACCACCGACTGGGCTGATATACGCAGGTTCCTGAAAGAGATACCGAGAAGCGCCACCGTTTCCAGGAAGACCAGTGAGACGACGATTGAAGCTGCTATAACCCTCGAGGGTACGGGAAAGTGCAGCGTAACTACGGGTCTGGGCTTCCTTGATCATATGATTGAGCAGCTGGCCCGCCATGGCGGCATCGATATCAGCCTGAAGGCAACCGGAGACCTCAGGGTCGATGAACACCACCTTGTTGAAGACGTGGGACTGGTCCTTGGGGAGGCTTTTAATATAGCTCTGGGCAGTAAGAAAGGGATAGGCCGGTATGGCTTCACCCTCCCGATGGATGACTCGCTGGCACAGGTGACACTCGACTTCGGAGGGAGGCCATGGCTGACATGGGATGTAACCTACAGGTCAGACAGGGTTGGCAATATCCCTGCAGAAATGTTCTCCCACTTTTTCAGATCATTCAGTGACAACGCAAAATGCAATATCCATATTCACGCTGCCGGTGAGAATGAGCACCATATGACTGAGGCCGTCTTCAAGGCATTTGCCAGGGCTGTAAGGATGGCTGTTGCATCAACAGACAGCGGCATTCTTCCATCAACAAAAGGACAGTTATGATAGCGATACTGAAATATAACTCAGGAAATATAATGTCAGTGAGTGTGGCCCTGAAGAGACTCGGACATAATGCGGTCATCACTGCCGATCCCGATGTAATAAGCAGGGCTGAGAAGGTGATCATACCGGGTGTGGGCGAGGCGGGATCAGCCATGAAACATCTCAGAGAGAGGGATCTTGACAGGGTAATCCTCTCACTGAAACAACCGGTACTTGGAATCTGCCTCGGGCTGCAGCTTATGTGCAAATTCTCCGAAGAGAAAAACACTCCGTGCCTCGGCATATTCGATACAATCGTCAGACGATTCCCGGCCGGAGCCAGGGTACCCCACATGGGATGGAACGATTTTGTCAGCATAACTGATGATCCGCTGCTGAAAGGAATCAGTCCCGAGGATGATGTCTATTATGTGCACAGCTATTTTGCCGGGGTCAACGAGTATACCACTGCTGTGTGCGATTACGGACTGCCGTTCTCGGCGACCATGCGCAGGGACAATTTCTTTGGCACCCAGTTCCATCCCGAGAAATCAGCTGAGACAGGAGCCCGCATACTTAAAAACTTCCTTGCGTTATGAGAATAATTGCGGCTATCGATCTTATTGACGGAGCCTGCGTCAGACTGACTCAGGGCGACTATTCAAGAAAAACCCTGTACGGCCGGGAACCGGTGGATGTAGCCAGGGAACTGGAGGAGCACGGAATCAAATACCTGCACCTGGTTGACCTTGACGGTGCCCGCGAAGGGAAAATCAGGAATCACGGGGTGCTGGAGTCCATTACCGACAAGACCGGACTGCAGGTGGACTTCAGCGGTGGTATCAGAACCGATGACGATCTGCGCACTGCATTCCGTTGCGGCGCCTCACAGGTCACTTGCGGAAGCATAGCCGTGACACAACCCGTCCTGTTTAAGCAGTGGCTGGCTGAATACGGCCCGGAGAAGATAATCCTCGGAGCCGATTTCAGGCAGAGAAAGGTGGCAACCGGCGGATGGCTGTCCGGATCTGAAACTGATATTATGAGTTTCCTCCGTAAATACAGATCAGAAGGTGTGCTGTACGCCATGTGCACTGACATTGAAAAGGACGGGATGCTCGACGGGCCATCCGTTGACATGTATAAAGAGATCGTGCAGATTGAAGGCCTCGCACTCATTGCAAGCGGAGGCATCACCACATTGGAGGACCTTATGATCCTCAGGGAGACAGGATGTGAAGCAGCCATCATTGGCAAAGCAATTTATGAAGGCAAAATATCACTTAAGGAACTGGCTGAGCTATGCTGAAAAAGAGAATTATACCGTGCCTTGACATAAAGGACGGACGTACAGTCAAAGGGGTGAGCTTCGTCAACCTCAGGGATGCCGGAGACCCGGTGGAACTGGCACGTGCGTATGCTGACCAGACTGCCGACGAGATTGTCTTCCTTGACATAACAGCAACACACGAGAAGAGAAAAACGCTGGCAGCCCTGGTGGAAAAGATTGCCAGTGCAATAAACATCCCCTTTACAGTCGGGGGAGGCATCAGCACCAGGGAAGATGTATCAGTCCTCATCAGCTCAGGTGCAGACAAAGTGAGTGTCAACACCGCAGCCGTTCTTGAACCCCGGCTGATAACCAGACTGGCAGAGAGCTTTGGCAGCCAGTGCATAGTAGCTGCAATTGATGCGCAACTGATTGACGGCGAGTGGCTGGTATGTATCAACGGCGGCAGGACCGTCACAGAGGTCCGGGCCCTGCAGTGGGCTGAAGAGGTTGAGCAGCGCGGTGCCGGAGAGATTCTCCTCACATCCGTCAACAGCGACGGCAGAAAAGAGGGTTTCTCATTGGATATCACCTCAGCCATAAGTGACAGGGTGAACATCCCCGTCATTGCCTCGGGCGGTGCAGGTACAATGGAGCATTTCAGAAAGGTCTTCGAAGAGACATCCTGCAGCGCTGCCCTGGCAGCCTCGGTATTTCACTTCGGGGAGATACTGATACCTGATCTTAAATTATTCCTTTCAAAAAATAACATTAACGTAAGATGCTGAAACCTCCATGTATTTGCATACATAAACACAATAATTTAATAATCAACTACATGCAGGTGCTATCATACCATTAAAAATAAATTATTATATGATGAATATCAACTTTAACAAAGAGAACGGCCTGGTTCCTGCCGTGATACAGGACAACACCACCCTGCAGGTGTTGATGGTCGGTTACATGAATGAGGAGGCCTTGCAGAAAACTGTCAGTGAAGGCAGGGTTACCTTCTTCAGCCGCAGCCGGCAGAGACTGTGGACCAAGGGCGAGACTTCCGGAAACTTCCTCACCGTGACAGAGATTCTTCCCGACTGTGACAATGATGCCCTGCTGATAAGGGTCACGCCGGCCGGACCGGTTTGTCACCTGGGAACATATTCATGCTTTGGCGAGATGGAGACCAGGGGCTTCCTGTATAAGCTTGAGAAGATCATCAGTGAGAGGATTGATGAAGATGCTTCTGATTCATATACAAACAAACTTTACAGGAAGGGTATTAATAAGATAGCCCAGAAGGTGGGCGAGGAAGCTGTTGAACTTGTAATTGAAGCCAAAGATGATAACATTGATCTGTTCAGGAATGAAGCCGCCGATCTGCTATATCACCTGTTGGTGCTGCTGAAGGCAAAGTCAGCAAATCTCGCGGAGATAGAGGAAGTCCTGTCCGGGAGGCATAAGTCAAAATAATAGTTAAATCTGCATTCCTGTTGAAAATAAATATGCGGGATGTATCACCGCATATATTTTTTATTATGTTTGCACTGATGAAAGAATACAGGTTGTATAACTGGCGCTGGTGCAGTTCATAGATTGAAGCTGTGAATCACGCCATTATATAATTACCAAAATAATTATGCTAAGAGGCACGCTGATCACAGCGTGCCTCTTTCGTTTATATAATCCTTAATACTTATAAAACATGGAAAAGATTACAAAGATTCTACTGTCTGAAAAAGAGATGCCCCGCCAATGGTATAACATTGTGGCTGACATGCCCAACAAGCCGTTGCCGCCCTTGAACCCCGTTACAGGCAAGCCGGCCGGGCCGGAAGACCTGGCGGCTATCTTCCCGATGGAACTGATTAAGCAGGAGGTTACAACCGAGAGATACATTGATATCCCCGAGGAGGTGATCGATCTCTACAGAACCTTTCGTCCCTCCCCGCTTTTCAGGGCCTACAACCTCGAAAAGGCACTGGGGACCAAAAGCAGGATATATTACAAGTACGAGGGAGGCAATTATTCCGGGTCACATAAGGCCAACACTGCCATCCCTCAGGCATACTACAACAAGATGGAGGGTGTTCGCAGGCTGACAACGGAGACAGGGGCAGGACAGTGGGGCAGTGCGATGAGTTTTGCATGCAACCACTTCGGACTGGAACTGCTGGTCTTTATGGTGAAGGTCAGCTATCACCAGAAACCCGGACGCAAGCTTATGATGAATGCCTACAACGCCAAAGTGGTGCCGTCACC
>JBGSLG010000131.1:0-19767 GCA_041740815.1 Bacteroidales bacterium
ATTTTTTATAATTTCAATCTGAATGAACAAGTCACACGATGAGGTTTGGAACAACTGTCTGGAAATAATTCGTGACATAATTCCTTCGGCCAGCTTTAAAACATGGTTCGAGCCTATTGTTCCTCTCAGGCTCGAAAAGAACATTCTGACTATTCAGGTTCCAAGTCCCTTCTTTTACGAATACCTTGAAGAACAGTACATTGACATTCTTCGCAAGACCCTGAGGCGTGAGATTGGCAATGAGGCGAAGCTTGAGTACAACATCATCATGGAGAACTCTGGTTATACCAATGGCAAGCCCTATACTGTGAGATATCCTTCGAGGAACAAGGCTGATCTTCAGAACAAGCCGATGCAGGTGCCTTTTGAGGCCACCCAGCCTGCCATACGTAATCCGTTTATCATACCGGGCATCAAGAAGCTTCATTTTGACCCGAGGCTCAATCCCGATTACTCGTTTGCCAACTTTGTCGAGGGAGAATGTAACCGCCTGGCCCGTTCTGCAGGCATAGCGGTAGGCAACAATCCCGGCGGCACCGCCTTTAATCCTCTGATGGTTTACGGTGACTCAGGGCTCGGCAAGACCCACCTGGTTCAGGCTATCGGGATTCTCGTCAAGGAGAAGTTCCCGGACAAGACTGTGCTGTATGTCAATGCCAACAAGTTTCAGACGCAGTTTGTTGAATCAATACGGAACAACAACAAGAACGATTTCCTTCACTTCTACCAGATGATTGACGTCCTGATCATTGACGACGTTCATGAGTTTGCCGGTAAGGAAAAGACACAGGATACTTTCTTCCACATCTTCAACCACCTGCACCAGTCGGGCAAGCAGCTTATTTTAACATGTGACAAGCCTCCGGTGGAGTTGCAGGGCATGGAGCAGCGTCTGCTGTCGAGGTTCAAGTGGGGTCTGCTTGCAGACCTTCAGAAGCCTGATTTTGAAACCAGGCTTGCCATCCTGCGGAAGAAGGCTTACAATGACGGCATTGAGCTGCCTGATGAGATCTTCGAGTTCCTTGCAGAGAACATCAACTCCAATATCAGGGAACTTGAATCCGGTCTTATATCGCTTTACGCACAGTCGACCCTTAACCGCAAGGAGGTTACTCTTGAGCTGGCACGGCAGATGGTTGACAGGCTTGTCAACACCCAGCGCAGGGAGATAACCATGGATTACATACAGAAGGTGGTATGCGAGTACTACAAGATACCCGTTGACCAGATGCAGGGAAAGACCCGTAAGAGGGAGATTGTTCAGGCCCGGCAGGTATCAATGTATTTTTCGAAGAATCTGACAAAGGCATCACTGGCAAGCATCGGATCATCCATCGGCGGCAAGGATCACGCCACCGTACTGCATGCCTGCAAGACCGTAAACAACCTCATCGACACTGATCGTCATTTCAGGAACCAGATATTGGAAATAGAGAAAAAACTGAAAGTATGAAAGCAGATCAACAGTTTCTGCGCGATGAATTCTTTAAGATTTATGGGGACAGGGCAACAGAGCCTGTCCTTTTTTATTCACCGGGCAGGGTCAATCTCATTGGGGAGCACACCGACTATAACGGAGGGTATGTCTTCCCGTGTGCCCTCGATTTCGGGACAACGCTGCTAATACGAAGGGCTCAGCGACATGAGATCAGGCTGAACAGTATCAATTTCCCGGGGGAAGTAGTGATACCGATAGCTCTCAATTACCTTCCTGTCCCAAAAAGCTGGACAAATTATCCTGTTGGCGTCATCAATGAATTTGCCAGGAAAGGCATTGCCGTTCCGGGACTGGAGCTTCTCTTCTACGGGGATATCCCCAATGGTGCAGGACTCTCCTCTTCGGCATCCATCGAGATGGTGACCGCCGTAGCCGTTAATGAGTTGACAGGGGCCGGACTGGAGATGATGGAGATGGTAAAGATGAGTCAAAAGGCGGAAAACGGTTTTGTGGGAATGAACTGCGGCATCATGGACCAGTTTGCTGTGGGTTTCGGGAAGAAGGACCATGCCATCAATCTCAACTGCGACACCCTGGAGTACAGGTATGCTCCTCTCATGTTGGGCAACAGGAGGCTGATCATCACCAACACTAACAAACGCAGGGGGCTGACTGACTCGAAGTACAATGAGAGACGTTCAGAGTGCGAGCGGGCTGTAGAGCTGATCTCGGAACACCATCCTGTGAGGAACCTCAGCCAGCTGACTGTCAGCGATCTGTGGATGCTCGACGCCTATATAGCTGACCCGGTTGTCAGGAAGAGGGCGAAGCATGTGATCACGGAGAACGGCAGGACCCTCGATGCAATCAAAGCACTGGAAGATAATAATATCGAGCTTCTTGGAAAGCTTATGAATGAGTCGCATGATTCGCTCTGCACCGATTATGGGGTGACAGGCACCGAGCTTGACACGCTTGTTTATGAGGGACGGAAGCTGCCTGGGGTCATTGGTACCAGGATGACCGGCGCAGGATTCGGGGGGTGCACAGTGTCAATTGTTGAGAACAGTCGCGCCGATGAATTCATAATGCAACTCGGCGAAGTCTATACGGCCGGGACGGGCCTGACGGCTGACTTCTATCTCCCGGGTATCGGGGATGGGGCAAGGAAAGTCTGATCAGTCGGCAGTCAGCAATCGGCAGTCGGCAGTCAAAATCAGTCAGCAATCGGCAGTCGGCATTCAGAATCAATCGGCAGTAGTTAACTAATTGATTGACTGAAGACTGTGGACTGAAGACTGAAGACTGAAGACTGTGGACTGAAGACTGAAGACTGAAGACTGAGGACTGAGGACTGAAGACTGATCACAGGTCCTTCACGCACCGGAAGCCTACCGTTTCACTCCGGTCATAACCCGGTGAGACAAGCAGCTGGATCTGCGTCATTGTCAGCGGCTGCGGACCTCCCTGCACGTACCACCAGCTCGATTCAGGTTTAAACCAGCTCCCACCCCTGATGATATTGAAGTAATAGGCACCGTTGGAGTATACATCACCGGTCATCTGCCAAACGTTACCCACCAGATCTGCCACGCCGTATGGACTCTCCCCCTTGGGGAAGGCATCCACCGGGGTGGCTCGACCAAAGCCGTTGTTGCACTTGGTGGCATGAAACTCGCTTCCCCAGGGCCACTCACGGCCGTCAGTGCCCTGTGCCGCCAGCTGCCACTCAGCCTCTGTAGGAAGTCGTTTACCGGCCCAGGCGGCATAAGCCTTCGCATCTTCCATGCTTACATTCACTACGGGGTACCGCTCCTGCCCGCTGACAGGCATGCCTCTCTCCCAGTGCTTAAGATAGTTGGCAGTGTCAGACGGAATATATCGTGAACCCCTGATGAACCTAAGGAACTCCTCGTTGGTGACAGGGTACCTGTCAATCAGGAAACTGTCGATTGTTGCGGTTATATCTTTTCCGGCCGAGGGGTATGGGACAAATTCGTCCGGGGTGTCAAGCCTGTATGTAATTGTGACAGCCGGCACCAGAACCATCCCCGGGGGTGTCTCAGAAGACCGTGCAGTCCTCTCCGTCGCTGACACGAGCCATATCTTCCCCTCTCCGGGCCTGACGATCCGCTCATCCATCAGTATGCCGTCACTGCCAATGAGTTCTATCACTATCTTTTCGCCTGCTGTTCCAAACAGGTCATTAGCAGGCATGACTGTATCTGCAGGCGAGGCAATCGCCACAGGCTTGTTCCCATAGCCAGGCATTCCCCGGCTGATAAGCAGGGTTCCCTGCACCCCGGCTGAGATGTGAAGCCTGTTACCTGTAATTTTTGCGCTTATCAGGGCAGGCAGCATCGCAATGCAGTCGACCGAGCTCTCTTGTCTTGTGCCATTGAAGGAAGAGCTCCATCCGGGTGTCTGCACTGATGTCATGAGCTCGCCGTTAATCGTTGCAGCTGCAATCTCCTCGTGTCTCCAGAGGGAGACCATGTGGTGACCGGTGGTATCGCCGGCGCTGAAGAGGGGGCCGCTGTATCCGCGATGATCCATGTTCAGGACAGTATAGAGGGTTTTGGAACCCTCGTTCCACCGGTTTACATAGACCCTGTCTGCCTTGCTGTCAATCAGCGGGGTCCAGTCCATGTCAAGAAAAGCGTCGCTGTTCCTTCGGAGAATATAGGTTGTTCTGGCAAGGTATTCAAGATCAGTACGGTACTCATCACCACGTCCGCCAGGCCTGAACATATTCAGCTCCGTGCCGTAACCGTTGAAGAATGCAACGGATATCTCGCGGTGGAGGATATCCTCGCCAACGTCTGCCACCCTGAAGATGGCAAAGTCAGGTCTTATAAGCTTGTTCAGGTTGAGTTCAGGACTCAGGAAAAGGGCGTTATGCACCCTGGCGGCCACTATGCCTGGCATATCCTTTATCACGGGCATACCCTCGGAGTACATCACCACACCCGGGCGTACCGTATCGGCAATGTATTGCAGTTCAGCTGAAGATCTTCCCTCGGTATCCAGCACCACGCCGTCGGCGTCGGTTGCCGCGATCATCTCTGCCATGCCACGGAGATGATCCTCCTCCCTGGTGCTTTTGTCCCACGGGTTATAGGCAATGAAGAAGCGGCAGTCATTCGCCTTCGCCTGCCGGCTCAGGCGCCTCAGTCCTTCTGTCCCTCCCGGAAGATCCCTGTAGAGGTCCCACTGGTTTCTTGTATCGAGGCCGAGGCGGGGCCATGTTGGCCAAATGCCGTATACATCTACGTTACCGAAGAGCCTGTTATATCCCGAAAGGAAGTCGCTGAAGCCCGACTCACCCTCGAAGCGGTCATAGTACTCCCTGTCCCATGCCATCTGGAGGATCATCAGGTAACTGTCGCGTATCCAGTTAAGGTCGTTGCGCCGGTAAAGAGTGTCATTAAAAGTTTCAAGGTCATACAGATATCGCTCTGCGAACATCAACTTCAAACCGTCTTGCCATGATCCCCTGAATATGTCAGCCCAGATGTGGTAGGTGACCGACGCTCCCGGCGGAAGGATGGTCTGATATCTTTTCATGGTGCCGTTCGCGCTCTTTATCCGGCGTGCGACAGAGCTGACTGACAGATCTTTGCCTGAATTGAACACCGAGAATCCCATCTCCCACGCATTATCAGGCAGGATGACGCGTACCGGGCTTTTTCCCGGCAGGAAGAGGTTTGCCCTGGCAAGGTCAGGCGGGCCCGAGCCGGTGATGACGGCGCTGTTGCCTTTCTCTCCGAAGGGAACCACATCACTTAACAAAATAGTATCATTCCAGTTGTTTCGGAAGACCAGCTCAGCCATAAATCCGGGGTGAGAGCCTCCCCTGGGGGTATAAACAGCCTCTGCCCCTCCCGGGAAGATCATAACGAAGCGGCTGCCGGTGAGTCCGGCCGGAACATCATCCGACTCAAAATAGACGCCGTCTATCCGGAAACTGAAGAGGGGTTTGGGTGCAGGAAGGCTGACCATGGCGCTGTCATCAAGCACCAGCGAGACCGTACTGGCACCATTTTCCATGATAATTCCGAGGTTTTCAAGCGACTGGCCCGATAATGAAACAAATGAGATGAAAAAAAAGAGGAAAAACCGAAACCTTAATGTGCACATGTGAGTTTAATCTGATATTGGGCTTCCCGGGTGATCGGGAGTGCAATTTAAGATATTGTATCTGAAAATAAAAGAGAAAGATACAGTGAATGAGCTATTTTAGAGAAATTGTTTAAGGTTGTAGCAGTGATCGCTTATAAATGATTACTTTTAGAAATTAGCTGATACACAACTAATGAAACGGGTTAACTTCAAAGGCATAACATTCATTATCCTGATTCTCTCAGCGATAATGCTGATGCCTGGTTGTGCATCCACCAAAAAGAACCCTTACCAAGCCAGCCGGAAGAATTCCTACATAGATACCTCGCAGCTGGGGCGCAACAAGTACTTCTTCTCCAAAAAGTATCAGAAGAAGCTGTACAAATTCAAGAAAAATTAGCTTAATCCTCGCAGACCACCTCCAGGCCGTCCCAGGCCAGGGTTACATTCACCGGCAGCTCCCTGTTGACCTCCTCATGTTTTCCCATCTGATGACCTATATGAGTAATATAAGCTTTCCGCGGTGAGACCTCTTTAATCAGGTCGAGTGCTTCGCCCAGGCTGAAGTGGGAAATATGTTTCTCTTTCCTCAGGGCATTAATAACCAGGTACCTCACTCCTATCAGTTTCTCCCTTGTCTCCTCAGAGATATAATTGGCGTCAGTGATATATGCCATGTCTCCAATCCTGAATCCAAGTATCGGGAGGCGGTAGTGGAAAATCCGCAGGGGGATTATCAGGTCTCCGCGGATATAAAAATTGTAGTTATCTATAGTATGAAGCTCCATTTTTGGCACTCCGGGGTAGTGATTCTCTGAGAAGACATACGCGTACTCCTTTCTTACGGCTCCCTGAACCCTCTCCTCGGCATATATGTCAATTGCTGCCTGGCTCTTGTAATTGAATGCCCGCAGGTCATCCATGCCGGCAATATGATCCTTGTGCTCATGGGTCAGGAGGATGGCATCAAGCTTCTTTACCCTGGCTGTCAGCATCTGCTGCCTGAAGTCGGGTCCCGCGTCAATCACGATTGTGTTTACTGCCGTCTCCACCAGCAGGGAAGCTCTTAGCCTCTTGTCCTTCACGTCATCTGACAGACATACGGGACATTCGCATGCAATTACAGGTACACCCTGCGAGGTCCCGGTTCCAAGAAAGGTGATTTTCACAGTCTCATTTTCGAAGTACAAACATAGCCTGAAATTGAGAGAAGAACAATATCAGAAGTCATTTTGCACCCTGATGGCTATTTCCATATCTTTACAATATCATTCAAATCAGAAGATGAGTGGAAGTATTTATATGATTCCCGTCACGCTTGGCAATGCCGATCACAGCCTCACCATACCCTCAGGCACGAGGGAGATAACGGCATCGCTGAGGCTCTTCGCCGTTGAGGAGTTGAGGAGCGCCCGCAGGTACCTGAGGAGCATTGACAGGGAGTTTCCTGTTGATGAGACTCTCTTTTTTGCTGTAGGGAAGCACTCTGACCCTGCCCTTCTGGGCGACTTTTTTGCGAGGGTAGAAGCCGGTGCCGATGCCGGCGTCATGAGTGAAGCCGGGATGCCGGGGCTGGCTGATCCGGGAAACGTTGTCTCTGCTGAGGCCCACCGCAGGGGCATCAGGGTCATACCGCTGACAGGGCCCTCCTCCGTGATGCTGGCTCTGGCGGCCTCAGGCCTCAACGGACAGTCGTTCTGCTTCCACGGTTACCTGCCGGTGGATGCCGCGGGAAGACAGAAGGCCCTGAGGGAGCTCGAGAAAAGGTCGTCGGGCGGGCAGACCCAGATATTCATTGAGACACCCTTCAGAAACGGGAAGATGCTGGAAGATATAATCACGGCCTGCAGGCCTTCTACCCGTCTCTGTATCGGGGCTGACATTACCCTGGAGAGCGAGTTCATCCGCACCAGGACTGTAGCCGGCTGGCGGGGTGAGATCCCGGACCTTGACAAAAGGCCGGCTGTCTTCCTCCTCCTGGCCTGATGGCAGAGAGGTATTGTACAACACAGTCAGGTTACTGATCACGTCTTACTTTTTTATATAAATTGTAACCGTTAAAACCTGACCTGATGATCCGAAAAACATTTGTATCCGCCCTGTTGGTAATGGCAACAGTACTGCTTGCCGGGCAGAAGACTGACATGGAACTCTTCAATGGTATCAAGCCAAGAAATATTGGTCCCGGTGGCATGAGCGGAAGGGTCACGGCGTTTGCCGTTGATCCGGGAAATGAGAACATCTTTTACGTGGGGACGGCTTCCGGGGGTCTGTGGAAGACTGTCAATGCCGGCACCACATTCACACCGATATTTGACAATGAGGCTGTGGCCTCAATAGGAGCTCTTGCCATCGATCCGCTGAGGCATGATATCATCTGGGCAGGCACCGGTGAGGGTAATCCCCGCAACAGCCTCACAGGGGGTTACGGCATCTATAAGAGCACCGACGGTGGACAGAGCTGGAAGTGCATGGGACTGGAGCTCACAAGGTACATCCACAGGATCATTGTTGACCCCATTGACCCTGACATCATCTATGCGGGTGCCATCGGGAATCCGTGGGCTCCCCACACCGAAAGGGGGCTCTATCGCAGCACTGACGGGGGATTAACCTGGCAGAGGAGGCTCTTTACCAACGAGACTTCGGGGGTGGCTGACATGGTGATGGACCCCTCGAATCCGGGCAAGATCTTCGTAGCCATGTGGGATCACCAGCGCTGGCCCTGGTTCTTCCGGTCGTCATCAGAGGGGTCAGGACTGTGGCTCACGCGTGACGGCGGGGAGACATTCACCAGGCTCACCGAGGGGCTCCCGGCGGAGACAGGCCGCATGGGCCTTGCCATTGCTGCCTCCGATCCCGATTATGTGTATGCATATGTGGAATCAAAGCCCTCGGCCATTTACCGCTCCACTGACGGTGGGCTCCGGTGGGAGAAGCGTGGTGAAAAGAACATCGGGTCAAGGCCTTTCTACTATGCAGAGATCTATGTTGACCCGCAGAATGAGAACCGGGTGTACACGCTCTTCTCAGGGGTTAATGTGAGCGACGACGGCGCCATGACGTTTGACAGAAGCATAGCAGAGTCGGTTCATCTTGACCATCATGCATGGTACATTGATCCCCTCAATCCTGACCGCATGCTTGACGGCAATGACGGAGGCATGGGTATCACCTATGACAGGGGAGCCACATGGCGCCATATTGAAAACCTGCCACTGGGTCAGTTCTACCATATTAACGTCGACAACAATGTTCCCTACAATATTTACGGGGGCCTGCAGGATAACGGTTCATGGAGAGGGCCTGCCTACACTTGGCACAACGGCCCTATTATCAATGAGATGTTTGAGTTCCTCATGGGAGGAGACGGCTTTGATGCCATGCCGGTACCGGGCGACAGCCGCTACTGCTACGCCCAGTCGCAGGGCGGATCACTGCGCCGGTTTGACCTCACCACGGGCTGGAATAAAAGCATCAGGCCTGTGGCTGACGGCGACGAGAAGCTGCGTTTCAACTGGAACGCGGCCCTGGCACAGGATCCCTTTGACAACAGCACAATCTATTTCGGAAGCCAGCATGTGCACAGGAGCACTGACAGGGGTGACTCCTGGACGAAGATCTCGCCCGATCTCACCACGAATGATCCGGAGAAGCAGAAGCAAGAGGAGAGCGGGGGCATCAGCCTCGAGGCTACCGGAGCGGAGAACCACTGCACCGTCATTACAATCTCCCCCAGCCCGCTGAGGCAGGGACTTATCTGGGCCGCTACTGATGACGGAATGATACAGGTCACTGAAGACGGAGGTGTGAACTGGCGGAACACCTCACCGAAGATCAAGGGGATGCCCCGCAATGCCTGGGTGCCGCAGATAACAGCCTCAACCCATAACCCGGAAGAGGCTTTTGCCGTGGTGAACGATTACAGGCAGGGCGACAATGCCGCTTACCTCTACCGTACCACTGATCTCGGAAAGAGCTGGCAGCGCATCATCGATGACACTGATGTTTCCGGATATGTGCTCTGTTTTGCGCAGGATCCCGTGGAGCCGAAGCTCATGTTCACCGGCACGGAGTACGGCCTCTATGTCTCCTTCGACGGTGGCGGTTCGTGGAACAGGTGGACCAGCGGGTATCCGACGGTCTCTACCTATGATATGGTGATTCACCCGCGCGAGCACGACCTTGTTATTGCCACCTTCGGACGTGCCCTCTGGGTGCTGGATGACATACGGCCCCTGCGTGCCCTGGCAGCCGGAGGAAGCAGCCTGCTGAAGAGCAGGATCATGGCCTTTGATGCTCCTGAAGCGTGGCTGGCATCAATGAAGAACCTGCCGGGATATTACTTCTACGGTGACGCAATGTACCGGGGAGAGAACCGGGAGCCGGGAGCAATGATCTCCTTTTATGCGTCGGATACGGGCAAGGTCACCGTGGAGATCAGGGATGACAGAGGAAAGAAGGTGAAGTCGATTGCAAGGGATGCCTTAAAAGGATTCAACCGTTTCACCTGGCGTCTTGACCGGGAGGCTCTGCCACAGGCAACCTACCCTGCCGAACAGCAGCAGCAGGACCCTTGGATGAGGTATTCCAGGAACTATGGAGGGGCAGTGATGCCCGGAACATATACAGTGGCACTGAAGGCTGGCGATGCCAGCTCGGAGACAGTGCTGAAGGTCAGCTCCGATCCGAGGATGGAGGCACCGGACACCGATGCACTCAGGAAAAACCTTGAGAGAGCCGAAGCTTTCGGAGCTCGCATCAAAGAGCTTAACGAAAAGCTTGCATTGATCAAATCTGTCAGGGAGAGCCTTGCGAAGAGTGATGATTTAAGCAAAAACAACCCCGGCTTCGCAGAAGCCATCAAAGATATCCATAAGACTGTAAAAGAAGAAGTTGCTAAGCTTGATGAGGCATTCGGGAGGAGACAGTCGGGACTGGTATCGCGGATCAACGGTTACCGCAGTCTGATGATGGCATCAGGTGTACCTTCACAGCAGGAAGAGAAGGGAATGACTGATGCTGAGGCTGCCTTTGAGGAGGCCATGAAGATGATAGACCAGTTCCTCACCGGACCCTGGGCTGCGTACACAGAGGCACTGAAAAAAATAACACTTACAGGTGATTCGGTTGTATTAAGATAAAAAAAATGCGCCATTTACCGGCGCATTTTTTTTTACTTTCTTGCTCTGACGAGCTCCACCACTTCTATCTCAAACAGCAGCGGTGTATACCCGGGTATGACTGTATAGTAGTTGCCGTAGTAATCATAATAACCGTAACCCATGCTTCCGTAGGCTACTCTTGATGGCATGATAAAACGTGCTTTTGTTCCCAGTTTCATCTTGACTAGGCCCAGGCCCCAGCCTTCAATCATCTCATAAGACCCGACCCTGAGTCTGTAGGGGGTTGTCTCTTCAACGTTGCTCTGCTTCTCCTCACCGGTCAGGAACCAGAGAGTGTAATATACCCCGATTGAATCACCTGTTCTGATCAGGTCTCCTGTACCAGGTTCAATCTCAATATAATAGATTCCATCAGCATCAGGGCTGACGTTAATGTTGTTCTCGGCCACAAAGTCCTCGATAAGGGTCTTCTCCTCTTCCTCGTACTTCTTGGAAGGGTTGCACGAAACAATTATTAAGGCAAGTGCGGTTATCGCAGTTGCCACAATGGTCCTTCTCATGGTTTTAGTTATCATTTCCCCTGTTTCCATCAAATATCGTTCCAAACTAACTTATCTCTTTTATTCTTATCCTGTAGAAAAGTATTGCACGTCCCGGTATCCTGTCGCCGTCGCCTGTGTGGCCGTATGCCAGGTAGGGCGGGAGAATGAACAGGTAGTCACTCCCTTTCTGCATCAGCTGGAGTCCTTCCGTGACCCCCCTTTCAGTTCCGGAGTAGCCAACCTTTATCGTCTGGGTACCGCTGTAACAGGGGTTCCCGTTGAGGAGGGTACACTCAAAATCAAAGGTCACATTATTGCCGGTCTTGGCTGTTTCGCCTGTCCCTTCAGTCAGTATGCTGTACCAAAGACCGGTGTTGGTCTCACTGAAGGTGCGCTCACTGCTTTTTATATAGTCAGTAATAACGGTGCGGTCCTGGGTAATAAGCGATTTATTCAGCTCTATGAGCTCGGATTCAGTGCGGTTGTGTGTTGAACTCCTGCTGTCAGGTTTGTTCTGGCATCCTGCAATTATGAGGAGCATAAATATGGGTGCCAGCAGTCTCATTTCGTCATCTCCGCCGCTGCCTCTTCCAGTTCCTTCCTGTATTGAGGAAGGGTGGTTTCAAAGTGATTTACGACTTCGTGGATAGTGCCCTTCATCTCGCCGCCTGCTGCATTACGGTGACCTCCTCCGTTGAAACACCGGCGTGACAGTGCGTTTGCATTGAAACTGCCTTTAGAGCGAAGTGACATCTTGACGAAACCGGTGCGTTCAATAAAGAGCACCGAGAGGACAATCCCCTTCATGGTGAGAAGGACATTGGCAAACCCTTCTGTATCGCCCTTAACATGGCGGAACCGGTCAAGATCCTCTTTTGTAAGCCAGATATAGGCTGTATGGAGATCAGGGTGAACAACCATCCGGCTATGAAGGGAGAAGCCTTTCAGGCGGATACGGTCAGGTGAAAAGTTACTGAAGATATGATTATAAATCTTCTCTTTGTCAACTCCCATATCCAGCAGGTGTCCCACAGTGCGCATGGTGTCACCCGTATAATATCCGTGTTCGAAATTGCCGGTGTCGGTTATGATGCCCACGTAGACAGCTGTAATAAACTCGCTGTCATTAAACTCCTTTCCTTCCATTCCGTTAACGAGGAAATAGATGAGTTCTGATGTGGAGCTCCGGCTGGTATCCGAGATGACCAGGTCGGCAAACTGTCCGGGTTCGGGATGATGGTCAATCATCACCTTCTTGGCTCCTGATGAAAGGATCAGCTGTTCAGCCTTGCCCATCCTTGACGACGAATTGAAATCGACCATGATGATCAGGTCAGCCTCGGTTATCAGGGCGGTGCCTTTCTCAATGTTGTGATGGAAATCTACAACACTGCCGACATCGTCCATCCACAACAGGAACAGTTGCAGGGCATTGGGAGATATCATTGCGGCATCCTTGCCCCTGCTGATAATCCACCTCCTGAGAGCCAGCATTGCTCCGATTGCATCGCCGTCGGGATTGATATGGCATATCAGTAAAATATGATCTGCCTCATCAATCAGCTTCTTTAATTCTTTTGTATATTTACCAAACTCTGGCACTGTGTCAGCTATTAAAGGCGACAAAGTTAAGAAAAATAACAAGGTTTTAAAAAACCAGTCCAAATAACCCGATTTTCATTTAGTTATGAGCAGCGATATCACTTTTTCGATCATCAAGCCCGATGCCCTTGGCCGGGGTGACGAAGGAAAAATCCTCGCCAGGATTACAGAAGCCGGATTCAGAATTGCAGCGCTTAAGATGCTGTATATCAATCGTCAGCAAGCAGAGGAGTTTTACGCGGTGCACCGTGAGCGACCCTTTTATCCCGGATTGGTTGAATTCATGTCGTCAGGCCCTGTCGTTGTGATGGTACTGGAACATGAAAACGCCGTGGATGAGTTCCGCCGGATGATCGGCACCACTGACCCGGCCAAAGCCGACAAGGGCACCATCAGGGCTGAATTCGGTACTGACGTCAGGATGAACGCGGTTCATGGCTCCGATTCCCCGGAGAATGCCCTCAGGGAGGCCGGATTCTTCTTTTCCGCAATTGAGATCTTCTGAGATAAAACAAAAAGTTGATTCAGTTGTTTCGTTAAAAAATCTTCATGACTGCTAATATTTCTCCCGACTTTTCAGACAAAAAGACGCTCGAAAAGTACTCCTCCGCATATACCCTCTCCGACATGGAGATCTTTATTTTTCCTGATCTGTTCTACCCTCTGGTACTTGCCAATATAATGTCCCCGGTAATCTGGAGATGGCGTGATGATCCATGGTTCAGTGAGATGCACAGGAAGAATTTCATCAGCAAATCAAATCGTATCAAGCAGTATATAATTGATAATTATATATTTAACCTCGATCTTGAGACATGGGGACTGACGGAGAAGGAGACGGAGAAGGCCCGGTTCAGCGACTTCTTTGATACGGAGCTGCTCAGGCAGTCAAATGCACTTTTCGGCTACGAGGGCGACAGGTATTACTTCAGTATGGATATCCGGAGGCACTTCGGGCTCGACAAGTATGACTCGTCAGTCATCCCCTACTGGAAGACTGAGACGGTTGAGGCTATGACTGCCTTCAGGTACAGGGAGCATTTCACCACCGGTGCCGGTGAGTGTGTGAGCCTTGCCGCCCTATATGCAGCTGCCATGTTCGTTGTCGGAGGCATACCGCTGGAGAAGATATACATGATGGCCACCCCCCTTCACTCGCAAAACTACATTGACGAAAAAGACGGGCTGCTTACAAACAACCGGCGCATCATGACCAGGAACATGTGGTTCAACGGCACCTCACTCTCAGGCAAGGCGCGCAGAGCCCTGGAGAATGAAAAAGTTACAATTGTTTCGCACATATCCGGCCATATTCATACAGTTTACCCCAGGGCAACAATTGACAGGGAAGCCTATCTGGGTTTTACTGAGAAACTGAAAGATTTTGTGAAAACCAGCCTGACCACTGTGATCTTCATCAACTTCCTCAGATTTAAATCGGAATACAAGTGCCTGTTCCAGTACCATTATAAGAGAACAGGCCTCAGTCTTTACATAACGCTTGAGAAGCTCTTTGAATATGAGCACTCATCCAAGTCAAGCATGAATGAAGAGACACGTGACAGGCTGCTTGCCGAGGTTGACAATGAGGAGTTTTTTCCTGATCCTGTTGCCGGGAAGATCATGCTGAATGATGTTGAAAGCTTCCTTAAAAAGCACAGGAATACTGATCTTGAGGTTATTGAGAAAGAGTTTAAGATGCTCTTCCCGACGGAACACGATGACTGTGTTGACAGGATGTTCAGGGATATAAAGGAATTCACTGTCACCGAGCCGAGGCTTCCTGTGCCGGACAAGGATTTTGTCACGGAGATCACACCTGACATCAGCGTCAATGACACGCGTGATGACATTATAAGGAAGATCCGCGAACTCTCCGGCGTCTCCGAGATGGCTCTGTTAACCCTCTATGCGTACCGTGACATGGAAAGAACTGACTGGAAGCCTTTCATCAAGGCAGCCATTGAAAGGAACCCTGTATGTCACAGCCCTCTGTCAGGTAAGTCTGCTGAAGAGATATTCGGCATTATCGGAAGCCTGAAGAACAAATCGATCTATGATTCCGGCAGGATGGCCCAGCCTGATGAGGTCTGGAATTTCGGGCGCGGTGACGGTGCAGAGAAGGCGTTTCTGATGGCGGATGCCATCCTCTACAATGACCCCGCTGCTACGGTCACTGTCTCAATGGCTGACTCTGCCGTTACGCTTGAATACCAGGAACGTGAATTTCATTTTTCTTCCTTCAAGGGGCACAATGTGAAGGCCGTTATCAGGTGGGGCGACTACAGCACCCTTTGATCAGTGGACCACTATCTCCCTTATGACCTCGCCGCCGGCTTTCAGATTGACCTGGCGTCGCAGTGATTCACGGAGCATCATCAGTTCGTTCCTTACAACCGCAGAGGTGAGGTAGATATGCATCACCCCGTCCTTAACGTATATCTTTTTGGTACGGGCGGTAATCACTTTCCCGGTCAGGTCCTCCCAGATATTTATTACGGAAGCCTCCCGCAGTTTGGGTGCCAGTCTGTACTCATTGATAAGATCTGCAAGAGCCTCTCCTATTGTTATGGTTTTGTTCCTGCGCATCGACTTATTTTCTTCCGTTGGTTATCTCTTCCTCAATGCCCTTCCGGCCAATGCGGTAGAGGCGGAAGTCAACCCCGGTATTATCGAGGATACGGTGGATACGGTCCTGCTGAGTGTCGGTGATGAATACCTGTCCGAACTCACCTGAGCCCACAAGTCTTATTATCTCCTCCACCCTGCTCTGGTCGAACTTGTCGAAGATATCGTCAAGGAGCAGTGCGGGCGCAAAGCCGTTCATCCGGCTTATCAGGCGGAACTTGGCCAGTTTGAGGGCCACTATGAATGATTTCTGCTGGCCCTGGCTTGCCATGGTCTTTGCCGGATGGCCGTCGATAGTAAAGATCAGGTCATCACGGTGGATTCCCACTGTTGTATACTGTAACATAAAGTCCCTGTCCCTGGCAGCGGAGAGCTGCTGAAGGTAGTCGCCCTCACTGCTGTGCGACCTGTATCTTATCCTTACTTGTTCAGCGCTGCCTGAGATCTTCTCATAGTATGACGAGAAGAGGGGCACCAGTTCTTCTGTGAGTTTTCTTCGGGCCTCGTAGATAATTTCAGTCTCTGCAGCCATCTGTTCATCGTAGATATCAAGCATGCTGGCGGCATCACGACCGCCGTCCCTGAGGGTACTGTTTCTCTGTGTCAGTATCTTGTTAAAGCGCATATGTGCCTCGAGATAGGCAGGGTCATACTGGCTGATGATCATGTTAAGGAACCGCCGGCGCTCCTCGCTGCCGCCTGTTATGAGGGTACTGTCAGCCGGTGAGAGCATCACCACGGGATACCTGCCCACATGGTCAGACATGCGCTGATACTCCTTGCCGTTAAGCCGGAAGACCTTCTGCTTCTGTTTCTGGAAAGCGCAGAAGAGCTCATCGCTCTCCCCGTCCCTGACGAAGAGTCCCTTTAGGATAAAATAATCCTCGCCGTGCCTTATGCTCAGGGTGTCTGAGTTATTGAAGAAGCTTTTTGTAAGTGACAGGTAATGAACAGCATCGAGGATATTGGTCTTCCCAACCCCATTGTTGCCCACGAAGCAGTTGAAGCCCGGGGAGAAATCGAGGGCCACCTCTTCATAGTTCTTGAAGTTAGTCAATTCAATCCTGGCAAGATGCATGTTTACCGTTCGCTGTTTCCGAGGCCCAAAGTTAAGAAAAGAAACGGCTGCGGCAACCTTTGCGGAGTCAACCGGGCGGAGTGCAAGCCTCAGCATTTTTTTAATCCAAATATTTTTAAATAAGACTATAAATACTACTTTTGCGAAGTTATTTTTTGACCTGTAACAGAGAAGATTGATATGACCAAGAAAAACGAGCCCACAAAAGGGATAGAGAATGTTGAGCACACACTGACACAGACTGAACAGTTCCTGGAGCAGAATTACAAACCGCTTTTATATGTCCTTGCGGGTGCTGTTGTACTGGTGGGCCTTTTCTGGCTGCTTCGGATGTATACAAGCAAGCAGAATGATGAGGCACTCAGCCAGATGTACATGGCCGAGCAGTACTTCGCTGATGACTCACTCAGCCTGGCTCTCAACGGTGATGGCAATAACCTGGGGTTCATAGATATAGCTAAAGAATACAAGGCAACCAAATCAGGCAAGCTTGCCAATTTTTATGCCGGAGCCTGCATGATGCACCTCGGTCAGTTTGAGGAGGCCATCGACTATCTTAACAAATACTCAGTGAAGGACGAGGTGCTTGCCCCGCAGGCCAAGGGTCTCATCGGTGATGCCAAAGTTGAACTGGGTGACCCGGCAGCAGGAATAAAGTATTACCTGGAAGCTGCTGAGATGGCAGAAAACTCATTCCATTCCCCCATCTATCTGATGAAAGCCGGTATGCTCCATGAGAGCGAAGGCGACTTCGCCGAAGCCCTGAAACTCTATGAAAGGATACAGGACAAGTATGCTGAGAGCAACGAAGGCAGGAGTATTGAAAAATACATTGCCAGGGTTAAACTGAACATCGACTGACAGGTGGCAACACGCGATCTTTCGGACTACGATCCTGCACGTGTTCCTGATGCATCAGGAATGAGGTTTGGCATCGTTGTGGCCGACTGGAACAGCGAGGTAACCCATTCACTTCTCAACGGAGCTGTAAAAACACTTATGCGTCACGGTGTCACAGATGATGACATCGTGGTCAGGCATGTGCCCGGGACCTTTGAGATCACTCTCGCCGGGCAGTGGCTGGCTGAGTATGATGATCTTGACGGTGTCATCTGCCTTGGCTGCGTGATACAGGGAGAGACTCCTCACTTCACATACATCTGCCAGGGAGTAACCCAGGGCATCACCCAGCTTAATCTCGACTACAATATTCCTTTCGTCTTCGGGGTGCTCACAACCCTGACGCATCAGCAGGCCATTGACAGAGCCGGTGGCATCCACGGCAACAAGGGCGACGAGGCAGCTGTCACTGCCATTAAGATGGCCGCCCTGCAGCGGCTGATGGAAAAGTAGCGCCTCAGTCTTCAGTCCTCAGTCCTCAGTCTTCAGTCAATCAATTAGTTAACTGCTGCCGATTGCTGACTGCTGACTGCCGATTGCCGACTGCCGACTGATTTTGACTGCCGATTGGTGACTGCTGACTGATTCTGACTGCCGACTGTCGATTGATTCTGACTGCCGACTGCCGACTGATTCTGACTGCCGATTGCCGACTGCCGACTGCCGACTGATCAGTCCTACCTCCGGCAGAGCATTCTGTAAGGACAGTAGGTACACCTTCGCTCGAAGGAGGTCATTTTATAATCCTCTGTTTCCGAGAATATCCTGTTAAGAGTCTGGTCCAGTTCAACCGAGAAGGCATTCAGGAACCTGTCCCATGCATCCCTGTCGGCATCCGGACCATCCAGTCCTGCCACCCCGGCGTAGGGTGTAAATTCCTGCGAGGAGAGCTGCTGCACCCAGTAAACTGCAGGCAGCACAATCCTCCCCGGATGGCTGTCACGTATCAGGGTGCAATAGAGCAGGGCCTGCATGAATGCGTCGTTCCTTTTATCCGTCTCCTCGTCGAAGAGGCCTTCAGGCGTCACCGCTTCGCGCTTGGGAGCTCCGGTTTTATAATCAACTACTCTCACTGCTCCGCCGGTTATATCGACCCTGTCAGCCCTTCCTCCTATCCTTATCTGTGCCTCGCCCCCGCCGGTTATCACGGTGCGAAGCCCTGAGAAGTCGTCCTCCAGGTTCAGAATAACCAACTGGTTCTGCCTGGAATCATATTCAAGCAGCTCCCTGACATATCTCTCCAATACCTCAATGATTATAACGCCCTTGCCTGCCATCAGGGTCTCCCTGTCCCATTTCATCTCATCCGTTGCGGCAGCTACGATGGCGTTACGGATGAGATCACGGTCTGTTGACATCTTTCCTATTGCCGCTCCAGCCGCGGTGTCGCCCCTCAGCGGCTCATAGATCCTCCGGAGGGCATCATGCATTATGTTCCCGAACCTGCGCTGATCGATATCTTTCTCGAGAATCTCCTCCTCGGGCATGCCGCACACATACCTGTAATAGAAGCGCATGCGGCAGTTGATCCATGTGTTCACCGCGCTGGGCGACAGGTACTTCCTGCCTTCACTGCCGGTGCCGTAAAGGTCCAGCAGCACCCTGTTATGTTCAGGTTTCTTTGGCAGTGTCTCAGCTATCATCCGGCTTCTGCCAACGCTGATGTGGACCGTCAGCTGCTGGGGATTGAAGAGCAGGCTGTATCGCATCCTGACCAGGTAGCGGCTCATCTCCCCGGTGGTCAGTCCCTGCGCCGTGGAGTTGTAGATGAACCAGCCCGTGTCCGGCTTACGCAGCAGCCTGAAAAAATAATACGAATAGATCGATTCATGCTCGTTCAAAGTGGGCAGTCCGAAAGCTCTCCGGATGTTATAGGGGATGTATGTGTTGTCATAAGACCCTCCGGGGAAGATGCCCTCATTGAGCGAAAGGAAGATGATGTTTTTGAACTCCAGGGCCCTTGTCTCGAGCACACCCATGACCTGGATCCCCTTCAGCGGTTCACCGGAGAAGGGAACTATCAGTTTTTTGAGGACCCTGTCAAGCAGCCTGATGCAGGTGTCACTCTTCATCTCAAGATTATAAGTGGTGATAAGGTTTGCCAGTCGGACCGTGCTGCTCATGGCCATGCGAAGGTATTCACGGTCTGTACTAAGCTTAATACTCTCATCCGCGGCTTCGGCTTCGAAGGTTGCCGCCTCTATCATTTCCATCACCGAGGTGAGATATGCGGGTATTTCGGGTCCTGTGGCAGGCACCGGCAGCAGTCCTTTCAGTGAAAGGTGACTGAGGAGCATTGTCTCACTCACCCTGATCATGTTTCCTGTGATT
>JBGSLG010000132.1:0-7278 GCA_041740815.1 Bacteroidales bacterium
GGTGGGTTACATGATTGTTGGTTTTGGTCTTGGCTCCCTGGTCGGGATTGCAGCCGGTCTCTTCCACATGATAAACAATGCCATATACAAAAGCGGACTATTCCTGAGTACCGGAGCCGTTGAACGCCAGACAGGAAAGAGTGACATAACTGAGCTGGGAGGTCTTTCAAAGGCCATGCCTGTTACATTCCTTGCCTCACTGGTGTTTGCAATGTCAATCTCCGGTGTACCCCCGCTTAATGGTTTTGCATCAAAATGGATGATATACCAGGGGATAATCGACTTCGGGGCAGGTGAAGGATTAGCCTCCAGTCTCTGGATCGTATGGCTCGGTCTGGCAGTGCTTGGTTCGGCACTGACACTGGCAAGCTTTGTCAAATTCATCGGAGGAATCTTCCTCGGAAGAAGGGATCCTGCAATGGCCAAAATCAGGGAAGTGCCATTCCTGATGTGGTTCCCGATGGCGGTTCTGGCACTTTTCTGTGTCATCTTCGGAGTCTTTGCCACAGGGATCATTATCCCGAAACTCCTTACCCCTGTTGTTGGCGCCTTCACTTTCAACGGGCTATGGAGCTCATCGTTCGTTTCACTGCTCGTCCTTATCTCAATCATACTCGGCTTCCTTATTTATCTTGCCACCGGCAGGAAGAAATTCAGGACTGAAGAGAATTTCATCGGAGGTGAGAATGCAGAAAAGCTGGGAGCATCATTTCCTGCTCCCGAGTTCTACAAGACTTTTTCTGAGTTCAAACTTTTCTCACGAATTTATGAGAGAGCCGAAGCAAAGGCCTTTGATATCTACGACCTCTCCAAAAAGGCCGTATTCTGGCTAAGCGGAGAGCTGAGCCAAGCTCATACCGGTGTACTTCCCGGGTATGTCATCTGGGTCTGCGCCGGACTGATAATCATGTTGCTGATAATGATCTGACAAAATAGAAATATGGAACTGGCAATATCGGTAATAGTGGGATTTATGATACTGGGTGCAATCTACGCCATCCATGCCAGGGATATCCTGTCAGCGGTAATAGCCGGAGGCATTGTCGGATACAGCCTTGTCATCTGTTTCCTGCTGCTGAAGGCTCCTGACCTTGCAATAGTGCAGATAGTTGTGGAGACAATCACCCTTATCATTATGGTGGCAGTGGTGCTCGACAGCTCACGCGTGGAAGCGTACGGCAAGTTCGACAATCGGGCCTGGGTCACCGCTGGTACCGCAGTGCTGATGCTGGCAATACTCTTCTGGTTCCTGATGGAGGCTTCAGCACCTCTTGCTCCGTTCGGTGAAAACACCATGAGGATGGCTGACGCCTACGTCAACGGCGCAGTGGAGAAGACAGGCAGCGTTAACCTCGTGACCGGCGTAATCTTCGACTTCAGGGGATACGATACCCTCGGTGAGGCAACAGTGCTCGTCACCGCGGTGCTCGGAGTGCTCACAATTCTGAGGATAAGAGGGAAAAAAATATGAATAATGAACAGGGAATGATGATTTAGGATTTAAGAAGTTTTATGAAATGAGCGTTGGGAAGATAAATAAGTTTGATCTGGAGGAGAGGCTGATAGGCTTTGCTGTAACAACTATAAGGATTGCAGAAAGTATGCCGTCAACATTTTCCGGTAATCATCTCTCTGGTCAGCTTATACGCTCAGGAACATCACCAGCATTAAACTATGGAGAAGCACAGAGTGGAGAATCAAGAAAAGACTTTATACATAAGGTTAAGATTGTCCTGAAAGAGCTCAGAGAAACTTATGTATGTCTCAAAATAATTCACAAATCAAAGCTTCACAAAGATGATGAGCTCATGAGAGAGGCTTTAACAGAAAACAATGAACTTATCTCAATTTTTGTCAAAAGTACAGAGACAGCACAGAAAAATATGAATACTAATTCACAACTAAAACTTCAAAAATCCTAATTCGTTAATCCTTGTTCCTAAATCAATTCAGTCCTCATGAAAGGGATGACATTAATAGTAAAGAAGACGACGCAGCTCATTGCGGGGATTATTTTCCTGTACGGCATCTATATAATACTGCACGGGCATCTTACACCCGGAGGAGGATTTGCGGGCGGTGTAATCCTCGCAGGATCATTCATCCTCCTGATCCTTGCTTTCGGGAGTGATTTTCTGCACCTTCTCAGGAAAGAGAGAGGCTCCACCCTGTACGAGTATCTGGCTGTCATGGCCTTCCTTTTACTTGCTCTTTCAGGTCTTCTTGTCAGTGTGCGGATATTCTTCGCCAACTGGCTGCCCCACGGAACGCCGGGGGAACTGATCAGCGCAGGCTTCCTGCCGCTCTATAACATATTTGTCGGGATTGAGGTCGCCGCTTCCATCCTTACGATCTTCCTGGCACTGGTAATATTTAAAGAGGAGATAATGAAATGACTGTTTACTGGCTCTGTTTCATACTGTTCCTTACCGGCCTCTACGGCGTTATAACAAGGAGAAACCTGATTAAGATAGCCATATCTCTGTCTGTCATGGAGTTCAGCTGTTTTCTCTTTCTGGCGTTGATTGGATACACCGAGGGAGGGATCGCCCCGATAGTTGACATGGCTGACCCGGTCAAAGCCTATGTTGATCCGCTGCCACAGGCAATGGTGCTCACGGCCATCGTAATCGGTCTGGCCACAACGGCCATGCTGATGGCGGTAATAATAAGGATCTTCAGGAAGTACGGAACCTTTGACATAAGAGAGATAAAAAACTTAAGAGGATAGATGATGAATCCGCTGATACCGCTTCTCGTTGCCATTCCCCTGGCCGGTGCCTTCCTGACAATGATACTTGGCAGGTTCATCCCCGGTATCCCCAGGTATATGGCACTGGTAACACTGCTCCTTCTCGCATTCATCAGCTTCTGGCTATTGGTTGAAGGAGGATCTGCTTCTTCGGTATATATCCTGGGCGGATGGGAACCCGTGGATGGCGTTCCGATCGGCCTTTACCTCATTCATGACGGATTCTCGGCACTGGTGTTATGCATTATAAGTGTTATCGGCCTGCTGTCAGTGACCTACTCCATCTCGTACATGGCAAAATACACCAATGAAAATTATTTCTATTCACTCTTCTGCCTGATGGTAGCCGGGATGAACGGGGTTGTTCTCAGCGGTGACATCTTTAACATCTTTGTCTTCCTTGAGATTGCGGCCATTTCATCCTATGCCCTGGTTGCCTTCGGCGTGGAGAAGAATGAGCTTGAGGCAACCCTGAAATACCAGGTACTGGGTGCGGTTGCATCATTCATGGTGCTTTTTGCCATCGGATTCATCTACTGGAGCACTAAAACGCTGAATATTGCAGATATCAGGGCTGCCTTCAGTGAAGGAGGACAGGGTAATCATTATATCCTTATCCAGATCCTGCTTCTCACCGGATTTGGCCTGAAAGCTGCCATTATTCCGTTTCATGCATGGCTTCCTGATGCCCACTCTTCGGCTCCCTCTCCCATCTCGGCAATGCTCTCGGGAGTGCTCATTAAAGCCGTTGGCATCTATGTCATTATCCGTCTCTTCTTCAATATGTTCGAAATCACAGAGGCGATGGCCATACTGATAACCACTCTTGGCGCTCTCTCTATGGCTGTGGGTGTATTTCTGGCCATTGGCCAATGGGATATAAAAAGACTGCTGGCATACCACAGCATCAGCCAGATGGGATATGTCATCATGGCAGTGGGCATAGGGATGGTACTCATGGCCAGGGGTATCCGCAGTGAGATAGCCGCCCTTGCCATCACCGGTGGTATTTTTCATATGATTAACCACGCAGCATTCAAGGGACTGCTCTTCCTCAATGCGGGAGCCATAGAGTACTCTACAGGCACCCGTGACCTCAGGGAGATGGGCGGATTGGCAAAGTGCATGCCTTTCACCTCTTCAACTTCACTCGCTGCTTCACTGTCAATATCAGGCCTCCCTCCCTTCAACGGCTTCTTCAGCAAACTGATCATAATAGTCGCCGCGGTGATGGGACGCTTTTACTTCCTCGCTGCCCTTGCAGCAGTCGTCAGCATCATCACCCTGGCCTCGTTCATGAAGTTCCAGCGCTATGCCTTTTACAACGAGGAACCCGGGAAGATAAAGAAAGAGATCAGGGAGGTCCCTGTGCCGATGCTTATGAGCATGATAACTCTGGCTATAGCCTGCCTGCTCCTCAGTCTCCTGGCGCTGCCGGGCATACGTGAATCGGTGCTCTCACCGGCAACTGACATACTGATGGACCAGATGAAATATTCCTCACAAATAACAGGCATGTGATATGAGATATGTGACAGTGTTTATATTATCCATGATCTTCTGGCTCCTCATAACATTTAAATTTACCGCAGCGAATATGGCAGCAGGAGCCGTAGCCTCAGCCATCACGGCAGCTATCTTTGGCAGGTATTATTTCCATAATGTTTATAAGTTCCTTCAGCCCCGTCGCTGGCTCTGGTTCGTTGTCTACCTTGTTACTTTTATCTGGGCCTGCATTAAGGCTAACTTCGATGTTGCATATCGTGTGCTCCATCCGGCAATGCCGATAAAACCCGGGATAGTGAAGGTAAAAACCACCCTCACGTCAGAATTTGCCAGGATGCTCCTTGCCAATTCGATAACCATGACCCCGGGGACCATCACCGTTGACATCATCGGCGATGAGATGTATATACACTGGATCTATATCCGGTCTGAGGACCCTGCTCTCTATACGAGGATGGTAACCGGACGATTTGAAGAATACATTAAAAAATTTGCGGAATGACCAGTTTCCTGAATATACTGCTCTACATACAGATTGCCCTGTGCGCAGCCTGTCTCTACCGTATCATCAGGGGACCGACCATACCTGACCGGATGGTTGGTATTGACATCTTCGGGATACTTGTGGTGGGTATCTGCGGCATAATAACAGTGCAGACCGGCAAGGCCTTCATTCTCGATATAGGAATTGCCTGGGTCATACTTAGCTTTATCGGAACCCTTACGCTGGCAAAATATCTCAGCGGGAAAAAACTGAATGAATGATATGGCAGCCATAATCTTAATATCGGTAGGAGTTCTCTTCAACATCTTCGGGTGTATCGGGCTGATACGGCTTCCTGACATGTACAACAGGTTGCAGGCAGCTACCAAGTGTGTGACACTGGGTTGCTGCAGCATACTTCTCGGCGTCGTGGTGCATTTCGGCTTCGGCAGCGCAGGCTTCAGGGCACTTGTGGCCATCCCGGTGCTATTCTTTACCGCCACGGTGGCAGCGCATGCCCTTGTAAGGGGAGCATACCATTTCGGAACGAAAATGGATAAAAGGAGTGTCAAAGATGATTACAGGGAGGCAGTGAAATGAAGTACCCCAAACTCAGAGAGCTTAAGGAGGCAGTGATATCACTGGTCACACCGGCATATACATCAAAATTCCCGGCTGAGGAGCATGTGCCGTTCAAGGACTTCAGGGGAAAGCCTGTAGTTGACGATGCCAACTGCGTGGGATGTGAAACTTGTGCCAATGTATGCCCTCCGCTGGCAATCACCTTTACTGATGACAGGGAGAATAAGATCAGGACCATCAGGAGGGACTACGGTAAGTGCATCTTCTGTGGCCAGTGCCAGGAACACTGCATCACCGGCAAAGGCGTAAAGCTCTCTGACAAAATCTACGACCTGGCTGTCTTTGACAGAGCCAACAACGTCGAATACCAGGAGAAGGAACTCCTGGTGTGCGATAGCTGCGGTGCAGTCATTACAACGGTGGAACACCTCCACTTCATGCACCGCAAGCTTGGCCCGAAGGCATTCTCATCGGTACTGAATCTCAACATGCTTAACCGCAAACTTAAGCTCGCCGAGGGACAGGATCTTTCGGCAGAGATAACCGAGACTCTCCAGAGGAAGGATATGTTCAATATTATCTGCCCTAACTGCCTCAGACAGGTCACAGTTAAGTATCTATTCAGAGGTGTCTGAAAAACTTATAGCCCTTCTTTCTCAAACCGACCGCAAAATACTCTTTGTCGGTATCGGTAACCTTCTGCGAAAGGATGACGGAGCCGGAGTATACATAAGCACCCGGATCAGGGATACAGAAAATATTAAGGTCCTCACCCCGGAGGTAAGTATCGAAAACTACATCGGAAAGATTAACTCCACAGACCATGATACTCTTGTGGTGATCGATTGTGTTGACATGAAAAAACCGCCTGGAAGCTTCGATCTGATACCTGTAAGCCAGGTCAGTGACCTGACTTTCAATACCCACAACATCTCCCTGAAGAAACTCTCGGAATTCTTCAGAAATGAGGTACTGATCCTTGCAATTCAACCCGGGACTATTGCATTCGGAGAGAATTTATCGTATATTGTACTTGTAGCCTGTAACAAAATAGTTGAACTCATAAATAAAAAGGAGGTAAAAAATGGCCGTTGAATATTTATGCAAGGCGTGCAGGGGACGCCTTAACGTCAAGACCTCTATAGTGCTCTCTGCCACCAAGATCAACAGCACACAGAGAGGATTGGTCCTGCTTAATCCGGAGCTCGGAAACTACACAAAAACGACCCACCCGTCCTTCGAAATGGAGAAAGGCTCAGAGTACCTGATCAACTGCCCTATCTGTCACTCACAGCTGAACAGCATGAAGTATCCTCACCTGGTAAGGATTATCATGATAGATGAGAACGGAAAGGAGTTTGACATCTATTTTTCAGGTATTGTCGGAGAGAACTGTACCTATAAGATTAGTGAGACAGGCATCGAGAAGACCGGTCCCGACGCAAAACTCTATGATAAATATTTTGACATCCCGCACGAAGACCGCAAGTATCTTTAGAAGTCTGAAAGTCATATAGTCGAAAGTCCATAAAGTCCGTAAAGTTTAAAAGTCTGTTAGTCGGAAGGATTTGCGATTTGCGATTTGCGATTAAATCGACAATTTGAGCCGGCGACGTAGGAGCGGGATCAATCCCGTACACGAAGTGTCGGGACGAAAATCTGAAATCGAAAATTCCTCTATTGCCTATTGCCTCCCCTGCAATCTGGCTGCTTCGCTCAAATGACCCGGCGGGTCATTTGTTAACGCTCGCCCCTCTACTGCCTAATTAATACACCTATCTGACCGATTCTTCCACAATTTTTGATTTTTTTTAGCCAACTTTGTAGTGATTAACCGGAAGAATATGAAAACGAATATTGAAGTCAGGTACGCAGCTCATCCTGATGATGTGAAGCACTGGGATACAGACAGGCTCCGTAGGGAACACCTCGTCGGATCCCTGTTCCGCGATAA
>JBGSLG010000133.1:0-38689 GCA_041740815.1 Bacteroidales bacterium
CAGCAACAGAGATAAAAACAAATAATAAGATTCGATGAACAGTCAGGAAAGAATCCAGCAACTCCTTGATTTCAGGGATAAAGCACGCAAAGGCGGAGGTGATAAACGCATTGATGACCAGCACTCAAAGGGTAAACTGACAGCACGGGAACGGATAACCATGCTGCTTGATGAGGGAAGTTTTGAAGAGTACGATATGTTTGTCACACACCGGACCGAGGACTTTGGCCTGGCAGATAAGAAGTACCTCTCTGACGGTGTGATCACCGGCCATGGCACTATAGACGGCAGGGTGGTATATGTCTACGCCCAGGATTTCACTGTCTTCGGAGGGTCGCTGTCAGAAACATTTGCACAGAAGATCTGTAAGATTATGGACCAGGCCATGCAGGTGGGAGCGCCCGTCATCGGCATCAATGACTCAGGCGGGGCACGCATACAGGAAGGTGTACGCAGTCTGGCAGGCTATGCCGAGATCTTTGAACGTAACATTCTGGCTTCCGGAGTCATACCGCAGATCTCCGCCATCTTCGGCCCATGCGCCGGCGGCGCGGTATACTCACCCGCGCTGACTGACTTCATAGTTATGAGCCGCAAGAGCAGCTATATGTTCGTCACCGGACCAAAGGTTGCCAAGGCTGTCACCGGCGAAGACATCACAATCGATGATCTCGGCGGAGCAAGCGTCCACGCCTCCAAATCAGGTGTGGCTCACTTCGCTGTGGATGAGGAGCAAGAGGGCCTTGACCTGATAAGAAAACTGCTCAGCTACATGCCCCAGAACAACCTCGAGGAGCCACCGCAGACGCTGTGCGATGACCCGATTGACAGGCTCGAGGATGACCTGAATGATATAATCCCCGATAGCCCCAACCAGCCATATGATGTTAAGGATATCATCACAAGGGTTGTCGACTACGGCGAGTTCACAGAGGTGCATGAAGCCTATGCCAGGAACATAATAGTCGGATTTGCCAAGTTTGACGGCATGCCCGTCGGCATTGTAGCCAACCAGCCGGCATACCTTGCCGGTGTCCTTGACATAGAGGCATCACGCAAGGCAGCCCGCTTCATCCGTTTCTGCGATGCCTTTAATATCCCCATTGTGACATTAGTTGATGTACCAGGGTTCCTTCCGGGATCAGTACAGGAATACGGCGGTATAATCATTCACGGCGCCAAGCTGATGTATGCCTACGGCGAAGCAAATGTCCCCAAGATTACAATCACTCTCCGGAAATCATACGGAGGAGCACATTGCGTCATGTCTTCAAAGCAACTCAGGGGCGACCTTAACTACGCATGGCCAACGGCCGAGATAGCAGTCATGGGCCCGCAGGGAGCCATAGAAATACTTGACGGCAGGGAGATCAGCGAGATCAAGGACCTGACTGAGCGCAAGGAATTCGTGACACGGAAAGAGGAAGAATACCGGTCGAAGTTTGCCAACCCGTACGAAGCTGCCAAATTTGGCTATCTTGATGATGTGATCGAACCACGGAATACGAGGTTCAGGGTCATCAGGGCCCTCAGGACCCTCTCTACCAAGAAGGATCCGGGACCAATGAAGAAACATGGTAACATACCACTTTAACACCGCGGGAAGATGCAACAGCAACTCATAACTGCAGCCGCACAGGGGCTTGATCCTCTTACATGGACCATCGTTATAGTAGGTATCGGTATAGTATTTACCGCACTGCTTATTGTCTACCTCTTCTTCAGGTATGTGCTCACATATATTCTGAATTTCAGGTTCCGCAGCTTCGCCCGTAAAAAGGGAATTGACCCCTCCGAGATTCACAATGCAAAGACGATACAGTCTGGAGAGGTCAATGCCGCCATCGCAATGGCACTTTATTCCTACTTCAATGAGCTGCATGATGTGGAGAGCGGCGTGATTACAATTAAGCGCGTCTCCAAAAATTACTCCCCCTGGAGCTCGAAGTTGTACAACATGAAAAACCTATAAGATCAGAATAACCGGATTGTGAGATGAAAAACTACAAGTTCAGGATAAACGGAAACCAGTACGAGGTTGAGGTTCTCGATGTGGACGGAAACATGGCAAAGATTGAGGTCAACGGCACTGTCTTCGATGTGGAGATGCAGCGTGAGATACCGAAGATCAAGACTGTAGTCCAGCCCCCGGTGCAGGCCAGGGTCGTGAAGGAGACAAAACCGGCTGCGGAACAGAGCTCAGGATCAGGCAAAGCCACCGAGGTAAGAGCTCCACTGCCGGGTGTGATCATACAGGTGCTGGTGAGGCCGGGCGACGATGTTACAGCCGGACAGACCCTCTGTACCCTTGAGACAATGAAGATGGAGAATGCCATAAAGGCCGATAACGGCGGAAAGGTTGCCTCGGTCAAAATAGCACCGGGACAACAGGTACTCCAGGATGAGGTACTAATCGTAATCAACCAGTGATGGCAAAAAGGAAAATGTGGACCATGCTCGGCATGCTGGTGATAGTCTCACTGGCATGGACGGCGTTTGTCAAACCTGCACAGGAGAGACAGCAGGCCATGGCTGACAGTGGCCTGGTGGCTGACACTTATACCCCCTATTATCAGCCTCCTGCACAGGATGAGCCGCAGTTCCTCGACGGACTGAAACAGTTTTGGGCCTTCACCGGTTTCAGAAATGCAACCTCCGGACACCTTGTGATGATAGTGATCGGACTTATATTTATTTTTCTTGCAATAAGATTTGAATATGAACCGCTGCTGCTTGTGCCTATCGGTACAGGCATCCTTATCGGGAACATACCCTTCTTCACCGACGGGGGGATGAACCTGCAGGTAGGAATATACCAGCAGGGGAGCGTCCTCAATTACCTCTATTTCGGGGTGCTCAAAGGCATCTACCCGCCACTGATATTCCTCGGCATTGGAGCCATGACAGACTTCTCATCACTGATCTCAAACCCGAGACTGCTGATGCTTGGCGCTGCTGCCCAGGTAGGTATCTTCGTTACATTCATCGGGGCGCTGCTGGTGGGATTCAATATGCCTGAAGCGGGTGCCATCGGCATTATCGGCGGCGCTGACGGCCCAACGGCCATCTTCCTCTCATCACGACTTGCCAACGGGGTCAATATGCTAGCCGACGGAACGACGGTGAAGAACCTGATCGGACCGATCGCCATAGCGGCATACTCATATATGGCACTGGTGCCGGTGATCCAGCCACCAATTATGCGTATGCTCACAAGTAAAAAAGAGAGACTGATCCGCATGAAACCTCCGCGTGCAGTTACGAAAACGGAGAAAATACTATTCCCGATATTCGGACTACTCCTGACATGCTTTATATCTCCCAGTGCCCTGCCTCTGCTCGGGATGCTCTTCTTCGGAAACATACTCAAGGAATCCGGGGTTACCAAACGCCTGGCCGAAACGGCACGCACATCGCTCATAGATATTGTAACTATACTAATTGGCCTCACAGTGGGTGCATCAACGCAGGCCGACGTCTTCCTCACAAAAGAGTCAATCATGATATTCGGCCTTGGTGCCGCAGCCTTCGGTGTAGCAACAATGTCAGGAGTCCTCTTCGCCAAGGGGATGAACCTCTTCCTCCCGGAGGGGGAAAAGATCAACCCGCTTATTGGAAATTCAGGTGTTTCGGCAGTGCCTGACAGCGCCCGCGTATCCGAGACGGAAGGCCTTAAGGCTGATAAGACAAACCACCTTCTGATGCATGCAATGGGACCCAATGTGGCAGGCGTGATCGGATCTGCCATCGCAGCCGGGATACTGCTTAGTTACCTTGGGTAGTAACACGGGCTATAATTAACTCACCAGCACAGGGAATATGAAACAGGCTACTACCGGCAATGCAGGACCCAAAGTGAGGTCCGACATCGAAGTGACACTTGCCCTCACAGACTCCGGAGGGATTGAACTGGAATTGAAATCCAGGGTCAAAACCATGTACGGCAAAGCAATTGAGAAACAGTGCCGTGAACTGCTCGATTTCTTTGGTATCACGAACGCAAAGCTCACTGTCAATGACTCCGGTGCTCTTCCCTTTGTCATCGCAGCACGGGTGGAGGCCGCGGTGAAAGCCCTGACCGGCACAACAGCCTCATGGCTCCCTGAAATGATAGAAGAGAACAACTACTCCACCTCCCGTGAGAGATTCCGCTTTTCAAGATTATACCTTCCGGGAAATAACCCTGGAATGTTCCTCAACGCCGGACTTCATTCACCGGACGGAATTATCCTTGATCTTGAGGACTCCGTTGCTCCCGACAGGAAGGACGAGGCCAGGATACTTGTGAGAAATGCCCTACGTGCAGTTAATTTCTACGGGGCTGAAAGGATGGCACGGATAAACCAGGGAGATCGCGGCCTCGGGGACCTTGACTGTGTTATCCCACATAATGTCCAGCTCGTGCTTATTCCCAAATGTGAGAACGGTGATACCGTGAAAAAAATAGATGACCGTATCAGGGAGATAAAGAAGAGAGAGGGGCAGAGCGAAACAGTGCTCCTGATGCCCATAATTGAGAGTGCCGCAGGTGTGGAACATGCATTTGAGATTGCCACCGCATCACCGTCAGTGGTGGCACTGGCTATCGGTCTTGAAGATTACACTGCTGACCTCGGTGTGCAGCGCACTAAGGAGGGAAGTGAGTCGCTCTACGCCAGGCAACGCATTGTGGTGGCTGCCAAAGCCGCTGGCATGCAGCCTATCGATTCCGTTTTCTCGGACGTGGCCGACATGGACGGCCTCCTCAGTAATGTCCTCTCCTCAAAAGGATTGGGCTTCGAGGGCATGGGCTGCATACACCCGCGGCAGATACCGGTAATCAGACAGGGATTCTCTCCCTCAGCCGATGAGATGGAGAAAGCGAAGAAGATCGTGTTGGCCTACCGTGATGCCCTGCAAAAGGGACTGGGAGTGGTGGCCCTGGGATCAAAGATGATAGACCCGCCGGTAGTAGCGCGGGCAGAGAAGACTATTACCCTGGCCGTCAGGCTGGGACTGCTGCCTGAAGACTGGGCCGAAGCAGAGCCAAAGCAATAACATTAACGCAGATCTGGTTATGAAGATGGTTGAGAATGCTGCCGGCCGCATGGTGCCGGTTGAGATAAACGGCAGTGAAGCCGTTCCCTTCAAAGGCGTCGGTAAACACCGGCCCGGGGGCAGGAAATACGCTCCTCCCATACCTACATGCATCGATTATCCGGATGATAACAACAAGGTGGTCTCCTCACTCACCGAAGCCCTTGAACGCTGCGGCCTGAAGGATGGCATGACAATATCAACCCATCATCACCTGCGCGACGGTGACCTGATAAGCAATAAGATATTTGACATAGCCTCCGGTAAAGGAATTAAGGACCTGGTATGGTTGCCTTCTGCCTCCTTCCCCTGCAATGACCCGGTGATTGAGTACCTGGAGAACGGGACCATCAACCGCATTGAAGGAAGCATGAACGGACCCCTGGGAATGTTCGTCTCGGAAGGAAGAATGAAGGGCATGGCTGTGCTCAGATCGCACGGAGGAAGGGTACAGGCAATACAGGACGGTGAGGTGAAGATAGATATTGCCGTGCTGGCAGCCCCGGCTGCTGACGCGTTCGGCAACGCCAAAGGCACCGGAGGACCCTCGGCTACAGGCGTACTAGGCTATGCTAAAGCCGATTACCTCTATGCTGATAAGGTAATAATAGTGACAGACAACCTCGTAGACCTGCCATGCTTCCCGATGGAGATAGAGGGTAATTATGTCGACTTCGTAGTGGTGGTTGACAAAATCGGAATTCCGGAGAAAATAGTTTCCGGAACAACACAGATCACCAGGAGTCCGGACAGGCTGCTGATTGCAGAGCTTACTGCATCGTTTCTTGAAAAGTCAGGACTGCTTTACAACGGCGCCACAATGCAGGCAGGGGCGGGAGGCACCAGCCTGGCCATCGCAGTATTCGTACATGAGATGCTGAGAAAGAAGGGATGGAAACTCAGCTTCGGGTTTGGGGGCAGCACGAAGTATATGGTCAAGATGCTGGAGGAGGGATATATGGGGTATATCCTTGATGCCCAGGCTTTTGATCTTGATGCTGTAAAATCAGTTGAACAGAACCCAAACCACATACCATACCCGGTATTCAACGCTTACAACTATCATTCAAAGGGCAACCTGACTGCAATGATGGATATAATGATTCTGGGTGCTACCGAGATAGATACAGGCTTCAACGGTAACGTTGTGACACACTCTGACGGCCTTCTCCTTCACGGGATAGGAGGGTGGCAGAACTGCCTCCATGCCCGGAATGTCATCCTGCCCGTCCCGCTGTTCCGCGACAGGATACCAGTGATCGTTGACAGGGTAACCACTCTGTGCGGCCCGGGCGAACTGATAGATGTGATAATCACCGAGAGAGGCATTGCAATAAATCCCCGCAGGCAGGACCTGATTGACTCGGTAAAGGGCAAAGGTCTGCCGCTGGTTACAATCGGTGAGCTTAAGGAGATAGCTGAGAAGATGTGCGGTAAGCCTGAGAAGGCCGTTGTTGATGACAGGGTGGTGGCCGCAATCAAATGGGTTGACGGTACCGTGATTGACGCGGTCCGCAAAGTAAAAAAGTAATCTAAACAGTTTTAATTATGAAAAGATACAGATGTCCGGTATGCGGATATATATATGATCCGGAAACCGGAGATTCACAGAATGATGTTGCTCCCGGTACGCCCTTTGAAGACCTTCCACCGGGATGGTCATGCCCCGTCTGCGGCGCACCTGCTGATGAGTTTGAGGAATATTCCTAGGCATTCTCCTCAGGGATATGCCTCAGCACATCAATGAGCAGATCCCAGAACATCTGAACCGTTACAATCTCTATCCTCTCCTCGGGGGTATGCGCTCCCCTGATGGTCGGGCCAAAGGAAATCATGTCAATACCTTTGTATTTCTCAAGAATCAGCCCGCATTCAAGTCCTGCGTGAATGGCCTTTACCTGTGGCACTTTACCGAACAGCTTACGGTAAGAATCTATCATCAGCCTGAGTATAGCTGAATTCATGTTCGGTTTCCAGCCCGGGTAGCCGTCGGAGTGAGTGACCTTCGCCCCTGCGAGATCGAAGCTGGCCTCTGTCTTCATGGATGCATAATGCTTTGCCTCGTCCGAGGAGCTCCTCTGGGTAGTGACTACATGTATCGTGTTCTCGCCTGTAAATCTTATCGTTGCCAGGTTGCTTGATGTCTCCACCAGGTCAGGGATCTCCCTTGACCAACCCAGGACGCCGTGAGGCACTATGCTCAGAGCGCTGAGGAGGCGGTGCTGCGTTTTGGCGTCGATCACGGTCTCAGGAAGGTCCGACGGCGTGGCTGACACTTTCAGATCGGGCTCAAGTGCACCGTACTCATCCCTGACAAGCAGGTTGTAGGCGGCTGTGTCGGCCAGAATCTGCTCCTCATGTGAAGGATTGAAGGTGATTGAAACAAACGCTTCCCTTGGTATGGCATTCCGGAGATTCCCCCCGGTAAAATTACTGATAAGAATACCGTACTTCCTTTCAAGGTCCTGGAGAAGCCTGGAGATTATCTTTATGGAGTTGCCGTATCCCTTGTGTATCTCATCTCCGGAGTGACCGCCGTGGAGACCGGTCACTGATATGTTCATAGCCCTTTGTCCTGCCGTAACCTTCTCAGGTGTGTAGGACAGGATTGCCTGTGTGTCTATCCCGCCGGCACAACCGATGAAGAGTATGCCCTCGTCTTCAGAGTCGAGGTTTAACAGTATACGTCCAGAGAAGAAGTCAGGCTTCAGGTTTATTGCTCCCGTCATCCCTGACTCCTCGTCAACGGTGAACAGGCACTCAATGCGGCCGCACTGCAGATAGGGATCGGTCAGCACCGCCATCTGTGCGGCAATACCTATCCCGTCATCTGCTCCAAGAGTGGTTCCGCTGGCACTGACCCATCTGCCGTCAACAACAGGGATTATGGGATCCTTATCCCAGTTGTGCGGGTGAGAGGCGTTCTTTTCGCCCACCATGTCAAGATGACTCTGGAGCACAACAGTGCTCACATTCTCTTTCCCCGGCGCCGCTTCCCTTATTATCAGTATATTACCAACGCTGTCTTCCCTGGCCTCCAGATTTTGCTTACGGGCAAAATCAAGCATGTATTCCCTGATACGTCCCTCATTCTTTGATAACCTTGGTATCCTGCAAATCTCTTCAAAGTAACTCCAAAGCTTTCTAGGCTTAATCTCCCCCAATTGCCCCATACTTTTATTATATTAAAAATGTGATAAATAGGTTAAGCGGCAAATATAGTTTTTTTCCATTGCAACGATTATGAATTTTAACTGCTGAAACTCTTTTTTTTAACTCAATAAAAACTATATTTTTACAGGCAACAAAAAACAGAAATAAAGGGACAAAGTTATGGCTAAACGTACAATTGTGGCACTGCCGGGTGACGGTATTGGTGTCGTGGTTCTGAAACAGGCAGTTCGCGTTCTGGATGCGGCAGGATTTGATGCCGAATATGTTTACGGTGATATCGGTTGGGATTTCTGGTGCAGCGAGGGTAACCCACTCCCGCAGCGTACCATTGATCTGATAGCGAAGCACAAGATCGCTCTCTTCGGTGCCATAACCTCCAAACCCAAGGACGATGCAGCCGCTGAGCTGTCACCCGCCCTTCAGGGAAAGGGGTTCTCCTACAGCAGCCCGATAGTGGGGCTCAGGCAACATTTCGGACTGGATATCTGCGTGAGACCGTGCCGCAGCTACAGGGGCAACCCCCTCAACTTCATCCGCCGCGGTAAGGACGGCAATCCTGAAGAACCGATGGTAGACGTTGTTATCTTCAGGCAGAACACTGAAGGACTGTATGGCGGAGTGGAGTGGTCAAATCCTCCCCAGCAGGTCTATGACGCCCTTATGACTCACCCGAAGTTCCGGGAGAACTTCGGATGGTGCCCGAAAGAAGAACTGGCGGTTTCAACCAGGATCTTTACAAAGAAATATACAGAACGTATTGTAAGGGCAGCCTTTGAACATGCAGTGAAATTCGGGTACAGGTCAGTGACTGTATGCGAGAAACCGAATGTGATACGCGAGACATCCGGACTGATGTGGAAGATAGCCAAGGATATGCAGAAGAGTGAGTTCCCCTCGATTCTGCTATGGAACACCAACATCGATGCCCAGATGATGTGGCTGACGAAGAACCCCGAGGATTACGGTGTGATTGTTGCCGGAAACATGTTCGGCGACATAGTATCCGATGCTTTTGCAGGACTGATAGGGGGGCTTGGTTTTGCCTGCAGCGCCCAGTTCTCCGAGGATGGCATAGGCGTTTTCGAACCTACCCACGGGTCGGCTCCCAAATACGCCGGTTATGGCATCCCTATCGTCAATCCCGTTGCAATGATTGAATCAGCATGCATGATGCTTGATTATATCGATGAGAAGCCGATGGCCGCCCGTATCCGCCAGTCGATTGCGGAGGTTATAGAGGAGGGAAAGGTCAAGACCTATGACATGATGAAGCTCACCGGCAAGCAGGAAGTGATTGACATGGGAGCAGTATCAACCATCCAGATGACTGATGCCATTATAGCTAAACTTAAGTAAGAGCCATGACTGAGGAGATAAAACAACTCTGGCCCGAGCTGGAGTGGATCACTGATCCGGGGCTGAGAGAAAAAACCGCCCGCACATGGGAGGTTGCACTTGAACGCAGCGTTCTGAAGGCCGATGACCTGAACCGCATTCCCTTTACTTTGCTTTGCGGGCCGGACCTGAAAGTGACGTTCATGGATCATAAGAGATGTGTGGTTCACATAGCCAGGGAGGCCGGTGAAAAAATGAACAGCTTCTTCCGCGATGACCTGCCGGTGAACATGGACGTACTGTTAGCCGGAGCGATCCTGGCTGACGTTGGTAAAATGCTTGAATATGAGCTTGACGGGCAGGGTAAGGCTGTGCAGGGCAAGTACGGGCAGTATCTCAGGCACCCTTTTTCAGGTGTAAGCCTGGCCGAGGAGTGCGGTGTGCCCCCGGAGGTATGCCATATAATCGCTGCCCATGCCCACGAGGGCGATCTCGTGAAGCGCACAACCGAAGCGTATATTGTTCATCACGCTGACTTCATGACATTCCTGCCGTTCAAGAGCAGACTGATCGTCTAATCAGTCCACAGTCACCAGTCTTCAGTCACCAGTCTTCAGTCATAACTAATTAATTGACTGCTGACTGTGGACTGTGGACTGCTGACTCCTCTACTGCCTACTGCCTATTGCCTGATAGGACTGCCGACTGAGGATTGAGGACTGCTGACTCCTCTACTGCCTATTGCCTACTGCCTACTGCCTGTCTGGGAATGCCATTGCCTTGCGCACGTTCTCAAATCCCATCTTGTCAACCTTGCGGTCATAGGTCATCAGTCCATTGGTCTCTGTCTCAACGTCAGTGGTCTGAGTATATACTGAAGCACTCAATCCTTTCTCGGCTACCATCTGACGGACAACAGTGTAGAACTGTTCATATTTTCTAAGCAGTCCGGAGCTGTCGCTCATTTTCTCATAGCCCCAGTTCTTCTGCTCCCAGGTGTGGCCCTGTACCGGCAGACCAAGTCCGCCGAACTCGCCAAGAACTATCGCTCTCTCCTTTTCGGCCGGAGGAGACACCGGTTCAGGGTAATGATGCATATCAAGCACATCACCGGTACCGCGGTCAGTCCAGCCTGATGCACTGTTCACAAGACGGGTGGTGTCATAGACCGAGACATAATCCGTCACTGCTGCTGTGTTATACTGACCCCATCCCTCATTGTAGACAACCCACATCACAATTGAGGGATTATTGAATTTGGTGTCTATCATCCGTGACAGCTCCGTCATGAAAATGACCGAATCGGCAGCGCTCTTTGTTATGTCCTGTTTGTCTCCCCAGATATACTCGTCGCCGCTGGGCATATCCTGCCATACAAGTATTCCCAGTTTGTCCGTATGGTAGTAGAATCTCCTGTTCTCAACCTTCACATGCTTACGCAACATATTGAATCCCATCTTCTTCAGTACCACGATGTCAAACATCATGGCTTCATCCGAGGGAGGCGTATAGAGACCGTCAGGCCAGAACCCCTGATCAAGCGGACCGTTCTGCCAGACAAAATTGTTATTGAGCAGGATGCGGGTGAATCCGTCCTCCGTCACGCCAAGCGAGATCTTGCGCATTCCGGCATATGAGTTAACCACATCGGTAACGAGACCGCCAGTAACAAGTCTGACATTCAAATCATACAGATGCGGGTTTTCAGGACTCCAGAGTTTGGCATCAGGTATGTCAAGGGTAATAGGCGTGCCGGTGATACCGGATAATACGGCTATCGTCTCTCCGCCTTCCGTGACTGTCACCTCTGCCAGTGACGGGGCCATATCAACCGGGGGGCACCCTTCGGGCCCGTGGCAGCGCTCTTCCATGACAGTGACGGTCAGCGTGCTGTTGTCTATATCAGGTACAATACGCAGATCACCTATCCATGTCTTGTCAACCGGTTCAATCCATACGCTCTGCCAGATGCCGCTGGTGGGGGTGTACCAGATGCCTCCCGGACTGCTCACCTGCTTGCCCCTCGGCTGTGTCCCCTCGTCGGTCGGGTCGGTGACCTTTACTACTATGGTATGCGCCCTGCCTTTGTTAAGGAAGGGCGTGATATTGCATGAGAACGGATCGTAACCACCCTGGTGGCTGACGGCCAGTTTATCATCAATCCATACAATTGTTTCCCAGTCAGATGCCTCAAAATTGATTATCAGCTGCTTCCCCTGCCAATGCCTGGGTACTTTAAACTCACGGTAATACCAGAGCGCCAGTGAGTCGCTCATCCTGAGCCTGACCCCTGACAGGGCCGATTCAAGAGGGTAGGGGACCAGTATCTTTCCCTGTGGTGCCGGACGCTCTTCATCTTTCCCGGAAAGAGCATAATCCCATAAGCCGTTAAGACTCATCCACTCATCTCTTGCCAGCCCTGGTCTCGGGTATTCCGGCCATGGCGCAGAGGGGTCAATATTTTCACCCCATACGGTGAAGAGAGGATTAGCGGCGGGTTGCCAGTCAGGACTTTTGTCGCTTGTGCATAGGGTCATCGCTCCTGCTGTTACGGCAAGAGCCAGGATAAGTTTAAGCTTCATAACGCGATTATTTTATCAGTATCAGCCGAGCTTCATCTTCTCAACCTCATCCATGTTCCGTTCATGGTATGATATTTTGCCCATGGGAGTATACAGCCAGTCAATCAGGTCACTGTATCTCTCGGTAATCTTACCCCTGACAATCTTCATGGTGGAGTTCATCATGCCATTCTCCTCATTGAAGCTTTCATTCAGAATGCCAAGTGCCACGGGTAGCCAGCGGTGCGGGAACATGTGCCCGTACCTGCCGTTGATTCGGTACTCATTGACTTCATTCTCAATGAGATTTAGAACAGACCGCTTGCCTTCTTCAGTGGTGGCTGTGAGATTACGGTCTTCAAGATAGAGCTTAAGGGCATGCTGGTTCGGAACTATCAGGGCCACAGTATAAGGCTTCTGGTTGTTATACAGCATGCACTGGTCAATATACTTTGATTGCTCGGTGATGGCCTCCTCGATGCCTTCAGGACTGAATTTCTCACCGTCGTCAGCTATCAGGAGACTCTTGAAGCGCCCCATAACGTATAGAAAACCGTCCTTGCTCATGTATCCCATGTCACCCGTGTAGAGCCATCCGTCGCGCAGGGCATCCCTGCTGGCTGTCTCATTCTTCCAGTATCCGTGCATGACGTTGCCTCCCCGGATGACAATCTCACCCTTCTGTCCCACAGGCACTTCGTTGCCGTCATCATCACATATCTTAAGGTCCATGTTATTCACCAGAAATCCTGACGACCCAAGCTTATGCTTTTTTGGGGAGTTTGATGAAATAATGGGAGAGGCTTCTGAGAGGCCGTATCCCTGGTACATCGGTACGCCAATAGCATAGAAGAAGCGCTGCAGCTCTATGTCGAGCAGGGCACCGCCTCCGATGAAGAACTCCAGTTCGCCTCCGAATGCCTCACGGACCTTTGTGAAGAGGATCTTGTCAAAGAGATCGAGAAGCGGTTTCTTGATCTTCTGCAGACCCTGTCCCTTGTTGTAACCCTCCTGATTATAGGCATAGGCCGTCCTCATGGCGAAGTTGAAAAGCTCCTCGGTCATCCTGCCCTTCTCCTTTATGGCTTTCTCAATTACCTTGCGGAAATTCTTGGCCAGTGCCGGTACGCTCATAAGAAGATTTGGCTTGATCTCCTTCATGCATACCGGGATGTTGCGCAACGTCTCCATCGGAGTCTTTCCTACCTTGACTGATGCAATGCTGGCCCCCTTGCCCATGAAGGCATATATACCAGCCGTATGGGCAAATGAGTGGTCCCATGGCAGTATGAGGAGAGTCTTGTAATGCTGCGGTATATCCATCAGACTGTATGACTGGTAGACGTTCGTCACATAGTTGCCGTGGGTAAGGATTATTCCCTTGGGGTCTGCCGTGGTACCGGAGGTGTAGCATATGTTTGCGAAATCGGATGGCGTGATTGCTGCCGTGAAATCTTCAAACGACTTCCTGTTGGTGGGGTTCTCGAGCCACTCACGCCCTGTTTTCCTGACTTCGTTGAAGTGCATCTGTCCGTCGGAATACTCCTCCCTTGGGTCCATGAAAATCACTTTGACAATATCGGGGCACCTTTCAATGACCTCAAGCACCTTATGAGCCTGGGTACTGGAGGTGATTACCATCTTCGATCCGGAATGGTTGAGACGAAACTTGATCTCTTCAGGATTGAGTTTTATGGAGAGGGGTACGTTCACCCCACCGGCATAGAGTATCCCAAGCTCACCGATGACCCAGCTGTTCCGGCCATCAGCAAGCAAACTGACCCGGTCACCTTTCTTTATACCCAGCTGCATCAGCCCTGCTCCGAATTCCTGGGCCTGACGCTTTGTCTCCTGGTAGGTTGTACCCTCATATTTATCCTGAAGCTTCTCCCACAGGTAAATATTTGAAGCATATTTCTCAACATTATCTTCAAAAAACCGGATCAGTGATTTCATTTCAAATTTTCTTTAAGCAGTTCTTAAAATAGTGACCTAATATAGAAAAGAATTGGCGAGTGCCGGTATGTTTCACGGATTTTCATTGCAATTTTAAGCTATAATCTATACCTTTATCCTTTACAGACATGAAAAACTGCCATTTATGAAGAAATTATCCTTAGTACTGCTGGCTGGCATACTGCTTCTCACCCCATCATGCGATTTCATGAAAAGTATCAACCCTTTCGGAAGGAAGGTAAGGGAAGCTGAATCCCTGAGACAACAGCAGGACGCATTCCGTATCGCTGACTCTATCCGTGTTGTCAATGAGGCGCAGGCTGAGGCTGAACGCGCACGGCAGGCCGAGCTTGCCCAGGCTGCGCAGGAAGAGGTCCGCTCTGTATCAGGTTACCACGTCATCGTCGGTAGTTTTCTTACTCCTTCCTATGCTGATGCATGGCTCGCGCACATCAAGGAGTTAGGATATGATGCACGGATAGTACCGATGAACGGAGGACGATGGCAGCTTGTATCAGCAAAAGCATTTCCTGACCTGCATGCGGCATGGAATGCGGTTGGCAGCATTCAGGATAACATTAACAGCGAAGCCTGGGTTTACAGGAATGAGTGACCCTTACCTGTAGATGGTTGCTGATCTGTCGGGCCCTACGGAGACGATTGTAACAGGCACTCCGGTCTCCTTCTCGATATATTCAATATAGTCCTTCAGTTCCGATGGAAGTTCGCTCCATGACTGGCATCGTGTGATATCAGCCTTCCATCCGGGCATCGTCCGGTAGTTAAGAGTCTCAATGTCATTGAGACAGTAGGGCAATTCGCTTACCTCGCTGCCCCCGACAGTATAAGATCTGCATACCTTTACTTCGGCGAAGCCTGAAAGAACATCGGCTTTCATCATGAACAGACGGGTGACGCCATTGACCATGATGGCATATTTCAGTGCCGGCAGGTCAAGCCAGCCACAACGGCGCGGCCGGCCGGTGGTTGATCCGTATTCGTTGCCGCGGTCACGCATCATCTGACCGTCAGCGTCATCAAGCTCGGTGGGAAACGGCCCGCTGCCAACCCTGGTACAGTATGCCTTGAAGATACCGAAGACCTCCCCGGTCCGCGCCGGCGCAATACCCAGTCCGGTACAGGCACCCGCAGCAACCGTGTTTGAGGAGGTGACAAAAGGATATGTTCCGAAATCGATGTCAAGCATCGTTCCCTGGGCCCCCTCGGCCAGTACACGACGCCCTTCCCTGAGACTCCTGTCAATATGATAATCGGCATTCACAGTGGTGAACTGCATGAGGAACCCGACCGAGTCAAACCACTCCTCCTCCAGCTCCCGAAGGTCATTGGTGAAGCCGTAGCCCTTGAGCATCCTGAGATGTTCGGCGGCACGTGCACGGTATATTTCGCGGAAGTCTTTCCTGAAGAGATCGCCTACCCTCACTCCGCCGCGTGATGCCTTATCAGTGTATGCCGGCCCGATTCCCCTGAGTGTGGAACCAATCTTGGATTCGCCCAGAGAGGCCTCCTGAGCGGCATCAAGCAACTTGTGCGTCGGAAGGATCAGGTGAGCTTTAAGCGATATCAAAAGCCTTTCGCGAACCTTATCAATACCAATGCCAAGACTCTCAACCTCCTTACGGAAGACCACCGGGTCAATCACAAGACCGTTGCCTATTATGTTCTGCTTGCCTTCATGAAAGATCCCGGAAGGGATTAGGTGGAGCACATGCTTGGCTCCGTTGAACTCTATAGTGTGCCCTGCATTGGGGCCGCCCTGGAACCGGGCAACAATATCATAATCGGGAGTCAGAGCATCAACTATCTTTCCCTTGCCCTCATCGCCCCACTGAAGGCCTAATAAAATGTCAATCTTCATATCTTCTTATACAGGCAGCAAGTTACAAAATTTTTACGGCAGAGAGAAGTCATTTTTAATGGTTGGATGCTATCGGATGTGTCACCTGCCACCGGACTTACCGTAGATATATAGTGAGTAATGGTGCAGGGCGAAGTTGTTCTTCTCGCAGGCACTCCTGATTATTTCATTTATCCTCTGATCGCTGAACTCAACTACCGCACCTGTCTCCGCATCAATCAGATGATCATGCTGCCCGGCCTGGAAGGTCTTTTCATATTGTGCCTGGCTTCGGCCGAACTTGTGCCTGATCACCAGCTTGCAGTCGAGGAGCAGGTCAATTGTGTTGTAGAGTGTAGCCCTTGAAACCCGGTAGTTCTTGGCTTTCATGAAGTTGAAGAGCGACTCGATGTCAAAGTGACCGTCACGAGAGTAGATCTCATCAAGGATTGCGAATCGTTCCGGGGTCTTCCTGAAGTCATGCGCTCCAAGGTATTCAGTGAAAATCTGTCTTACTACCGGTCTGGAATCTTCACCTGGCATTGCACCGTTCAGTTTTATGTGTTACACTTCTGTTATTCAATGAATTCCTCAATCCTCTTGACGCTGGCAATACCCTTTACGTTTGACAGCTGAAGGATGAGGTTGTTGAGGTCACTCGTGTGGTGAACATACAGGTCAATCGTACCCTCAAAGATACCGTCGTAGACTGATACGTTGATGTTCCTTATGTTCACGTTAAGCTCCGTGGATATCACATTCGTCACCTCGTTTATGAGACCAATCCTGTCGATGCCGTTGATGCTTATCCTGGCAAGGAATGAGGCAAGCTTGTGTATCGTCCATCTGACAGGGATGATCCTGTTGCCCTCACTTGACATCAGCTTGACGGCTGACGGACACTTGGGCTTGTGAACAATGATGGAGTTGGCGGGATCAAGATAGCCCACCACCTCATCTCCGGGGATGGGGTTACAGCATACGGCGATGACGTATGAGTTACCGGTGTTGTCAACATTCTCCCTCAACAGATAGGGATGACTCTTGTCAATGGTGCCGGTCAGGGGCGGGGTCTCCTTTTCGGCGGTACTCTTCCTTGTCACTCCCCCGACAGCCAGTTTCCAGTATTTGCGCAGACTGCCCTCCGGGGCCTTCCTGAGCACTTTGCGCAGCTCATCAAGGTTGATGAGGCCAAGCCCGATACGGGAATAAAGCTCATCCTTGTTGAGGAGCTCATAATTATCGAGCAGCTTCTTGATAATATCCGAGTTTGGTATGATGCCAAGCTCACTAAGGCTCTTCTCAAGCAGATCCATCCCCTTCTGTATGCGGTCTGTCGATTCATCCCTCAAGGCATCCTTGACGGCAGTCTTTGCCTTTGCAGTATGGGCATACTCAAGCCACTCCTTCTCAGGCTTGGCAATGTTCGAGGTGATTATCTCAACCTGGTCGCCGCTCTGAAGAGTGGTTGAGAGAGGGGAGAGTTTATAGTTGACCTTTGCCCCGATGGCCTTGTTTCCAATACCTGTGTGAATCTCATAAGCAAAATCGAGAGCAGAGGCCCCTTTGGGCAGATTCACAAGCAGCCCCTTGGGAGTAAAGACCATTATCTCTGAAGAGAAGAGGCTCATCTTGAACTCATCAAGGAATGTAACCGGGTCAGACATCGGGTTGGCCAGCATCTCACGGATGTGCTTCAGCCACTTGTCGAGCTCGCTCTCCGACTGTGAGGTGTCTCCCTTGTATTTCCAGTGTGCTGCAAAGCCCCGCTCAGCGATGTCATCCATGCGCTGGCTCCGGATCTGAACCTCAACCCATCGCCCCTCGGGACCCATAACGGTGAGGTGAAGCGCCTCATAACCGTTCGACTTCGGCCTGCTTACCCAGTCGCGCAGTCTGTCGGGCTTGGGAGTGTAAATGTCAGTAATGAGCGAATAGATCTGCCAGCACTGAGCCCGCTCACTCATGTCCGGTCCGGGCTCGAACACTATCCTTACGGCAAGCAGATCGTAGACCTCCTCAAAGGGGATATTCTTTGACTGCATCTTCTTCCATATTGAGTAGATCGATTTGAACCTGCCAGAGATGTCAAAGAGGATGTTGTTTTCATTCAGCTCCTCAATGATAGGCAGGCTGAAGCGGTTGATGAGGGCAAGGTTCTTCTTCTCATCCATCTTCACCTTGCGGGCTATCTCATCATAGATGCGCGGATGCCTGAACTTGAAACTCAGATCCTCAAGCTCGGTCTTGATGGCAAACAGCCCAAGCCGGTGCGCCAGAGGAGCATACAGGTAGACAGTCTCACCCGCAACCTTCATCCTCTTATGCTCCGGCATAGAGTCAAGTGTCCTCATGTTGTGAAGCCTGTCGGCTATCTTGATGAGAATGACCCTTATGTCATCGGACAGGGTCATGAGCATCTTGCGGAAGTTTTCGGCCTGCAGAGAGTGCGTCTCCTTGTTGTATGTGCCTGAGATCTTCGTCAGCCCGTCAATGAGTGAGGCAATCTTGGGTCCGAACTCTTTCGAGATCTCATCCAGCGGTATGCCTGTGTCCTCCACTACATCATGCAACAGAGCCGCCACAACTGAGCGGGCGCCAAGCCCCATCTCCTGGTTGACAATGCGGGCTACATTGATCGGGTGAATGATGTAGGGCTCACCTGAATTACGGTACATGTCGCGGTGAGCCTCGTTGGCAAACCTGAAAGCCTTGTCGATAAGTTCACACTCCCCTGATTTGTCACACCTGTACAGATTGTCCCTGAGCAGACTGTATTCGTGTTCAATACGGCTGACATCCTCAGAGGTAAATATCTTTGTCTTCGTTTTAACCATCATTTGATGCCTGTAAAGGCAGAGCAAATATAAGAAAAACGGGTCATTTAAAATCTTGTAGCTATGGCAGTATGGTTACTGTGCCGTTTCTTACCACCGCACTGCCTGAAGGAGAGGTCAGTTTAAGGCTCCAGAGGTAAACGCCTGAAGGAACCGGGTCTCCGCCGTGACGGCCGTCCCAGCCGGTTGAATAGTCACCAGTCTGGAAAAGAAGTACTCCTCCCCTGGAGTAGATCCTTAGATCATATGCCAACGGGATGAAGGCGAACTCCGGTCTGAAAAAGGCATTCTCACCTGCCGCGCCGGGGATAAAGGCATTCGGGAAAAAGATCTCCTCTGTAAGCTGTATGAGCGTCACTGACGAGCGGTGCAGGGAGGCACCGGCAGGAGCATCAGGCGCTGCAGCAGTGACCTGGTATGCCACGGCTGACATTGTCTGCTCCCCGGCAAAGAGTGAATAATCTTCTGACCATATTGTGTCTGTGATTCCCGTGGCCGCCTCATCCCAGCCTTCCCCTCTGTTTCGCCATACAGAATATGATGCATCGCCTGACGGGAAAGGATTGTTCCACCTCAGATCGATGCGGGTGCCTGTGACAACAGATGTCAGAACCATGTTCCTGACACCCGAAGAGGATGCCACGGTGATATTGCAGTTGTTACGGACACTGATCCGGTAGAGCCGGATAACGGATGTATCGGCCCCTGTTAAGACGAAGAAAACACTCCCGTTTGTACCACTTGCGCTGGCAGCAGTCTCCCATACGGCACTCTCAGGATTGTATTGCTCCAACAGAAAATCATCAGCAGTGGCTGTCTCATCATAACTGCCTGTGACCTGAATTGCCTGACCGGTAACAGCCACCGCATCAAGCCCTATCCGTGATGGAATCCTTTCAGTCCCGGTTGTCACACAGGCACTGTTTGATGTTGAAAGGCCGGCCCCGTCATCAGTGGCAGTAATATGGATGCAATAGGAGGTGCCCGGGTCAAACCCGCGGTAGATATATGCTGTCTCGCCGGCCGCAATTGTTTCGTGCAGTACCGCCGGTCCGCCCCCTGATGAGATACGGATCTCATAACCGTCAGCCGGCTTTGAAAGGTTGCTGTAGGGAGTCCATGTAAGAATGATCCGGTTATTGCAGGTGTCATTACCGGCCGAAAGAAAAATGGTGCTGAGGCTGTTGCTGAGAGGGCTGACATTAAGCGACGAGTCGATTGCTGCAACTACGTATGTGACGCTCCTGTACCTTGCCTGAGAGGCTGTATGGATGTAGAGAGTCTCAAGCGGTGACCTTACAGTGTCAACCGCATCGGCCCTGCCGCCCTCGTAGGTGTAGATGACATAAAGTTCCACATCAGGCGAAGCAGACAGGATCCATCTTAAAGTGGCAAACCCGGTCTGAGGATCAACGGTCACCAGGTCAAGATGCGGTGATAAGGGCTGTGTCTCATCCTGCCCTTCAAGCGAGGGAGTGAGCACCAGGCAGAAAAATATCAACACCAGTAACCTTGCTGGATTCATTTTGCCCCGACTATGATTTCATATGCATCATCCATGTTGAAATACGTATTGACTAGGTATTTTATTTTCTCCGGAGTGATGGTTCTCACAGTCTCGGCAAAGCGGGTATAATAGTCGGGACCAGCATCATAATCTATCACTCCCCTTATTGCCTCGGCAACGGCGAAGGGTCCGTCAAACATCCTTGCAATCTCGCCCATGAGGTGGTTTCTGACGAGGGTCATCTCCTCAATACCCACTTCTTCCACCCGCAGCTTCTCAATCTCCTTTCTTATCTCCCTGATGGTCTCCGCACGGTATACATTTGCCACATCAGTCATGATGGCTATGTATCCGATCGCGTGAAAGGCCCCTGCTACAGCATGGATACCGTATGTATAACCCTTCTCTTCGCGGATGTTGCGCATCAGCCTGGAACCAAAATATCCCCCAAGGATCATTGTGGCCACCTGAAGACCCTGGTAGTCAGGGTTATCGCGCGTGATCCCTCTCCAGCCCATCCTTACGGTGCTCTGAACTGAGTTGCCCATCTCCCTGAATATTGACCCGGCACCGGTGGAGTTAAAAGTCAGCGAAGGGATTACGGATTTGCGCCACCTGCCTGTTCCCGGGCCTGAGAAACGTCTTTCAAGTACTGGCAGCGCCTGTTCCGGTCTCCGTCCGGCAACAGTGATATACATATTTTCAACTCTGTAGTGCCGGGAGTGGAACGCACTCAGTTCCGCTACAGACAGGGCCTTGTAATCATCAGCTGCCGTGATCCTCCCGTAGGGGTTGCTTTCGCCGCAGAGCGCCTGGTAAAATAATTCCCTGGCAATAACGGATGTCTTTTGTCTGCCTGTCATAAAGGCCTGAAGCCGCTTGTCAGTCAGCATTCTGAACTCCTTTTCCGGAAAGGAGGGATGAAAGAGAACCTCCTCCGCCAGTGCCATCACCTCTTCCAGGTTTCTTGTCAGGGTCACGGTCACCAGTCCTGCGCTGTCCTTGTCAGCCGTATGATTGAACACGGCTCCGGTACTGTCAATAAGGTCATTGATTGTCTGAGCGTCATGAAAGGTGGTTCCTTCCGTCAGCATGGCATTGGTGGCGGAGGCTGCCAGATGAACAGGTTCAACAAGTTGTCCGGCATTGAACACAAACTCTATTCTGAGCAGGTCCACAGCGCCGTTACCGAGCAGGTACACCGGCACTCCGTTGCTGAGCCTTGTAACCTCCGGGAAGGAGGTGTCACCCGGTGAAGGGGTAATAATGGCGGGGGCTGTTTTAATTTCCTGTCTCTTCATCTCTGCTCCTGAAGATAATGGATTACGCTGCAGTTTTCAGGCTTGAAAACCTGCGACGAGGCTCTCATGATCTCGTCTGTTGTGACACTCATGTACTGCTCTGTCTCGCTGTTGATGCCTTCAGCATCTCCGAGCAATTCGTGGAAGGCAAGGCTGAAGGCCTTGTTCGCTGCACTGAGATATGACATCAGCCTGTGTGACTCAAACCTGTTGCGGGCTTTCTCAAGCTCTGCAGGGGTCACCGGACCGGCAGCCAGCCGGTTGAGCTCATCAGTCACCGCCGCTTCTGCCTTGCTGATGTCAACACCCTCCTTTAGCCTGCCACTGAAGATGACCAGGCCGGGGTCAATCTCACCGGAGAGATAGATGTCAGCCTCACTGAACAACTCCCTTTTTCTGACCAGCTGTTCCGGGAACCGGCCTGATTCGCATCCGGCGAGAATATCTGTGAGAAGATCAAGGACATAAAACTCTCGATTGTTCCGGCAGCCCGTATGAAAAGCCATGACCAGGTGTGCTGCCGGTATCGGGCGGTGAACGGTTATCTCACGATGCTCATCCTGCAGAGGCTCCACCGGAAGAATCCTTGCGTTGCGATCCCCTGACGGGATACTTCCGAACCACTTTTCGGCAAGCCTTAAGACATCATCCGGCCTGACATTTCCGGCAACACTGAGAATAGCATTGGCGGGGTGGTAGTGCTTTTGGTAAAACCGTCTCAGGGAAGCACTGTCGGCTCTCTCAATATGACTTATATCCAATCCGATGGCTGGCCAGCGGTAAGGATGCACCTTATAGGCCAGCGGCCTTAGCAGAAGCAAAATATCGCCGTAAGGCTGGTTGAGATAACGCTGACGATACTCCTCGGTGACAACGCTCTTTTGTGTCACCACCCTTTCGTCGGACAGGTCGAGACCGGTCATCCGGTCGGAATCAAGCCAGAAGGCGGTCTCCAGGTTGTTGTACGGCAGAGTTATATAGTAGTTGGTAAGGTCATTGTTTGTGAAAGCGTTATTCTCCCCGCCGGCCATCATCACCGGAGTGTCAAAGACAGGTATATTGGCTGTGCCTTCGAACATGAGATGCTCAAAGAGATGCGCAAAGCCCGTAGCGTCAGGGTCCTCATCACGTGAACCGGCATCATAGAGCAGGTTTGAAGTGACCATGGGCGTGCTATCATCCATGTGTGCAATCACTCTCATCCCGTTACCAAGCGTATGCCTTTCAAATCTGATCATAAACGTAAAATATTTCAAACTTACCAAAATAAACATCTGCTCCTCATTTTATTCTATATTTGTGACTGGTTTAGTTTTTACGCTTACTGGAGGCATCTTGAACACTCTGTTAATAAGGAAAATAAGACAGCTTAAAACATTTTTTTCGGACCAGCAGACACTGATTTACCTGTTGAGTTTCGTGGTTGGACTTGTCAGTGCGCTGGCGGCGGTGGTTTTGAAGAATACAATCCACTACACTCATGTCCTGTTCACCCAGGGAGTCATGAAAGGAACTGGTGGAATACTGGCCCTTGCCTACCCGCTCGTCGGCATTTTTCTTACTGTGCTACTTGTCAGGTACGTGATACGTGATAACATTTCTCACGGCATAAGCAGGGTACTCTATGCCATCTCCAGGCGAAAAAGCTATATCAAACGGCATAATAACTGGTCCTCCATACTTGCCAGCTCCCTGACCATCGGCTTTGGCGGATCAGTTGGAGCAGAGGCTCCCATAGTCCTTACAGGGGCCTCAATCGGCTCCACAATCGGACGCTACTTCAACCTGAACTACAAGTACATCACGCTACTCCTTGGGTGCGGTGCTGCAGGTGCCATCTCAGGCATCTTTAAAGCCCCTATCGGAGGAATACTTTTCACCCTGGAGGTGCTGATGCTTGATCTGACGATGTCTTCCATAGTGCCACTCCTGATCTCCTCAGTAACGGCTGCCACCGTGGCATTCTTCTTTATGGGCGATAATGTACTCTTCTCGTTCCAGGTTAAAGAGGGATTTCTGCTGAGTGATCTTCCCTATTACCTTTTGCTGGGTGTTTTTTGCGGGTTAGCCGGGCTCTATTTCACGAAGACAACCGTCGGCATAGAGAAACTGTACAAAAAAATTAAGAACCAATGGGTCAGGATGACAATCGGCGGGGTGATCCTCGGAGCCCTGATCTATTTTTTTCCGGCACTGTACGGTGAAGGTTATGAGACGGTTATGCATCTCCTTAATGCCAGTGACGTCAGTGCTTCGGGAACAGTCATTTTCGGAGGGATGGCGCGGAGCTTCTGGATGACAGCCTTGCTGATGGCGGCACTCATCCTGCTTAAGGTGGTTGCCACTGCTTCAACCAACGGCGCAGGGGGCGTGGGAGGCATTGTGGCACCGGTGCTGTTCACCGGAGGGGTGGCAGGATATTTTTTCAGCAGCCTCATGAACCACATCTTCGGGCTCTCGCTTACCGGAAGCAGCTTCACGCTTACAGCCATGGCCGGAGTATTCGCCTCAGTCCTCCATGCTCCACTGACAGCCATCTTCCTTATTGCCGAGATCACTGAGGGCTATGGTCTTCTCATTCCTCTGATCATTACATCCACAGTGGGCTTTGTAACTGCCAGAACCTTCCAGAAGCATTCAATATATAACGAGCAGCTTGCTGCAACCGGAGAGTTGATAACCCACGACAAGGACAAGGCTGTGATGACGCTGCTTGACTGGACAAAGGAGGTGGAAAAGGATCTCCTGACGGTTAATCCCGACGGTAACCTCGGAGACCTGGTCAAACAGATCTCCAGGTCTAACAGGAACCTCTTCCCGGTAGTGGATGAATTCAATATCCTTGAGGGAGTGGTACTGCTTGATGATGTGCGAGATAAGATGTTCAAGCCGGATCTCTATGAGAAGGTGAGCATCAGGGATCTGATGACAATCCCTCCGTCATACATTGATATAAGCGAGAGGGGAGATGTCGTTCTGGATACATTTGAACGTACCGGGGCCTGGAACCTGCCGGTGCTTGATAAAGGCCAGTATGTAGGCTTCATCTCAAAGTCGAGGATCTTCTCCGCCTACAGGGAACTGCTCAGGCAGTTTTCAGAGGAGTGATGCCCTATCGCTCCGGAGCCTGTTTCCAGGTCAGCCACCGGTCTTCCAGACTCTTTCACAATAAGCTGGAATAGCAAAAACTGAGTCATGAATAAAATAAATATTTAAACGTATATTTGCTCCTGTCCCCTCCGTGAAAGCACTTTTGACGGAGACGGATTGTTTAACGAACTCACTGGTATTATGGAAAAAGACAAAGCAATATTTGACCTGATTGATCGCGAACGCAGACGGCAGACAGAAGGGATTGAACTGATAGCATCCGAAAATTTCGTGAGTCCGCAGGTGCTTGAAGCCATGGGTTCTGTCCTCACCAACAAGTATGCTGAGGGTTATCCGGGAGCAAGATACTACGGTGGTTGCGAGGTTGTTGATGAGGTGGAACAGCTTGCCATTGACAGGCTCAAACAACTTTTCAATGCCGCCTATGCCAATGTTCAGCCTCACTCCGGGGCTCAGGCCAACATGGCTGTCTTTCTTGCAGTGCTCAAACCGGGTGATACCTTTCTCGGCCTTGATCTGTCGCACGGAGGACATCTCTCTCACGGCTCACCGGTAAATTCCTCCGGTATACTTTACAGGCCGGTATCTTACGGTGTCAGAGAGGAGACAGGAAGGGTTGACTATGACATGATGGAGGAGGTGGCTCTCAGGGAGAAGCCGAGACTTGTCGTCGGCGGTGCTTCGGCATACTCGAGAGAGTGGGATTATGCAAGGATGCGCGAAATCGCAGACAAAATCGGAGCATTGCTTATGATTGACATGGCTCACCCCGCAGGACTGATAGCTGCAGGATTGCTTGATAATCCCCTGAAATACGCACACATAGTTACATCTACAACCCATAAGACACTGAGAGGCCCCCGCGGAGGTATCATCCTGATGGGCAGCGACTTCCCAAATCCATGGGGTGTGACAACACCCAAGGGAGAGATAAAGATGATGTCAGCCATGCTCAACTCCGCAGTGTTCCCCGGAATACAGGGCGGGCCGCTTGAACATGTTATTGCTTCCAAGGCTGTGTCATTCGCGGAGGCACTCACCCCTGAGTTCCGTACCTATCAGCAGCATGTGCAGAGGAATGCCTCGGTGATGGCCGATGCGTTCATGCAACTGGGCTATAAGGTGATCTCAGGCGGGACAGACAACCACTCGATGCTCATCGATCTCAGAACCCGGTTCCCGGAAATCACCGGAAAGAAGGTGGAGAATACACTTGTGAAGGCCCATATCACCGTTAACAAGAATATGGTGCCTTTTGACTCACGCTCCCCCTTCCTGACATCCGGAATCAGGGTCGGCACACCGGCCGTCACCACCCGCGGACTGAAAGAGGGCGATATGGGGCAGATTGTACAGCTGCTTGATGAGGTGCTGGTCAATATTGAGAATGAGGCAGCTATCGCCTCCGTAGGCGAGAGAGTGGTAAAAATGATGAAAGATTACCCGCTGTTTTCCATGTAGGATATTTCAATTCAATTTGTACTTTTGTAGATATGGAGAAAGTTAATCCTGAAATCGACAGTCTGGTATTTGTTGTAGATGATGACCCCGTGATCACCAGCCTGGTCTCGGCAAGGCTTGAGACCTCAGGATACAGGGTCAGGACATTCTCCTATGGGGAGGATTGTATTGCAGCCCTGAATGAGAATCCTGACCTCATCATTCTCGATTTCTATTTCCTGAAGCAGGGCGAAGTACCCATGAACGGGATGGAGGCATATGATGAGATAAGCAGGCTGGCTCCCGAGATTCCGGTCATCATGCTCTCTGCGCAGGAGAAAGGCGAGGTTGTGCTTGAGTTCGCCCGTAAGGGCATTGCTGATTATGTGATAAAGGATACAGAGCTGATAGATAACCTCCAGATGGCCGTCAAGGATCTCCTTGAGAGATAATACCCTCCCTTCATGGAATGGTATATGTACCTGGCTGTCATAGCCGCCGGCCTCTTCGCAGGATTTGTCAACACCCTGGCCGGCAGCGGATCGCTGATAACCCTCCCCCTTCTCATGTTCCTTGGCCTGCCCGCCAACATTGCCAACGGCACAAACCGGATAGGTGTATTAGTACAGAGCATAGTCAGCAGCCTTAGTTTCAGGCAGCAGAAGCTCTATAGCGCACGTGAAGGAATATGGATGACAATACCCGCCGTTGCCGGGTCACTGCTGGGCTCCCTGCTGGCAATACGTATCAATGAACGCATGATGGAGCTCCTCATTGGCGGGCTGCTAATCTTCATGTTCTTCATCATTCTCTACAAGCCTGAACAGTGGGTGCGTAATCACGCACTTTCAATCACCCCGAAGCGAAGATGGTGGGTCTCGGTGATATTCTTTTTTATAGGTATCTACGGCGGCTTCATCCAGGCAGGCGTGGGGTTTTTCCTGCTCGCAGCGCTGGTACTGGGTGCCGGGCTGGGACTTACAGAATCCAATGCCCACAAGGTGCTCATTGTTGCAGCCATGACTGCCATTGCCCTGACGGTTTTTATAATCAGCGGACAGGTAAACTATCTGTATGGTATTATTCTGGCCGCAGGTCAGGGGGTGGGAGCGTGGCTGGCGTCAAGGGTAGCCGTCAGCTGGGGCCCGAAGGTGGTGCGCATAATACTGCTTGTTGCAATAATGGCATCAGCGCTCAAACTGACCGGGGCACTTGATTTTTTGGCAGGTCTCTTCTGAGAGCGCAAATGTCAGTCAGTGACACTATCCGCATCGTGTCAGTCTCTTCTGAGAGCACAAATACCTTACGGTGACGATACCCGCATCGGGGCATCTGTCTCATAAGAAAGTGTGAATCCCTAATTAAGCTTGAAAATGTAGGTGATAGTACCCTTCTGAATTTCCGCGGCCTCACTGCTGCTTTTGAACTTAGCCTTCAGCGCCGCTTCACGTGCGATCCGAAGAAGGGTAGCGTCCAGGGTGGTGGATCCCGGGCGACCGGCAACCGCGTTAATCACTTTGCCCGATTTGTCGACGGTTATCTCTACGACAACCTTTCCCTCGACCTGGATGTCATATACCGGTTCCGGTACTGAGGTGGCACCCCTGCCTCCAAGGTCATATGAAATCTTGCTGTTGCCCGTACCGCCCCCCGTACCGTATTTGTCTCCCGTGCCACCTCTTGGGTCGCCCTGGTTACCCGGTCCGCCTGCCACACCCTCACTCTGGCCTGTTGTGCCTGTATTGGCTTTGTTGCTAAGAGCACCACTGACCCTGGCTCTGGCCTGGTCAAGCCGCCGCTGCTCCTCCTCACGCTTAAGCCTATCGGCTGTCTCCTGTTCAACCCTCTTTCTTTCAGCCTCAGCCTCCTCTCGTCTCTTAAGCTCTGCGGCACGCGCCTCAGCCTGCTTCCTGAGCTCTTCCGGACTGGGCTCCTTCTTCTTGACCTCTACAGCCTCCTCAAAATCCTGCGTCAGCAGCGCCTCTTCTCCTCCGTCATCACCGGCAGAAGGCGGCGGTGGCGGCGGGGTGACAGGCTCCGGTGCAGGCTCGAATAACCCGTCACCGGTCTCGTCAAAACCGAAATTGACAAGCAGACCCTCTTCTGTCGGTTCAGGGATCTCTACCCTGAATGTTATAAATATAATAAGAAGAGCAAGCAGCAAGTGGATCACGGCACTGATGGCCAGACCCTGCTTCCTTTCCTTTGAGAGAGGCTCCCTTGCGCTATTTTGGAGTTGTGGCAAGTATTAATTTGTATTGGTTTCTGGCTGCAATGTTCATAATGTTAACCACATACTCTACAGGAACACTCCTGTCAGCATGCACTGAGACATAGATCTCAGGATTGCTTCCAACCTTTGACTGCAGGGCAGCTTCGAGGTTTTCAAGCTGTATTGGCTGATCCTCAATGTAATACTGAAGATCCTTGGTGATGGAGACAGTTGTCATCGGACGTGCCGACGTCTGTGTCGCACCCTTTGGCAGCAACAGCTTCAGGGCCGTCGGATGCACCAGGGTGGAGGTCAGCATGAAGAACAACAGCAGCAGGAAGACAATATCTGACATGCCTGCATTGCTGAAGTTTACACTAACCTTATTCTTTGAGGTGATTGCCATCGGAAGCTATTTTACAGGTTCGTTAAGGATATCAAGGAACTCGGTGGAGGTGGTCTCAAGCTGGAATACCACATTTTCAACCTTTACCACAAGGACGTTGTAACCGAAATATGCAAGTATACCCAGGATCAGACCGCCGACGGTGGTGATGAGAGCCGTGTATATACCGCCGCTAAGCACACTTATATCAAGGCTGTTGCCTGCCAGGGACATCTCATAAAATGCCTGCACCATCCCGATGACTGTTCCGAAGAAGCCCAGCAGAGGGGCTGCCCCTGCGATGGTGGCCAGCGTCGGGAATCTCTTCTCCAGCTTATGAATCTCAAGCCTCCCCACATTCTCAATGGCGGAGCTGACATCGGCAAGCGGCCTGCCGAGACGGGTGATGCCCTTCTCTACCATACGCGCCTGGGGCGAATTCGTTTTCCTGCAGAGCTGCAGAGCCGCATCAACCTTACCTTCATACATGTAATCCTTGATGCGGTTCATGAAGTTCGCATCAATCTTTGTAGCCTTGGTGATGACAAGGTACCTTTCGACAAAAATGTACAATGCAACAAATGAGAGAAGAGTGATGATGATCATCACCCAGCCTCCGGCCATATAAAGATCAGCCAGTGACATCGTTGCCTCTTCGGCGGCCGGTGTGGCCGTAGTACCCTGTAATAAAATGTTAGCTAATATCATTGTCCTCGGTTTAATTGTTAACTGTTTGACTTACTTTTTTGTATCATCGGGCGAATATATTAAAAAACGGACAAACTGGCACCGGATTATGCAGATGTTCATAAAATAGGGCTGTTGTTGAAATGTTATTTATCCTTCGTCTCCTCATCTGCTGCTTTCTTCCTTTTGCGCTCTTCGGGCCTGATGAACAGATTTTTAAAGGTATCAAAATCGCGCCTGTAAAAGATACCCACACCCTGCGTGTAGGGATGTACCTGGTAATAGAGGTTGTTATTCGACCTGTTGAAGACCTTAAAGCGCAGCATATCGGTGAGCTTGACCTCTATGGTGAACTCCCCGGTGATGGCACTGGTATTGGTGTTAAACTGGTTACCGCCCACGTCGACATTACCGTTAAGAGTCACCTTGTCATTCAGTAACTGGGTTGACAGAGCTACCTCCACCTCCTGGTCAGTGATTTCATTCCCGGGCCGGTAGTTGAACCCAATGTCAAAGTCGTTGCTTATCTGCGACAGCCAGTTGCTCAGCTGGTTTGAGAGCATCTCCGTGGTGGTTGTGACGCCGAGAATCCCTGCCCCCTGATTATCACTCTGTGACACCTGGCTTCCTGAGCCCGACCCCGATCCGCCGTATAATGCCGGGTCAGGGTAAAAACTGTTCATTACAAGCAGATAGAGGAACTGCCGGCTGAGCTTCTCATCGGTGTCAGTGGCCATCCTCAGATACTCCCTTGTTTGTTCGTCGGCTGTCGGAAGAAGGATGTCAAACCGGATTGACGGATTCATCAGCTTGTCGCTGAGGCTTAGTACGCACTCAACGGGGAGCCGTTCCTGCAACTCCGGAAATTCCTCCTTGCTGTATATGTCTGAGAGTGAGGCCTTGGTCCTGTACAGAGCTCTGATGTTAATGATGGCATCTTCAATGGGGCCGTTCCATGAGATGGTCCCGCCGTTCTCAACGGTGAAACGCTTGTTGAGTATGTTACCAAGGGTAAAAAGGTAATCGCCGCTTCTGATAATATAATCACCAGCCATACGTACATCGCCGCGTGAACTGAGGCTTATGTTCAGCTTTCCCTCTCCCTTGCCTCTGATCACGCCGCCTGTGGTGGCGTCGAGTATAAGCTGCACCTCAGCCTCCGGGGTGATGTCGAGGTCGAAATTCAGTTCAATATTGCTTCTCTGATTCGTTTCAACGAACTGGTCCGTCTCACTGTCCTCCTTCTTATCCCGGGCCGCATCAATGAAGATTATATAGGGGTAGTCACTCACACTGGCTGAGGAGTTCAGAGGAACGTAGAACTCTGTGTTGGCTGCCGTCCTTGCCGAGATATTGAAAACAAGCTTCTTGTCATTCCCCCTTATGCCTGCATAACCTGATGCATAGGCAGTCCCGTAGAAGCTGTCGCTGTCCTTGGGTTTGGTATTTATGACAAGCATCTTGTCCATGTTGATGTCGAAATTGATGCCCATCTCCTTGAATGACTTGTGCGCAAGCATCCCGTTGAGAGTCCCCTGGTTTTTGTAGTCATCATAGAACCTGATGTCCCTGAATTCAATACCCTGAGGGGTGAACCGTACACTGTCCGAGAAACTGTACCTTGTCTGAAGGAAGTTGATCTTCAATGATGCATCGCGGGCCATCACCGAACCGCTCAGCACGAGCTGCTTCAGCGGCCCCCGGATCCTTACTTTGCCCGATGCTAAACCGTTAAGGTCAGAGGCAAATGCTTTGACAAATGGATTTAGCACGTTAAGCGGCATCGAGGATGTATTGGCAGTGATATCAGCAATCTTTGATGATGGCGCATAACTGCCGCTTATTTCAAAGAAGCGGCTGCCCTCAAAATCATTGAAGACGTTTATCTGCGCAACCTTCTTCCTCGGATCCCATTCACTCAGAACGGTCAGAAGGCCATACCCGACATTGTTAAGCGTGAAGTCAGTGATACTGATATTGCTCTCGAAGAGCAGATTGTTATATACATCAGACAGGGTGACATTGCCTTTCATTATCCCGCCGACCTGCATCCCGGTAAAACCTTCCGTGCTGCCGGGCTGGGCTTTCTGAAGGCTGTTCAGGTATGACAGGTTGAGTCCTTCAAAGTTCAGGTTGAGTCTGTCTTCAGGGACAGATGAGAGCATGCCGTCAAGCCTGATGTAATTTGTACGGCTTGTCACCAGAATGTTGTCAAACCAGATGTTGGCAGAGTCTAATACGATTCGGGCAGGACTTATTATCCACGGAGTACTGCTGACTGTAAATCCGGAAGGAAGAATTCCTACCGTAAGGACGGACCTGTTTAGTTCGTTCAGGCTGAAGAACCCCCTGGCGTTCAGTTCACCCATTGTCCGGCCCTCGTCATGGTTATCCCACGAGATCCCGAGATCTATCGTGTCGGTGTTGCTGGCGGCTCCAATACTGAAATTGCCCAGTACAGACTTGTCGGGGAGCAGGAGAGAGTCCGCAATAAGATCAACAGTCATCTTTGCCCCGTTAACTGCTCCGGACAGGCTCATCTCCTCCAGCCGTAACCCTGCATAGGTTATCGCATCGGACTTCATCTCCGCTGAGAGCTCTGACCGGTCAGACATGAAGCGCCCTGTAACTGTGCTGCCTTCGGAGATTGTTAACCCCGTCGCCATGAATTCGTTCAGCTTGTCAATTTTTTTGATGCGTGCGTTGAAGGTGAACATCGCCTCTCCCTTTTCCTTGTCCCTGGCTTTCTCATGGGCCTTGAACTTTGACGGAAAAAGCGTCGCCAGCATTGTCTTTACCGTTGAACCTATTGCTTCAGGAGTATAGGTGCCTCTTACCTCCGCATCAGCGAAGTCAGATTTAAGGGTCAGCAGCGGTTCCCCGTTTTCCTTGCCCGAGGTTACGAGGAAATCGTATATGCTCAGCAGGCCGTTGGAATTTTGAAGCGTGGAATTGATCAGCCTCATGTCACCTTCAAGATTATCCGTACTGTTCCCCTTGAAGGATGCAGTGATAAGGGCAGAGACCGTAAAGACCGAATCGCCCTTGATGAGGTTGAGTTTGTTAAGGTCAGCATGGGCAAGGTTCAGCGTGAAATCAAACTCAGGCATGCTCTTCTCAAGATCAAACCTCCCCATCAGGTCCATCCTTATATTCCTGTCACTTATCTTAACTGTGCCATCCCAGATACTGTCAGCATAGGTGCCTTCCACGGCAACATTCTGGTACAGGTAGTCATTGACCTCCACGCTGTCAATAACGCCGGTAATGCTGGCAGTGAGGCGTTTGAACGATTGCATGGATCCCTCGATGTCAGCATGCATCCATAGACCCCCGAACATTTGCTCGTTCCCGGTGACGTACCCGAGATCCACATCACTGGTCCTTAGGAATCCCTTGAACCCGAAAGTATTTCTTCCTTCAGGTTTCAGTGAAAGGTCAGTGGAGAATGTGCCTCTCTCAGTAGTCAGGGTTCCGAATGACACAAAATCGGTTGTAAAACCGGTGAAGCTGCCCTTGTAGGATATGACCCCCAGGTCATGTGCTATCACGGGGAGCCTTAGCGGCTTCTTCCCAGGTATCGAAAACTTTGCGATATCTCCGGCACTGGTTCTCATGTCAGTGAAATCAATGAACAGATAACTGTCATTTATTTCAGGCAGGCCTGAGATGTCAAAGTCAAACCTGAGCCTGGTATCTTCCGCATAATCAATTTTGATGTCCCTCCCTTTCAACTCTGCCACGGTTCCGCTCACCCTGCCGGAGAGAGAGATGTTCTCACTTATGCCTGCCAGGGGCCTGACAAAATAGGCCAGGTCTGAAGCGTCAATAATTGAGTTAGTGAACTGAAAATCCATTTTCACCTTGTTGATGAAATCAGACCAGGAGGCCGTATCCTGAGGCATCAGCAGAATTCTTTCGGCCGAGATGGCGCTGGAGTCAGTCAGTAGTTCCACCTCCCTGAAAGAAAAACCTTCGGTGCCAATAGCTACATTCATGTCAAGGCTAACGCTGCTAAAGCCTCCTTCTTCTCTGAAGGCCAGCCCCCTGACGACCATACTGACAGAGTCCGGTATGATGCTCAGATCCCGTAACCTGGCATTAAGGCCTGATAGCCTCAGGTTACTTAGGTTGACGCTGCCGGGAATGATACCTGAGGTATCAGCCATGTCGGTAAGAATGAGGCTCCCGTCAGTTATTTCGATATCGGTGAAACTTATGTCAATGCTTCTGGTGGTGTCCTTCGGGGAGTCTCCCTGCAGGCTTCTGATATACTCTGTCAGGTTCATCACACCTGCAGTGTCTCTGACCATCCTGAAATCGGGTTCGTAGAGACGTGCCCTTCCAAACCTGAACGTCATCACCTGCGGCCGAATCTGACGTATACTGAGATCAATCCTTTTTACAGCCAGCAGGGTATCACCTCCATGGTCCTCAAACAGTACATCCTCAAGCACAATCTTGCGGAACATCCTGTAGCTTACCTTGCCGATGAAAATATCAGCCCCGGTTCTCTTTGAGATGGCCTGAGTAATTCTATTCACCGTAAAGGTCTGAATAGCAGGGGCTTGCATTAGGAGGAACAGAATGCCAGGCACCACAACCAGCACCGCTGCTATGATAAAAAGGATCCTTACGGTTTTTTTAATAATTTTGGCCATTAATAAGGGAATTCCGCCGCATGCGAAGTTAATAAAAAAGAGTGATACAAAAATGACGCCAGACATTACGATCCTTGCGATAGAATCATCTTGCGACGACACTTCGGCCGCGGTCATCAGTAACGGTTATGTCCTCTCAAACCTGATAGCAAACCAGGCTATCCATAAGGCCTACGGAGGTGTTGTTCCGGAACTGGCCTCAAGGGCACACCAGGCCAACATCGTCCCGGTAGTAGACCAGGCGATGTCCGCAGCCGGGAAGAGAGCCGACGAAATCAGCGCCGTTGCCTTTACCCGTGGCCCGGGGCTTCTGGGCTCACTTCTGGTGGGCACATCATTTGCCAAGGGGTTTGCTCTGGCGCGCAATATTCCGCTGATTGAAGTAAACCACCTCCAGGCACATGTCATGTCCCACTTCGCCATGGAACAGGGGAGAGAGAACCGCATTCCGCGCTTTCCATTCCTCTGCCTGCTGGTATCGGGAGGGCATACGCAACTCATCGTCATGCATGATCACTTCACAATGGAACTCATAGGCAATACTATCGATGATGCTGCGGGTGAGGCTTTCGACAAGTGCGCCAAGGTAATGGGACTACCATATCCCGGGGGCCCGGTGATTGACCGGCTGGCTGCCGATGGCAACAGTGAGGCATTCCGGTTTGCCAAACCAAGGATACAGGGGCTGAACTTCAGCTTCTCAGGGCTCAAGACCAGCTTCCTCTATTTCTTACGTGACAGGGTGGCGGAGGATCCGGATTTCATTGTGAAAAATCTGAATGATCTCGCGGCATCACTGCAACAGACTATCATAGAGATACTTATAAGTAAACTGGTTCGTGCCTCCAAAGAGACAGGCATTACCGAGATAGGGATTGCAGGCGGTGTCTCTGCAAATTCCGGCCTCCGGCAGGCGGCCACAAGAGAGGCACAGAAACGCAGCTGGAACATCTTCCTTCCCGAGTTTCGGTATACTACTGACAACGCTGCAATGATCGGCATTACCGGATACTATAAGTTCCTCAGGAAACAATTCACTGATCACAGCGTGACACCGCTGGCACGCATCGACTTCTGATTGCCGGAAGCAGAGCTGTCAGGACTGATAACAGACCTGCCTGCCGAAATCACCTGTCAGCCGGGATAGAAGGCCACCATGCCGGAAGTTACCTGTCAGCCTTGAAAGAAGGCCTCCCTGCCGGGATAATGAAAGCGCTGCCGGGCAATCTTCTCAGGATAGAGAAAGTATTCAATATCCGCTTCAGCACACAGTCTCCCGTCACCGTCATAAAGTCTGCACTTATAGAGTCCGCTCTTTTCCTGAAGCGAGATCAGCTCCGCCTCAATGCGCACTGTGCCCTTGCTGATATATACGGGCTTCAGGTACCTGACAGTCAGTGAGGAGGTCACTCCCGAGGTGCCTGGCGAGATGTAGATGCACCACGCACCCGCCTCGTCAAGAAGAGTTGCAATAATCCCGCCGTGAAGCACATTAATGTACCCCTGGAAATGCGGCAACGGACCCCAATAGGCAAACAGCTTCCCATCCTCCTCCTCAAAGGTGAGTTTCAATCCTGCAGGATTGAAGGTACTGCATCCGAAACACTGGTTTTTATCCGAATCAAACGGATTCCTGATTTTTACTCTCCCTGACATTCTTGGTTTGTTTTTTTCTCTTTTGCTGTGCAATCCACGCACTGAGGTACAGGCCTGAAACCATCATGTAGATCAGTCCGACAGAGAGAGTGACAAAAGCCAGCGACAGTGAAGGCTCCTCCCTGGGAGTGGTGGCCATTCTCATGCGGTAACTGTAACCGAAGACTGTCATGAAAATGACGGCGACACCCAATGCCAGGCCAAGAAACACCATCGCTCCGTCAATGACTGTTGTACTCTTGTAAATGGGGCTCTTTTTAAAGGCCGAGTAAGTCGTCCTGGCATAGGCTTCAGCCCTCTTTCTGGCCTCCGCCTGCCTGTAGTCAATCCATGCCCTGTAATTTCTCTCTGCTTCCTCCCGGGTGATGTTCCTGCTGTGAGGATGACTGGTAAGGTACTCATACGCCTCCGTGATCAGTATGAACATCTCCGGCGCTCCCTCTGAATGATTGCGGTCAGGATGAAACTCCATGGCCTTGCTGCGGTAAGCCTTCCTGATCTCATCATCGGTAGCACCCTGCCTTACCCCAAGTATACTATAATAGTCGCGGAGATTCATGTTCCTTAAAAGGTTCACTAATTAAGAGCTTTTTTTTATCCCGGAATCTCTGGAACGCTTGTTTTTTCGATGTTTCTTCTAATTTTGTAATTTAAACCGATTCTAAATAAATATTTTAATGCATGATTCCCCGATTTTGTTTGCCTTCGGGATTACTCTTTTTGCAGGACTGGCTACCGGGATCGGGGGATTGATTGCTTTCTTCGCAAAGCGAACGAAGACTTCCTTTCTTGCCTTTTCGCTCGGATTCTCAGCCGGGGTGATGATTTTTATTTCATTTACCGAGATCCTTACAGGATCGGGTGAGATCATGCGTACCTTTTACAGCAATGAAACCGCATCATGGCTTACTTTCGCCTCTTTCGTGGCTGGAGTAGGACTGTCTGCGGCCATTGACAAGATACTCCCCTCCGAGGGTAACCCCCATGAGCTGAAGAGGGTGGAACAGATGAACCCCGGGGCGAGGGACCCTGATAAACCTGAGTGCAAGGGCAGGAAGCAACAGCACAGGGGCTTACCCGGCCCCAGAGACCGTAAGCTGATGAGAATCGGAACTTTCACTGCCATTGCCATTGGGGTTCATAACTTCCCGGAGGGCATCGCCACCTTCATGTCGGCCATGTCTGACGTAACAATTGGTATAAGTATTGCAATTGCAGTTGCTATTCATAACATACCCGAAGGAATTGCAGTCGCAGTTCCCGTTTATTATGCCACCGGATCAAAGAAAAAAGCTCTTACATGGTCAATCCTGTCCGGATTTTCTGAACCAATCGGAGCCATTGCAGGATACTTTATCCTGACCCTGTTCAACACTGATATCAGCCTTGGATATGTATTCGGCATGGTGGCCGGAATAATGGTCTATATTTCTTTCGACGAGCTCCTGCCTGCGGCACATAAGTACGGCAAGCATCATGTTGCCATTTACGGACTGATCAGCGGGATGATTGTGATAGGGCTGAGCATCATTCTTCTGGGCTGAAAGTCCTCCATAGCCAACTTAGGCCGGGCGCGATCAGCAAATAAATATAAATCAGTGACTTATACTTGCAGTCTCCTCCGGAATGTGCTTATGTCTGAACAGAATGGCGAAGAGAATGGCTACCACCAGTGCATATGCGGCGAAGGATATCCAGATGCCCGGCCAGTCTTTGACAAGAGTTGCCGGATCTTCGAACCACTTTTTGATTACCTGCCCGGCAATGAGATTTCCAAGAACAGCGCCTATACCGTTGGTCATCAGCATAAAAACACCCTGTGCCGAGGCAGTGATCTTTGAGTCAGTGTTTTGTTCCACAAACAGGGCTCCCGAGATATTGAAGAAATCAAATGCCATTCCGTAAACAATACAGGAGGTTATAATCAGTACAAAACCTATGGCTGTATTGCCGGCAAGACCGAACAGAGCGAAACGCAGTACCCATGCTACCATACTGAACAGCATCACTTTCTTGATACCGAAACGCTTCAGGAAAAAAGGAATCGAAAGGATAAACAGGGTTTCGGAGATCTGTGATATTGAGAGTATTATTGTGGAGAAGTTATTAATCAGCCCGCCTTTCGGGAAAACAGTCGCATCCTGGAGAAAACTGTCGCCGTAGGCATTGGTAAGCTGAAGGGCGCCGCCCAGAAGCATGCTGAAGATAAAAAACAACAGCATTTTCTTTTGCCGAAACAGCCCGAAGGCTTCTAACCCCAGGCTCTGAGCCCAGGTCTTCTTTTCAGTTGCATCGCTTTCCACTTTTTTCACAACCGGCAACATGAAGAATGAATAAAGAGCGAGGCCGAATGCGGAAACAGCTGCTATAATGAAGGAGACCTTGATGCTATATCCAAGACCCCATGGTTTGGTGAAGAAGTTTGTTACCCACATTGCTATGATAAAGCCTACCGTACCCCACACCCTGATCGGCGGGAAGTACTTTGTGGGCTCTTTACCTTCGCTTTTCAGCAGTCTGAAACCGACAGAGTTATTCAGACCAATTGTCGGCATATAAAAGCACATCGCAAGCAACAAAAGCCAGAAGAAGGGCAGTGGTGCCTCAATCAGCGGCAGGAAGCACATTGTTACCCCGAACAGAAGGTGAAGTATCGCATAGACGTAATTTGCCTTCCATTTATCGGCAAGAATTCCGAACAAGGTGGGCATAATAAGTGACGCGAAGCCCATGGTTGAGAATACCAGGCCAAACTGAGCGCCGTTCCATTGTCTCTCCACGAATCCGTAATGACCCAGTGTCATCATCCATGCCCCCCACATAAAGAACTGGAGGAAATTCATGATTATAAGCCGGCCCTTGAGTCCCATAGCTTTTTTTTATTTGTTAGGTTTGACCTGCGAATATAGCAAGGTATTCTGTTCGGCAGAAC
>JBGSLG010000134.1:0-13712 GCA_041740815.1 Bacteroidales bacterium
CCGTCACCGGCTGCATACCTGAAATTGACCATCTTGATGCCCTTGGCCTCGATGAACCTGATGATGTCATCAGATGTGAACTGGTCTGCCGGCTTCCTGAGAAACTGAACGAGCTCATTGCGGCTCATAAGTATGTCATTGTTCATCATTTGCTTCTTAAATACGATGGGCAAATCTAAAAATTTAAAGATACAAAAAGCACCGCCTTTGTCATAAATGAATATCTATGTCTCATGCCGGACCATGTTGATGATTTTTTTTTACTTTTGGTCCGCACAACGGACCCTAATGAAAAAGCTGTTATTCATTGCCGCCATCATTGTTCTCTCATCATGTCAAAAGGATAAGGGGCTGGCATGGTTTTCCGCCGACAAAGCAGCTGAATATTTCAGGCTGGTGGAGGAGGTATGCAACAGTGACAATGGCAAGCTCTGGGGAGAGAACCTCTACGGACCTGTCATGTACGTCGACAACCGCAACAGGGCCATCTATGCCAACCTGGCTGACAAGGAGGAGAACCTGAAGGCCCGCGACGGGATCTTTACCGGTGTGCTGCCGAAAGAGAGGATCATAACCAATAACGTTATAGAGTTCGGTGGAGTAAGATATGCAATGGTACCGCTTCCCGAAACGGAAGACAGGTACCGGATGATTACCCGCACCGTCCACAGCCTTTTTCACTCCTTCCAGGACCGGCATGGACTGAAGCCATCGACCTTCAGCACACGCCACCTGAACGACAGAAATGCCCGACTCTACCTTAAGCTCGAATGGAAGGCCCTTACTTATGCAATCGGCTCCTCGGGAGAGACCCGCAACCAGGCCATCCGTGACGCCCTGGTGTTCCGCGGCGCCCGGCGCGAGCTCTTCCCCGAAGCCATCACTGACGAAAACAGGTTTGAAAACTACGAGGGCCTGACAACATTCACATATATTAAACTCTGCACTTCGGGCCCCGAAGAGCTGAGAAAGAGAATCCTCGAATATCTTGACAGGATATATCAGAATAACTCCTACGCCTGGGGATACGGGTTTGTTCACGGTGCGCTTTATGCCACTCTCCTCAACGACAAAGACTTCGACTTCAAGCAGATACAACAGTCGGACTTTGACCTTGGCAAGGCTGCGCTGGAGGCTTATAACGTAACCCTGCCGGAAGTCTGCCGTGACGTTGCAGGGTCGCTGGCAATGAACTACGACATACAGGCTATCAGGGCGGAAGAGAGCGAGCGCGAGGAGATGATAAACGAGAACACCCGCCGCATTGTGACAACTTTCAACGAGAAGCCCGTGGTGACAATCACCATGGAGAGCCCCAACTTCAGCTTCGAGCCTGAGGATATCAATTTTCTCGATACTCTTGGTACTCTGTATGAACGGCTCCGCGTCTCCGACAACTGGGGGAGACTGGCGGTTGACGAGGGAGGTGCCCTGCTCACAAATGACCTGCATACACTGAGGGTCACAGCAAAGGATATAGTGGTGGATAAAAACCATCTCTCAGGCGCCGGCTGGCACCTGGTACTGAATGACGGATGGCATACTGTGACTGCAGCAGACGGCAGTTATACAGTCGTTAAAAACTAAAACTCCTGTTATGTGTCTTCAGGCGGGCGAAAACCTGCTGTATCTCCGGACGGGCCAGATTTTAAGTTTATCCAGGTGGGCGAAGCGCTACTTTTTATCCAGGTGGGCCGAAGCGCTACTTTTACCCAGGTGGGCCGAAGCGCTACTTTTTACCCAGGTGCGCGAGGCTCTTGTGGAGCGTGGCAATCTTCATCCGGGCATCAGCCTCCTTCTTCCTCTCTAGCGCCAGTACCTTTTCCGGAGCATTGGCGACGAACTTTTCATTCGAGAGCTTCTGCATGACCGAAGCGAGGAATCCTTCCGTATAGGCCAGCTCCTCAGAGAGCTTCCTGATCTCATCCTCATGATCAATGCCATCAGTGAGCGGTACGAAAAACTCCGAGGTGTGTATCCTGAATGAGGCGGCGCCTTCAACCTTGCCGTCAACAATCCGTATCTCAGAGAGATTGCACATCCGGATGATAACCTGGTCAAACTCCGTTCCGGTGGAGCCTGCAACGGCACAAAGCACCAGGGGTTCCCTTACAGGTATATTCCTCTCCTTGCGTATTGCCCTGACTGCAGTGACAATCTCCTTCGCCGTTTCAAAGCGGGTGAGCAGGCCGGCCTCGTATGGTGCGGGAAGAGGCATCTGCACTACCATGATACTCTCACCGTCCTTTCTCTCACCAAGTCTCTGCCATATCTCCTCCGTTATAAAGGGCATGAAAGGATGGATGATCTTCATCAGCATCCCGAAGATCTCCAGGGTGGCCTGGTGCGTCTTGCCGTCCATGGGCTCCTTGTACGCTGGTTTTATGATCTCCAGATACCATCCTGAGAAGTCATCCCAGAAGAGCTTGTATGTCTGCATCAGAGCATCGGAGATACGGTACCGCACGAAGCTGTCATCAATATCAGCCAGCGTCTTGCTGATTGTATCCTGCATCCAGTGCACAGCTGCCTTCGAGGCCGCCGGCTGTTCTATAGTGTCATCAGTGGGCATTGTAATTACCAGGCGGAACGCATTCCATATCTTGTTGGCGAAATTGCGCCCCTGCTCCGGCAGGCTGTCATCATACAGCAGGTCATTCCCTGCAGGAGAACAGAGCAGCATCCCTACCCTTACCCCGTCAGCTCCGTACTTCTCCATCAGTGTGATGGGATCAGGGGAGTTGCCGAGCGACTTCGACATCTTGCGCTTCTGCTTGTCGCGAACGAGGCCCGTGAGGTAAACATCACGGAACGGTTCACGGCCGCGATATTCATACCCTGCAATGATCATCCTGGCAACCCAGAAGAATAGTATCTCCGGGGCGGTGACAAGTACATTCGAGGGATAGTAATAATTGATATCAGCGTTGTCAGGTTCATTGATGCCGTTGAAGCAGGTGATAGGCCAGAGCCACGATGAGAACCAGGTGTCAAGTACGTCTTCATCCTGCCTCAGGTCAGCCATCGTGAGATTCTTCCTGCCGCTCGCCCTGCGTGCCAGTTTGAGCGCCTCCTCTTCGGTTTCGGCAACAACAAACTCATTATTATTGTAGTAATATGCCGGAATGCGTTGTCCCCACCACAGCTGCCTGCTGATGCACCAGTCGCGCACATTCTCCATCCAGTGCCTGTAAACATTCTTGTACTTGTCGGGATAGAGACTCACAGTGTCGTCCATGACAGCATCAAGAGCTGGTTTGGACAGATCCTTCATGTTCAGGAACCACTGCATCGACAGTTTGGGTTCAATCACGGCGTGGGTTCGCTCCGAGCGCCCGGCCTTGTTCATGTAATCCTCCACCCTGACGAGGGCACCTGTTCTGCTGAGCTCCTCCTCAGCAAGCTTACGTGCCTCAAAACGGTCTATGCCGACGAACATGCCGGCTCTGTCGCTGATGGTCCCGTTATCATTAAATATATCGATGGCCTCGAGGTTATACTTAACCCCGATCTCATAGTCATTGATGTCATGAGCCGGAGTGATCTTCAGGCATCCTGTGCCGAACTCCTTATCAACATATTCGTCAAAGATGAATGGGACCTCACGTCCGGTCATGGGGACGATCACATGCTTCCCCTTCATGCCGGTGTACCGTTCATCCGTCGGGTTGGCGCATACCGCTGTATCGCCGAGGATGGTCTCCGGCCTGGTAGTGGCGACGGTGATATAATTTTCTTCACCAACTATCTTATAACGAACGTAATACAGCTTCGACTTCTCCTCGGTATAGATAACCTCCTCATCCGATACTGCCGTCAGTGCCTGCGGATCCCAGTTGACCATTCGCACGCCCCTGTAAATAAGGCCTTTATTGTACAGGTCAATGAAAACCCTGATGACCGACTTGTAACGGTCGTCATCCATGGTGAAGAGCGTGCGGTCCCAGTCGCATGAAGCCCCGAGGCGTTTGAGCTGCTCGAGGATGATGCCTCCGTGCTTGTGTGTCCACTCCCATGCGTGGTCAATGAATTCCTCCCTCGATAATGACTTCTTGTCAATACCCTCGCTGCGAAGCTTGGCTACAACCTTTGCCTCGGTGGCGATGCTGGCATGATCGGTGCCCGGCACCCAGCATGCGTTGTAACCCAGCATGCGGGCACGCCTGATGAGCACATCCTGGGTGGTGTTGTTAAGCATGTGACCCATATGCAACACTCCCGTGACATTCGGCGGTGGGATGACAATTGTATAAGGCTGTCTGTGGTCAGGGACACTGCGGAAAAATCCCTTCTCCATCCAGTAACTGTACCATTTGTTCTCCGCTGCTGCGGGCTCATATTTTGAAGGAAGATCGGTCATGGGATTGGCGATTGGCTATTTTGGGATTTGCGATTATCTATTGTCGATAAGCGTTTGCGATTTGCGATTACCTATTGTCTATTGTCGATAAGCGTTTGCGATTTGCGATTACCGGTGATGCGTTAACTTATAAATATTTTTTCTATTAAATTGATAATAAATATATTACAGGCGTTCTTTGATTTTTCGATTTAAGAAACTATAATTCAATATTTAAGGGGACTAAATTAACATTTTGTTGCCATTCCGGAAAAGGAGAACAGGCTTATGCTGAAAATCATGTTTCATAATGGCAAAGATAGAGGCCTTATGCCGAAAGTCATGGTTCATGAAAGTGAATTTGAATACATTTGTGCTTCATTATTTAAAGGTTGCAAATAAAGTAAGTCATGCCAAAGATCTCTGACAAAGCCGGGCGGATGCCGGCATCGCCGATACGTAAACTCGTTCCCTATGCCGAGGATGCAAAACGCCGGGGTGTAAAGGTTTATCACCTGAACATCGGGCAGCCTGATATACACACTCCCGAACTGGCACTGCAGGCCCTGAAGAACATGGAGATGAAGGTCATTGAGTACACCCATTCGGCCGGCAACGAGTCGTACCGCCGCAAGCTGGCTGAGAGCTACAGGAAGATCGATATCGACATTGACCACACGGAGATAATCGTCACCACCGGTGGCTCGGAAGCTGTTTTGTTCGCATTCATGTCATGCCTCAACCCCGGCGAAGAGGTGATCACCTTTGAACCCTTCTACGCCAACTATAACGGCTTTGCCACCACGGCCGGCGTGACAATCGTTCCTGTCAGATCATACATCGAGGAGGATTTTGCACTGCCCCCCATCGCCGACATCGAAAAGGTGATAACACCTAAGACGAAGGCTATCATGATATGCAACCCGAGCAACCCGACGGGGGCCCTCTATTCGAAGGAAGAACTGATGCAACTGCGCGACATAGTGAAAAAGCATGATCTCTTCCTCTTCTCCGACGAGGTATACAGGGAGTTCTGCTACGGCGCCGAACATTTTTCGGCTATGCAGCTTGAGGGAATACGTGAGAATGTGGTGCTTCTCGACTCTGTCTCGAAGCGATACAGCATGTGCGGTGTGCGCATAGGAGCGCTGATTACCCACAACAAGGAAGTGCTGGCCGCTGCCCTGAAGTTTGGCCAGGCGCGACTCTGTCCGCCGGCACTGGGACAGCTCGTTGCCGAGGCTGCTATTGACACCCCAAAGGAATATTTCAAAGAGGTTTATGACGAATATATAGCCCGCCGCGACTTCATGGTAAAAGCCCTGAACAGCATGCCCGGAGTCTATTGCCCGCTGCCTCGTGGTGCATTCTATACGGTGGTGAAGCTGCCGATAGATGACTCCGACAGGTTTTCACAGTGGCTGCTCGAGGATTTCAGCTACAAGAACCAGACTGTGATGCTTGCTCCTGCAACAGGCTTCTACTTCACTCCCGGCGCCGGCAAGAATGAGGTCCGCGTAGCCTACGTGCTGAAGATAGACGATCTCCGCAAAGCGATGGAGACCCTGGCCGAGGCGCTTAAGGTCTACCCCGGACGAGTGGATTCATAATTGCCGAATAACCCTCAATGATTTAAGAACATCGATTAACGATTTTTGATTTTTGAAGTTGACCAATGATCCTCCCTGCTTTAACTACATCTAAAATCCTACATCATCATTCCTTGTTCGTAAATCAGTCTCCTTGTTCGTAAATATTCCCGTGCTAATCATAAAGCAGATACCTGGCTCTGATCACCTTGAATGCGTCTAGTCCTGCCTTCCATGTGGCTCTGATCTCCTCCGCAGTCATTCCCTGAATGATCTGCTCACGCAGCGTGCTGCTGCCGGCGAGGGTGTCAAAATACCCTGTGAAAAAGCTCTCCTTCTCCGGATATGCCCTGTAGGCGTCAATTATCCAGTCGAGGTTGATCTCAGGCTTTGGTACCAGTCCTTCTGCAATCGCATTGCGAAGATCAATTCCGTAACATACCACCCCGTTATGCTTCGGGTTGGATGAGCCCGGGCCGGGCTGAGGCGTGAAGATGAAACCTGTGTCGGGCATCTTCGGCGCCCCCAGTACCTGGAAGGCAAAGGTGGTTCCCCTGCCGCATGACAATACTGTTCCTTCCGAGAAACAGATCGAGGGATAGAGGTAGATCGAATTCATGTTAGGCAGGTTGGGCGAGGGTATCACCGGAAGCTCATACATGGTCTCATGCGTATAGTTGGCGCACTTTATAACCGTCAGATCGCACTTTATGCCCCCTGCCAGCCAGCCCTCTCCGTTGACCATTCCGGCATACTCACCCAGGGTCATCCCGTGCACGACGGGTATGGGATGGATCCCCACAAACGAGCGGTGCCTGGCAGTGTCAAGTATGGGCCCGTCGACATAGTAACCGTTGGGATTGGGACGGTCCATTACAATCAGCGTCTTGCCGTTCTCTGCGCATGCCTCCATGAGGTAACACATGCTGGTCAGATAGGTATAGAAGCGTGTCCCCACATCCTGAATGTCATAGATGACTACATCAATACCTTCAAGATCCTCCGGGGCTGGCTTCTTCTTGTTGCCGTAGAGACTCATGACATGTATGCCCGTCACCGGATCAGTTCCTGAAACTATCACTGCGCCGGCATCGGCCAGATCCCTGAAGCCGTGCTCAGGGGCGAATATCAGCCGGATGTCAGCGCCCAGGGAGAACAGCGTATCCACCAGGTGAGTTCCTCCTACCGTCGAGGTCTGGTTCGCCATGATGGCAACAGATTTGCCTTTAATGAGGGGAAGATACTCGCTGACGCGCTCAGCACCGGTCATCAGTTTTCCGTCATCGCTACCGGCCGAGCATGCCGTGCCCGCTATCACCGTCAGAAGGGTCAGAATGAGAAGATTTTTCATTATTGTTTCGTTTTACGTAAAGATAAAAAAGCCACGGACAACTGCAAAGTCTATTGGACCGCCTCCATCCCCCGCCACTTATTATTTATCTCTTAATTGATAATTCTTAACTCTTAATTCTCCCCTCCTTCCTTTTAATTCATAATTCTTAACTCTTAATTCTTAATTTTACCCCGATGTCCACCGGAACCTTCATAGCCCGCCGCCTGATAAAGGAACGCAGCCGGGGAACCGCCTTCTCGCGGCCCATAAACGTGATTGCAATCACCGGTATAGCACTTGGACTGGCTGTGATGATTCTGGCCGTGGCAATCCTGACAGGCTTCAAGCAGCAGATACGCGATAAGGTGGCAGGCTTCGGGGCACACATCCAGGTGGTCAACTTCGACGCTAACATCTCATACGAGACCGTCCCCGTCAGCGCGGGCCAGCCTTTCATTGACAAACTGAAAAACCACCCGGGCATCAAAAACATCCAGGTCTTTGCCACCAAGGCAGGCATCATCAAGACCGACGACAATATACAGGGGGTGGTGCTCAAAGGCATTGGCAGCGACTATGACTGGAGCTTCTTCGAGTCAAACATGGTGGAGGGAGAGACAGTGACCGTAAGTGATACAGCCAGAACTGACAACGTCATCATCTCAAAAAAGGTGGCTGACATGCTTGGACTGGAGCTGGGCGACTCCTTCTCGATGTTCTTTGTTCAGGATCCGCCACGAATGCGCAAATTCACCATCCAGGGAATCTATGAGACGAGCCTCGAGGAGTTCGACAAGACCTATTTGTTCTGCGATATAGACCACATACGAAGCCTCAACGGCTGGGAAGAGGAACAGGTGAGCGGATTCGAGGTCTTCATAGACGACTTCGAGGCGCTTGACCAAATGACGGATGTCGTTCGCGATGCCATTGGATATAAGGTTTCAGGAGAGGAGGAACAGCTCAAGGTAACCAACATCAGGGGGAGATACCCGCAGATTTTCGATTGGCTCGGATTCCAGGACACAAACGTGATAATCATCCTTATACTGATGATCCTCGTCGCAGGCTTTAACATGATATCCGGGCTCCTGATACTGATCCTGGAAAAGACCAACATGATAGGCGTGCTGAAAGCGATGGGCTCAGGGAACAAGCTCATCCGCAACATCTTCCTGTACCAGGCTGCGTGGCTCACGGCAAAGGGCCTCCTCTGGGGAAACGTAATAGGACTGGGTCTTGCAATTATCCAGATGAAGACCGGAATCATCTCACTTGACCCCTCTTCATACTACCTGAAAAGCGTTCCTGTCAACCTTGATCCGCTTCATATAATCCTCCTGAATGCCGGAACGATGATCGCAATCATTCTTATGCTGCTGATACCGTCTCAACTCATCGCCAGGATAACTCCCGTTAAAGCGATCAGATATAACTGATCATCTGCGTGTTACGAGCTTAATATTATTAAGCGAAGCCACTTTTAACGCAAATGTCAATTTTATCATGCTATGTTTATTTTTTAAACCGGCCTTTTATAAATCATTCATAATTTAAAGTTGCCGGAGGCAATTGAAGCTCAGGGTTATAGTTGCGCAAACTTTCTTTATTCGGGCACTTCCATAATTCGTAGCTTGTGCTTAAATTGCAGTGACAATGTCCTGCCCTATGACCAGAATCAACCCGAGGAAGAATTACGACCAGACAAGAGAGGAGATCGGTTATGTCAGCCGTAAAGAGGCGACGCTTAATGATTATAAGCGGATAGGGTTCAAATCGGGCCTCGAGGTGCATCAGCAGCTCAGGACGAAGAGCAAGCTCTTCTGTCGTTGCCCGGCAGGGATTTTTCACGGTCATGACGAATACGATGCAGAGGTTGTCCGACATATGAGGCCCACCTTAAGCGAGCTGGGTGTCTATGACGGCACTGCACTGATGGAGTTCCGTACCCGAAAGGAGATTACCTACCGACTCAATAACCAGACTGCCTGCACCTACGAGGTTGATGACACTCCCCCGTTCCCAATAGACCGGGAGGCGCTGGAGATAGCCATAAGCATTGCCCTGGCGGCAAAGATGAATATCGTGGGTGAGGTACATATCACCAGGAAACAGTACCTCGACGGCAGCATACCAACAGGCTTCCAGCGATCAGCCATCATCAGCGTGGAGGGCGACCTGCAACTCAAAAACAAGAAGGTGAGGCTGATACAGCTGAGCCTCGAGGAGGACTCGTGCCGCGAGGTCTCCGACATCGGCCATAAGAGAATATACAAGACTGACCGCCTCGGTATGCCGCTGATAGAGACGGTGACCTACCCTGACTGCCTCACTCCCGATGAGCTGGCAGAAGCAGGCGAATACATCAGGTTTCTTAACCGCAGCACCGGTATGGTGCGCACCGGTATGGGAGCAGCACGCGAGGATGTAAATGTAAGCTGCGAAGGAGGCAACAGAGTGGAGATCAAGGGTGTGGCGCACATCAAATGGATCCCGGAACTGTCTCACAACGAGGCATTCAGACAATATGCCCTGCTTAACATCCGGAGCAAGCTGCAGAAGTTGATAGCGGACCCTGCCGCGTGGTCATTAAAAACCAGGGAGATAACGGAAAGCGAATCATTGTTCCATTTTGCCCCGGTGCGTGCGGCACTCGACCGCGGGGAGAAGGTGATGGCCCTCAATCTGCCGGGCTGCAGGGGCATCCTCTCGCACTTCACCCAGCCGGAACATATTTTCGCCGACGAGCTGAGCGACAGGCTGAAGGTCATAGCCTGCATCGAGAAACCCAATATGATACACTCGGAAGAGATCTCAGAAAACAACTTCAACAGCCTCTTTACGGAGGTGGCCATATGGCTATCGGCAGCGCCTGACGACGCCCAGCTGATACTATGGGGTCCCGAGGCGGACATCCCGACTGCCCTCGAGACTATCGACGAGCGCATCCGCCTGGCACTGAACGAGGTGCCCAATGAGACCCGCAAGGCTTTTGATGACGGAACAACGATGTTCGAGAGAGTCCTGCCGGGACGTGACCGAATGTATCCTGATACTGACTCCCTGCCAATACCCGTGACGACTGAGATGCTCGACAGGCTGGCGAAGAATCAACCGGTTGACATCGCTCTGCGGTTCCGTCAGATGAAGGATTGGGGCATTCCCGAAGATACATGGCATTACCTGCTGAGCAAAAACCTGGTGGTTGTGGTTGAAAGGATATGCAATGAACTTGGGTTTGACCACCGCGAAATAGGTACAATTATCGGTCACCGCTTCCGCAGTCTTGAGGGACGCGGTCATGTGGCCGCTGGATTCAGTTATGAGAGGCTGTATGACCTCTTCGCCTTCCTTAAGAGAGAGGAGCTGCTGCCACCGGTAGCTCGACACATGCTTCCCGGTGTTGTCTCATCCGCTGAACCTGATTTTATAAAGATACTTGAGGCGACCGGCTACGCACCGGCATCCCTGTCAGAGATCAGGTCCGAAGTGAAAGAGCTTGGGGAAAAGTTTGCAGAGATAAGTTACAACGGCAACAGTGCGGCATCGGTCAACTGGGTGATGGGCCAGATACATTTCAAGGCGATAGGCACCCTGAGACTGGGTGAGGTTAGAAAAGAGGTGTCTGAAATTCTGGAGGTTAGATAGATAAAGCTATGGCGGAAGATTTTTTTCAGGGATATAAGGGTGAAGCTCTGGCAGTACTTAAAAAGTACAATGTGAGGGTATGGGGCCTGGCTGAGATAGAGACAACACGGGGCCTCTTCAGGGGGACGGTGCTGCCAAGGGCTGAGAACAATGACGACCTTCATATCGTGATAAAGATCGAGAGCGGTTACAATGTAGGGATCGATATCACAACCGTCACCAGCATGACCGAGACAGGCTATAAAAAAGCCAATTACCAGATCCCCGAGAAAGCCTTCCCCTACTCTGACGACAAGCCCACGGTTAAGCTTCTGGGTACAGGTGGCACAATCGCCTCGCGTCTTGACTACAGGACAGGCGCGGTGATACCTGCGTTCTCTCCCGGCGAGCTCTACGGTGCTGTTCCTGAACTGGCCGATGTCTGTAACATCCATACGGAGAAACTCTTCGGCGTATTCAGTGAGAATATGGGTCCTGACCAGTACATGACCCTGGCAAGGGCCATCGGCAAGGAGATCGAAGGCGGGATTGACGGTATAGTTATTGGTCACGGAACTGATACTCTGCATCATACGGCTGCCGCACTCTCATTCATGGTACAGAACCCTCCGGTACCGATTATTCTTGTGGGTTCCCAGCGGTCATCCGACAGGCCATCGTCTGATGCCGCGCTTAACCTGATACATGCCACCACGGCAGCAGGCCACGGCGACATAGCCGAGGTGATGGTATGCATGTTCGGCCCTACGAGCGACGAGTACGGGTTCCTGCACCGCGGTACGAGGGTGCGCAAGATGCACAGCTCATACCGTTCTACCTTCAGAACCATAGGCGACATACCGGTGGCGACGGTCAGGCGCGGGGAGGTGAAACCGATGAAACCCGGCTACAACCCGCGCCGCAAAGACCGGAATGTTACAATAATGCCCTACTTCAACGAGAATGTGACGATGATTTACTTCTATCCGCACATGAAGGTTGAGATGTTCCATTCACTCATCGACATGGGATACAAGGGAATAATCATAGTAGGTACAGGTCTGGGCCACGTGAACAGGGAGCTATATCCTGCGATTGAACGGGCGCAGAAGGAGAATGTGGCTGTCTATATGACGCTGCAGACCATCTGGGGTTACGTTCATATGTTTGTATATGAGACGGGACGCGATATGATGGCAAAAGGGGTTATTCCGCTGGGAAACATGCTTCCTGAGGTAGCCTGGGCCAAGCTGGGCTGGGCGCTGGGTCAGACCGATGACCTCGACGAGGTAAGGAAGATAATGCTGACGCCGGTGAATGATGAGATAACTGAGCGCGAGCCGTACAACGGATACCTGGTTTACCAGGGTGGCGTGCCGGAGGTGGAGGAGTTCATCCGGAGGGTCCATAAATAGTCTTCAGTCCACAGTCGGCAGTTCACAGCCATAAATTACTAAATCATTGATTAACAATAACCTGAGACTGAGGACTGAGGACTGAGGACTGAAGACTGAGGACTACTGCCTAATCCTACCTACTTGATATTCTTGTAATGCTCGTACCGCTCCAGAATGTCGGCAACATACGCATTCACGGCCACACCCTGCTTTAACCTGCCGTTCCTGACGACGGGATCACCGTAGAAGACCGGATCAGACTTCCGCTCAAGGAACAGAGAGACATTGTCCTCCCACTTGCCCGCATCGAGACCGTTCTTTTCGGCCAGTTTGATGGCATCAAGAACATGACCGTGACCGGCATTGTATGAGGCAAGAATGAACTTGATCCTCTCATCGGGATCCGTCACCCAGTCGTCAAAGAGCTTATCCAGCATCCTGATATAACTGATTCCGGCATGTATATTATTCTCAACCGACCCCGTCACATCAAATCCAAAAAACTTCCCGGTCTCAGGCATCACCTGCATCAGTCCATAGGCACCTACCGGTGATGTCACTGACGGGTTGAACCTCGACTCCTGGTAAATTAGCGCCGCAACAAGACGCCAGTCCCATCCTATGCTGTCACTGTAGTTTCTGATTATATCATCAAAGGGTGATACCTTGCCCGTATAGGTTGCGAAATACTCTGATGAGGCCATGGATGCCGGTCTGGCACCGCTGAAGTATTTCCTCTCCAGCCTGGCATACTCACGCGTTGTCTTGAATCCTGTGATCCAGTCATTCAGCTCAGCAAGAAGAGCATCAGTGCCGTCCTTGCGAACGCTCCATGCAATGTTCTGCGGAAAGCTGACAGGGGTGGCCAGATCAAGTTCGGCGTAGATAGAGCCGATAATGTTCGACATATAATCGTCACATACTGTATACTCTATCTCCCCGCGCGCTACCTGGCGTGCCAGCTCCTCAGCGTCATAAGGCACCTCGATAATCCCTATATCAATACCTGACTCGCGCTCCAGACTGTAAAGCCGCTGTGCATATGATGATCCTTTTTGTACGTAGACAGTCTTGTCTGCCAGGTCAAGCTGGTTCCTGACCATATTGCTTTCAACTACAGCCGCAGTCATCCTGTTCCATCCGTTGGGCTTGCGCTGCACCAGCACCTCAGTAGTCTGCATGAGCGGCTCCGTAAAACGCATCATCTCCTTGCGGCCTGCGCTGATTGATAACCCGATGGCTACAAGATCAGTTTCACCGTCCTGAAGATACTCGAGGGCCTCATCAATGTCGTTACTCGTAACGATCTCAAGCTCAAGCTCAAGATGGTCAGCAAATTTTTTGAGTAACTCAAAATGAAATCCCATCGGCTCTCCCTTATAAATGAAGTAGCTCGTTTGGCTGATATTCGTGACCGCCCTGATCTT
>JBGSLG010000135.1:0-52615 GCA_041740815.1 Bacteroidales bacterium
TTTGACGACAGGTCATACTGGATCACCTGTTCCATGCTTCGCTCATTGACCTTCTTGTCAATGCTGCCCCATCCCGGGGTGCTTGTCTGTCCCACCAGGTTAAGTGTCCCGAGGTCGGCCAGGCGTGCCTGCATCTGGGCATTGGCAGCCCATCCCCCTTCCTCCCGGAAGTCGCTCAGGCGAAGTTCATTGATCCACACCTCGGCAGACTTGGATGCGCCGTCGTCATTCTGCGGGTTACGTGTCCTGATAGGGTTCCTGACCCCGGCCATCACTACCCTGACATTGCTGAGGTTGGGGTTTCCGCTGACAGAGATGCGTGCGCCGTCGGTATAGATAGAGTAGATATCAGCCTCGCTGAGTGTTGAGCCGCTCGCGCGCATGGCGGCATCACGCGCCTGCTTGGCCTCAAGAAGCTGCTCCAGGTCTATGTCGAGCCTGTTTAGTTTGGGCCATACTACCTCTCTCTGCTCCTCATTGTCATTGTTGTACCTGCCGTACGGCGTGAGCTTCAGCGGGATCTCATACTCATAGAAGTTACCCTTGTAGTCTGAACCGAGCCGTATGAATACGGTTACCTCATCATCAAGAAGCGGTTCGCCTATCAGAGCCTCGGCATGCACCTCCATCTTCAGCCTGCGGTACTGACGCATGTCAAGGGTGACACTCTTGTATGTAGCCCTCGCGTCACCGTCAGCCAGATCCCTGACGCGAAGCACCATCGACTGCTCGTTGAGCTGTCTCAGCTGCGGGTTGGCCGGATCGATGACACGGTCGAACCCCGGAGGCAGCACATAATTAACAGGCTCCTTGCCGGCGTTCTCCTCAATGCTTACTGAGCTGATCTCAAAGGTCCCGTCTTCCTCCTCAGGAATGGTGATGCGCTCCCCTCCTTCGAAGAAAGCGATGTTGTACTTCCGCCACTCGGACCTGACAAGCTCAAGACGGGCAAAACGCATGATGACCTCCTCATCAAAGTTGCGCATATACATACGTAAGAACCTGATCGACTTGAAGTCGCGTATCGAACCTACAATCCTCTCATAATCAGTTATAGGGATCTTGAACTGGTACCACTTCACAGGTGACTTGATACCGTTGGCCAGCGTGGCGTTATACTCAATCTCATCAACGATGAAGTTCCTGCCCACAACCATGTCCTCAGGCCTCAGGCTCACATGGTACTGATAGTAACTCTCAGTCTCACTAAGGGTGTTGTCACGGTTGATATCCTCCATATCAGGCAATGTAGTACCGCTGGTGGGATATGATTCATCAGACATCTCCGAGGTTGGGGAGTTGCCGTCAGTGCCGTTGAACCTCTTGTATCTCTCCAGGATCCCCAGTTGCAGGAGGTCGTAGTCTGATCCCCGGAAATAATGGAAGTCATCGTTTGACGGGTCCTCAAAGATTTTATCCAGTACCTCAGGGCTCACCACGGCGCCTACTGTCTGAAGATAACTGTCAAAAAACAACAGCTCGTCCTCGTTGCTCAGGCCGTCAAGACCCACATCCTGATAGCGGCGTGATTCAATGTTGTTGTCGAAGGCATGGACCACAGCCTGCACCGTGGGCACCCTGCCCCAAACCGTGGTATCAACATTCACCAGCAGCGGAGAGGTAGGCAGCCCGTTCTCAAACTGTTTGCGTGAATCGCGAAGTATATCCTCTGAAACGTTCCCGAGGTTGAAGTAAAGGTCTCCCCCTTCATGGTCAACGCTCTCAGCGAAGGGGTCCATGACCCAGAACTTGATATACTGAATATTGGCTGACTCGAAGTCATTGGTGAGGAGCTCCCGCATCATGCCTCCCCAGCGTGTGCGCGGTGAGTTCAGGAGCCCGTCGGGGCTGAGGCCGGCGGAGTAGCCGTCAGGAATCACGTTGAAGTTGTAGGGGCCCCTCTCTGACGGATAAAAGGCTACGTTGAGTACGGAGATGTTGGTGGGGATGCCGCTGGCCGACTCTTTATAAGGGAATATCTCCGTCTCATATATCTCCCTGACATAGTGGCTTGACTGCAGGTCAGGGTTAGCCCTGATATGTCCGGGTGTGGTTGAACCGTTTCTGAGAAACAGCGGATCAATTACATACCATGCAATCTTAGCCCTGTTGAACCCTGAGGTTATATCCTTGCTCAGTTTTGCTTCAGGGAACAGATGATCAATGCCCTGTGGCACGCTTGAGAGAGACCATGCATTGAAAGCACGAAGGTCCAGCGAGATCTCACTCGCTTCGAAATCATCGATATAAACTGCACCGGCCGAGGTTATGGCCCTGCTGTGGCCCGGCACCAGGTGGGCAAACTCCCCAAAGAAGTTTATTGATGACGGTGCATTGGTCTCAATGAACGGCATCCAGTCGATGACATTTGTAAGCAACTGTGATTCTGCACGGTATGACGCGTCAAAGCCATAGATTGTATTTGATATCGGGTCCTCGCCATAGGTCACCTTCTGGGTATAGGGCCTCTCCGTCAGTCGGAGCACAGTACCGCCGAGGTTGAACCTGTCAGAAAACCTGTAGTTAAGGTGTGTACCTATAAGGGTCTTTGTCTGGAGCCCGAAGAACTGGTTGCTTTCAAGGGAGACCTGCACCGGTGTCTGTGACTCGATGAGGGCTGAATTGATGATCTTGACTGACCCCATGTTGTAGTCAACTGTGTAATCAACGTTCTCAGTAAGTGTCACACCCCCGGCTGTAACCTTGACGGAGCCCTCGGGTATATTTGCCACATTGAGCCTGATCTCTGATCCTGAAGCTGAGGTGAACTGGCCGCTTAGGAGGTACTTGTTCTTCTCAGCCATCTGCCTGGCGACCGTCTGGGTAGAGTCATACAACTCGGTGAATACATATTTCCTGATCTGCTCAGGATCAGTGATATATTTCAGCAGGTGCCGTCCGAAGGGCTCCAGCACCGGGAAGATTATCCTTCCTTTTTCGGCCATCACGGTGATACCGTCAACAAAGTCAAACAGCCCGTCGGGCTCCCTGTCAAGCTGTGAGTTGAGCTGATCGAGACCCAGGGCCTGAAGCAGCACCTGCCCGTCAAGTGGCGTGCCTGGCAGGTAGTTCAGTGCGCTGCCGGTCTTGTCATCACGGTAGAGTATGTTGACTTCGAAATTTCTTGCTTCAATCCTTCCTGATCCGATGTTGTAGATATTTTTCATCATCAGCCCCCATGTAGGAATCTGAGGACTGAGGGTAGTACCCTTGATAAGCTTGAGGATGAGGGCGTCAGGAGCGGTGATACCGTCGGTTGAGAACTCACCCACTTTGAAAACAGCCCCGTTGTAGGTGTATTCATAGGCCACTGCCAGCACCTCGTCATTGTTCAGAGCCACGTTCAGCGATATATATCCCAGCTGCCTGTTGATTGTATACTCTCTTTCAGTCAGTTTGCGTGCGTTCTCAATCTTTTCATAGTCGCGGCCTATCTGAAATGCCGGGTAGAGTGTCACAAACTCATCAGCCACCTGGTCGATGTTCCTGACACCGTCATAAGTCGTGTTCAGCTCCTCATAGAGTGCGTTGCTGCTGTTGGCCGGGTTCAACGGAGCCCCGGGAACACCCTGGAAGGCAGGTATGGTGTTGAAAATGTTACCCTGGTTCTCAGCCAGGTCAAGGAATGCGACGATATTGCGGTTGCTCACGTCCTCAAACCGGCTGGTCTCATTGGTGACCCAGACCTCAATCTTCTCAATGTTGATCCCGGTGCTGACAATGGGCAGGTTCTCCAGTGATACGTCAAAATTATCCTTGAACTCCTGTGCCAGGAAAAAGTGGCGGTTGGCCTCATAATCGTCAACGGTGATCTCGTAGTCGCTCAGCTGTGACCCTCCCTTGACCTCCACCACAGATGATTCGCCTTTCTGCTGCGAAAAGACCGTGGTCATTGTCAGCTTGCCGAACTGAAGTTCTGTCTTCAGGCCGAAGAGGCTATAGCTGCCGGTGATGAGGGTTCCGTTAAGTGGAAGGGTGACATCGCCAGCTTCGATCTTCTTGATGATTTCGTCCTCCTTACCGGAATACTCGAGTTTGGTGCGGTTCTCGAACTCGAACATCGCCTCCGTGTTGTAGTTGATGCCGAGCTGCATCTTGTCACCTATGGTACCGGTGACGTTCATCTGTATCTTTTCCTGAAAGTCGAATGTAGGGATAGTACGGAGCCGTTCTGACAGTGTCGGGTTTTCCGTGTGTGAGATGTTTATCCCGAAGATCAGTTCGGCCGAACCCTGCGGCACGATATTTATGACATTGCTGCCGAAGATCCGGTCGAAGGTCTCCCCTCCCACCTCTATCTGGGGAATAAGCGATGATCTGAAGCCCGAGGCATCACCCCTGAGGCTGGCATCCCAGTATTCACGCATAGCCTGGTCAAACTCATACTTGCGGTACTCGTCAGGGCTCATGTATACCGGCCTGCGATAGTCGAGCTCCCCTATTTTGCGGTAGATGATATACCGGTTATTACGGCCGTCATACTCAACTTTGGTTGTTATGTTGGAGGGGTTATTGAGGTATAGCGGTGAAGATCTCTTTGCCTCCCACGGGAAGGCCGGATCAGCCTGAAGAGCAGGCAGGGTGTCTCCGGCGCTGGTCTGGGCATCAATATTCACACAAATCAGGGTCAGGACAGTAAATAGCCCCAACCTGATCCAAAGACCTCTATTTCGTAAAGAAAACTGCAATCCGGCACCTCTGTTTTATAACAGTTTCAGCGCCCTCCTGACTATCTCTTCCACCGGGAGTGTTCTGGTCTCCTTGAGGAGGTTGTCAATAACCTTGATGGCGCTGCTCCTGGCAAATCCAAGCATCACTAAAGCAGATAACGCTTCTTCACGTGCAGTATTGTCGGAAAACGCAATAATTTCACCGGATCCAACGTGTTTTCCTATTTTATCTTTCAGGTCAACAATTATCCTTTGTGCCGTCTTCAATCCTATGCCCTTGACTGCCTTGAGAGTGCTGACATCACCCCCTGTAATTGCCTCCCGCAGGTCACCAGGTCTGACTGATGAAAGCATCATCCGTGCTGTGCCGGCGCCTACACCCGAAACTGTTATCAGCTGCCTGAACAGTTCCCGCTCCTCCTGCGTGGCAAAACCGAAGAGCAGATGAGCATCCTCGCGGATCGATTCATGTATCAGTATCTTGCAGGTAACAGACTTGTCAAGAGCCTCATACGTGTTCAGCGAGATGTTGATAGTGTACCCTATTCCACCGCATTCCACCACCACGAAGGCAGGATTGAGCCCGGTGACTGTACCGGTTATGTAATCGATCATATGGTGTGGTCGTAATTTTCAGTTTCCGGAGGAAGCTCGTCCACATGATCACGGTCGGCATGAATCTCAATTTTCTGGGGCTGCAGCGGGTTACGCGCCAGTTCCTCATACATCTGCCTGTTGCGGTAGATGTCACATGCGGCATAGATAGCCTGACGCATCGAGTTACCGGAGGCTTCATTCTTTCCGGTAATGTCAAAGGCCGTACCGTGTGCCGGGGAGGTTCTTATGACAGGCAGTCCGGCAGTAAAATTGACCCCTGTATCAAAGGCGAGAGCCTTGAAGGCGCTCATGCCCTGATCATGGTACATGGCAAGCACCGCGTCAAAACGGCTGAAGGCCCCTGAACCGAAAAATCCGTCTGCCGAGTAGGGTCCGAAAGCGAGTATCCCCTCCTCATTGGCTTTGGTGATGGCCGGGATGATGATATCATTCTCCTCATTTCCAAGAAGACCGCCGTCGCCGGCGTGCGGATTGAGGCTCAGTACACCGATACGCGGACCGCGGATGGCAAAGTCCTGCAACAGTGACCGGTTCAGCAACCTGATTTTACTCAGAAGATGCCTGATGGTGACTGCTCCCGGCACTTCCCTGAGAGGCAGATGCTCTGTGACAAACCCTATCTTCATGCTCTCACAGATCATGAGCATCAGCACCTCGGTGGCATTGACCTTCGATTTAAGGTAATCTGTATGTCCGTTAAACCTGAACTTGTCTGATTGAATGTTGTGCTTGTCTATGGGAGCCGTCACCAGCACGTCAATCTTTCCGCCGGTAAGGTCGGCAACAGCACACTCGAGGGCAGCAAGAGAAGCCTCTCCTCCTTCCGGGGTAGATTTACCAAGCTCGACACGCACCTCATCACCGAGGCAATTGACCAGGTTGACCTTTTTGGGATGAGCCTCTGCGACGGCCTTTATACTGTTGAAGTTGAAGTTGGTAATATTAAGCACCTTCCGATGGTATGCTGCTACTTTCGGCGAGCCGTATACAACCGGTACACAGAGATCGGTGATTGATGAATCAGTCAGAGCCTTGATTATTATCTCATAGCCTATGCCGTTGATATCACCCTGCGTTATGCCTGCAATTATTGGTTTTTTTTCCATTGTTATCCTGTGTGGTGAACAGCAGAGAGGCTGTCCGGGGTGGTAAAGTTAATGAAATTATTGAATGATATAGCTTTAAAGTATTACCTTTGCTCTCTCCTGCGGCAAAGCGCAGGATGAGATAAGATGGGTGTTACAGAACATTTGTACGGTAAGATTCAGGACGGCGTGAGAATCACTGTCCCGGAGGCACTCATCCTGTGGGAAGAGACTCCTCTGGCAATGCTTATGCACCTTGCCGACGGTGTCCGGTGCCGGATGAATCCCGGGAACAGGGTCGGCTGGATTATTGACCGCAATGTGAACATAACCAACATATGCTTCTCGCAGTGCCGGTTCTGCAATTTCTGCCGCACATCAAAGAGTGATGACGCCTATGTTACAACCGATGAGGAGTATGATCTCAAGATAGAGGAGTTGCTGGCCCTCGGTGGTGACCAGCTTCTGCTTCAGGGCGGCATGAACCCCTCCCTCGGACTTGATTTTTATACTGATCTCTTCAGCAGGCTCAAGCAACGCTGGCCCGGCATTAAGCTCCACGCCCTCGGCCCTCCGGAGGTGGCATGGCTGGCACGCTCCGAGAGACTGAGCTACCGCGACGTACTCAAGGCATTACACGAAGCAGGCCTCGACTCGCTCCCCGGTGCAGGTGCAGAGATACTGTCTGACAGGGTCAGGAGGATCGTCTCCCCTGCCAAGGCAACCACGGCCGAGTGGCTGGGTGTGATGCGGGAGGCTCACCGGCTGAACCTGCCCACATCAGCCACCATGATGTTCGGCCATGCCGAGACGGTGGAGGAGAGGATTGAACACCTGGTGCTGCTCCGCCAGCTGCAGGATGCAAAACCGGAAGGCCATGACGGCTTTGTCACATTCATCCCCTGGCCCTTCATGGACCGTGGCACGAGGCTGGCAGAGAGGGACGGCATACACAGCAAGGTTACTGCATCTGAATATCTCAGGCTGGTTGCCATAAGCCGGCTGGTGCTCGACAATATCCCTAACCTGCAGTCGTCAATACTGACAGTGGGAAAAGAGACGGCAATGATATCACTTCACGGCGGAGCCAATGACCTGGGATCGGTGATGATTGAAGAGAATGTGGTCAGTGCGGCCGGCGACCCATTCCGGGTTGACCCGGAAACAATGAAGCAGATCATCATTGATGCCGGCTTCGTCCCGGTAAGGAGGGATCAGAGATACATACCCGTCGGTAAGCCCGGGGAGTGACTTATTTTTTACAGGTGCCGGGTGAGTGAATTAAAATTATGGGTATCGGGCCAGTGCCCTGGTTTTCAGGGTGATTTTCTGACTGTGTACATCAGTGCCTCAACCTGGCGCAGGAGTTCCCGCTTTTCTTCCCTGGGGGCATATACGAAGCCCGTGACCACAACGGCGCGCGATGTCTCTTCGTCGATGAAGGCATACGATATGAACGGGCCTCCCATGAAGCCTCCCTCAAGAGTCCATAATCCCCTCATCTCAATGTAGTCGGTTCCCTGCCGCCGGAATGAACGACAGCTGACAGGAACCTGTTTCTCGATGACCATGAATGAACCTCCGTCAGGGCCTTTAACCTCTGCCGATGTGACCTTCTCCGTGAGGTTGGCAAGCTCAATGCATCCTATGCGCGAGGTCATCCGTTCGGTGACGGAGACAATTACCGATTGTGTTGTTGAGGGTGTCTCGGCTGAGACCATCATGATTCCTTCACGATTGAAATCGGGCTCGTAACCAGAGGGCATGATCAGCTCCCAGCTTTTTTCGGCGGAGATGACAGCGCTCCTCTCCTTTCCGGCTGATTCAGTCAGCCACGATGTCAGTCGCTCCCTCTCTGCATCATTGATACGCTGTCTTATTTCCTCGCCGTTCTCCCTGATGCAGTTTGCCACCGACACCGAATCCGGGCCTGTGACAGTCACTACAAGCTGTGTCTCAGCCCATTTGTTCCTTGTAAAAACCACTTCGGCCTCTGCCTTCCCGCTCTCCGTCTTTACCAATATGATGTTACGGTGGGCGACAAATATATCACGGAATCCTGCCGGACTGGCCGGCAGTATGGTGAATGCCGGCTCGGGCTGCGGCAGTCCTATGAGTACCGGGCTGACCTGCTCTCTCACGGCAGCACCGGCGCTACCGTCCCACAAGACCTTATCCATAACTACCAGAACCTCTCCCGTACTGCCTGTGACATTGGGCAGAGTACGTGTCAGCGATGAGTCGCCGCACGAGGCTATTACGCTCATTATCAGGATAAAGAAAAGTGAACGGATTCTCATAATGTCCTGTTTTGAAATAAAAAGCCTGCACTCACATGCAGGCTCATACCAATGATATTATATACCTAGATATTTTCTCCGACGTCCTTCTTGACATCAGCTCCGTCAGTGTCCTTGGCTTTCTTAAACTCCTTCAGCCCCTGACCTATACCTTTCATCAGTTCGGGTATCTTACGACCACCAAACATTAATACCACTACCACCAGTATCAGGATAATTTCAAGAGGTCCGATCTTTCCCATTTCTCAGAGTATTTGTTTATGCAAATGTACAAATTCTTTCGTAACCGATGATTATCACCGCTACATTATCATTTTCTGATAAGTTTGAGAATATCATTCCCGTTTGCGAAGATCAGCAATGCAAAGAGAATTATCATTCCTGCAATCTGGGCATACTCAAGGAATTTGTCGCTCGGTTTCCTCCCGGTGACCACCTCAAATATAAGGAACATCACGTGTCCGCCGTCCAGCGCCGGAATAGGAAGGATGTTCATCACAGCCAGGATAAGTGAGAGAAATGCCGTCAGGCTCCAGAACGACTGCCAGTTCCATTTATCGGGGAAGATGCTTCCGATAGTGATAAACCCGCCGAGTGATTCATAGGCCTTGGTGTCTTTTGCAAATATCAGTTTGAACTGCTTAAGATAGTCTGAGGTTGTGTTCCATCCTTTTTCAATACCTGCAGGTATGGCTTCGATAAAGCTGTAATGCTTTGTACTCAGCTCGAGTACATTTCCAGCTTCCCGGAACACACCGAGTATACCCGCTTCAGTTGTTGTTACGGTTATATCCTGCATCTCCTCTCCACGACGGACAGATACCGTGACGGGATTTGCCCTGTGTGAGGCGAGGTAAGCCTGGAACTCGTCATACCACATGAATGGATTGCCGTCAAGGGCAATGATCTCGTCGCCGACGGCAAGCCCGGCGGCCGAGGCAGGTGACTCGACTGCAACCTCTGATATGACAAACGGACCGAAAGGAATCCTTGCATCTATTATATCGGGGTTTTTGAGCAGTATCGGTATATACTCGCGTTCTATGGGTATGTCAACAATAGCTCCATCGCGGTTAACAGTTATCACCTTGCGCTCATTGAGGAGAATGTCAGGGACGATAGCATAAAAGTTGTCAACCGGCTCCTCGTCAACGGAGATAATCTTATCACCGTTGCGGAGGCCCATTGCATAACCTGTTGAGTCAGTCAGGATTCCGTATTTAACATTCGAGGCTGCCAGGTATGTCTCGCCCCATACGCTGAGCACCCCAACATATATGATCAGTGCAAAGATGAAGTTGAAAAAGACCCCTCCAAGCATTATCATGAGTCGCTGCCATGACGGCTTCGATCTGAACTCATAGGGCTGCGGTGGCTGTTTCATCTGCTCCTTGTCCATAGACTCGTCTATCATGCCGGAGATCTTCACATAACCTCCAAGGGGGATCATGCCAATACCATATTCCGTGTCGCCGAATTTGCGCTTGAAGATGGCCCAGGGCCAGTCGAAGAAGAGATAGAATTTCTCCACCCTCGTCTTGAAGAGGCGGGCAAAGATAAAGTGGCCGAATTCATGTACTATGACCAGAATTGAAAGCGACAGCAGCAGCTGTAATATCTTGATAAGAACAGTCATTTTCTATTCGTTTTACTTATGTACTCAGTGGCGAGGCTCCTGCTCCTCCCGTCTGTTTCCTCATAGGCATCCATTGATGCTTCGCTGTTGAACAGAGTGTTTCCCAGGACATGCTCCACTGTTGCGGCAATGTCATTGAATCCTATTTTTTCCCTGAGGAATGCTGCCACAGCCACTTCATTTGCAGCGTTCAGTGCGCATGGCATGTTGCCGCCGCTCTTCAGGGCAGCGCGTGCCAGTGGCAGGCAGCGGAAGCGGTTCTCATCAGGCTCTTCGAAGGTAAGGGTACCAATCTCTGCAAGCGACGGCCGCGGCAGCTCAGTGATGACCCTTTCAGGATAGGTCAGGGCGTAAATTATCGGCAGCCTCATGTCAGGCACACCAAGCTGGGCCTTAATTGATCCGTCAGTGAACTGTACCATTGAATGGATTATTGACTGCGGATGAACGAGGACGTCAATTCTGTCGGCAGGGGTGCCGAAGAGCCAGTGGGCCTCAATCACCTCGAGCCCCTTGTTCATGAGTGTGGCTGAGTCGATGGTGATCTTGCTCCCCATGCTCCAGTTGGGATGACGGAGCGCCTCCAGCGGGGTGACCTTTGCCAGCCTGTCGACGGGCGTATTGCGGAAGGGACCTCCGGAGGCGGTGAGGATGATCCTTTCCACCGAACTATGAGGTTCGCCATTGAGACACTGCATTATTGCCGAGTGCTCGGAATCGACAGGCAGCAGTCTGCTGCCTGTTGCTGCGGCAGTACCGGTAATCATCTCTCCGGCCACTACAAGAGTCTCCTTATTTGCCAGGGCCACCTCCCTGCCTGCCCTTACTGCAGCAGCGGTGGGACGCAGGCCGGCAAAGCCTACCATGGCTGCCACAACCGTATCAACACCGTCATCTGATGCAACATCATCAAATGCCTCTCTGCCGGCAAGTACCTCTATGCCCAGACCGGACAGGCCATCCCTGACAACGCTGTAAAAAGCCTCATTGCCAATAACAACTTTCGCAGGCCTGTAAACCCTCGCCTGCTCCATGAGCAGCTCTGCATTGTTGCCTGCAGCGAGAGCAACGACAGTGAAGAGTTCAGGATAACGGGATACTATTCCGAGGGTCTGTGTGCCTATCGATCCTGTTGAACCGAGAATTGCGAGTCGCTTGTGCATCTGCGGTTATGATGTCAGAAGAAGATGTATTGTCCAGGGTCGAGGGCCTCACCGTTATGCCACAATTCAAAATGGAGATGCGGACCCGAAGTGTATAGCTCACCTGAGTCGCCAACGATTGAGATTGCCTCTCCTGCCCAGACCATGTCACCCATCTCCTTGAGGAGCGTGGCGTTGTGCTTGTAAACGGAGATAAGGTTGTTGCTGTGCTGTATTGCCATCACAAAACCGGTCTCCATTGTCCATCCCGTCAGTATCACCGTACCGTCGAGGGTAGATGACACCACTGCCTTGGGCTGGGTAACAATATCAGTGGCGTAATGCCGTGTGCGCAGGTCATAATTACCCGACACAATGCCTTTAACCGGCGGAAAGAAATGGATGCTGGCAAGGCTGGCGCCTGGTGATGAGCCGGATGACCCCGATGCGAGAGTATATTTTTCCTCCTGGTCAACACTGGTTCTCAATACCGAGTCTTCGGCTGATCTCCTGAAGACTATGTTACTGTAGTCGCGGGTGCTGTCACGCCTGGCCACCTGGCCTATGGGCTGCCTTCCCGAGATTACATCATTCAGATCCTGGAAATACTTGTCCCTTATAGCCAGCTCGCGTTCAAGCGAGTCGAGCATAATTGCATTCATGATTATGTTTCGCCGCATGGCTACATCCGGGTACCCGGGGATGAATTCGCGGAGGTTGGTGAAGGCTATCAGCGAGGAGTTGACACCGATGATCAGCAGGAAAAGCATCGCTGCTGCCAGCAGTGCGTTCGATTTGGTGAGTCGGATGCGCCACAGCTCCTCGTAGGTAGTATCATTGAAAATGGCAAACCGGAACTTATCGCGCCATTGCCCCTTCCTTTTTTCGTTCTTAGCCATCTGAAAATTAGTCCGAAGGCACAAAGATAGCAATCATGTTGGGAAATTCTATGTCGAAGGCTTCAGTCTTCGGTCCACAGTCTTCAGTCACTGATTGACTGACGATTGCCGACTGCCGATTGCCGACTGCCGGCTGCCGACTGGAATTACCATCCTATCCCGTAGTCTTCCCCGAAGTTGCTTGATCCGCCCCAGAAGGTGCCGTGCACCTGGTCGAAGCCGATGGCGTTCACCGGACCGGAAGTCCGCTCCTGGAATGACAGTCTGTAGCCCATGGCCGCCAGCTCCTTCCTTACCCATGCCGGAATGCTGCTGTTCAGAACCAGCCCGCCGGCAACCTTCTCATGATCTCCGAAGCTTGAATACATCTGCAGCGTCTTGAACGACGGGGCTTCGCACGCCTCCTGGACTGTCATGCCGAACTCGGCCACGTTAAGGAAGAACTGCAGCAGGAGCTGATCCTGCTCGTCGCCCCCCTGCTTGGCAAATGAGAGGAAAGGCTTGCCGTCCTTCATCGCCAGTGAGGGTGTCAGTGTGACGCGTGGCCGTTTGCCCGGCTCAACCACATTGAACGGGTTCTCACTCTCATCAAGGACGAAGCTCTGCATGCGCTGGCTCATGCCAATGCCGGTATTGCCGGCTATGCATGCAGGCACCCAGCCGCCGCTGGGAGTGACGGAGACAACCCATCCCTCAGCGTCAGCAGCCTCAATGGAGGTTGTGCCTGACATGAAGGTGCCAAGGAAACGTTCATACTGGCCCGGGTCATCTGACGGATAGATATTCCGGGCACCGGCCTGCCATGAGTTAAGCAGGGTCGTAAACGGATTGCTCTTCTCCTCAAACGGATATGGATCGCCGGGACGGATATCGGGGTTATTGCGGTCAGGGTCAATGAGCTTGCTGCGCTCCTTCGCATACTCCTTCGAGAGAAGGCCCTTCATTGGTTCTTCCGGTGGAAAGGCCGGATCGCCATAGTAAAAGTCACGGTCTGCAAAGGCCAGGTTCATTGCCTGGTAAAGAGTATGGATATATCTGACGGAATTGTAACCCATCTCCCTGAGATCAAAGTTCTCCAGTATGTTAAGAGCCTGAAGCATCACCGGCCCCTGGGTCCACTGTTGCAGCTTATAGACCTCTATGCCCCTGTATTCGGTCATCACCGGTTCTTCTATCTTCACCTGCCACCCGGCAAGGTCTTCTTTAGTGATTAGTCCGCCCTGTTCAATGCAGCCCCTGGAGAACTCAGCTCCGATATCGCCTTTATAAAAGCGTTCATAGGCAGCGTATATAGCCTCTTTTCTCGATTTCTTCTTTTTAAGGGCCAGTTGTTCTGCATCAACCAGTTTCGTCAGCGTTTCCAGAAGGTCCTTCTGAACAAAAAGCTCGCCTGCCGACGGAGCCTCGCGTTCCTCTCCGGCATGAGGGAGGAAGACTTTTGCCGAGTAAGGCCACTCGCTGATGCGCTTTTTATTTCTCTCGATGGAGTTTGCTGTCTGGGCTTCAATGGGATAGCCCTCTGCCATCTGCATGGCAGGAGCAAGTACCTCCTTCAGGCTCATGGTGCCGTATTCGGCAAGCATTGTCATCAGTCCGCCCGGCGTACCGGGTGTAACTGCAGCCAGGGGCCCGTACTCGGGCGGGTATTTATAGCCCTTCGACTTATAGAACTCCGCAGTAGCGCCTGTCGGTGCCACTCCCAGGGCGTTGATGGCAATGACCTTGCCGGTGTTGGGGTTATATATCAGTGCCTGGGTCTCCCCGCCCCAGCTGAGCACGTCCCACATGGTGCATGTGGCTGCCAGCATGGCGCAGGCGGCATCAACAGCGTTGCCTCCGCGGTCAAAGATCATGGCCCCGGCAGTGGCTGCCAGCGGCTTTCCCGTTATAGCCATCCAGTGCCTGCCATGCAGCGGGGGCTTCTGGGTTGTGACGGGGAATGTGTTGAACGACTGTGCATTTGACATGAGAATAAAATTTGATACTATGATTGAAAGCAGGAGATTTTTCATTATTTGTAGTTGTTTATTTTTAAAGATCTAATTCATTGCCGTTTAGCCTGTCAAACTGGCCGTAGTTTTTATTCAGGTACTCTCTCGCATGTTCGTTCTCTGTAGACGCAAAAACCCTTCCCTGTCACAGTAGCCCGTAAGCCGGAAGATGTCATCAGTTGAACGGCACCGTCCTGTTGATTGTGTATCCTGTCCCTTCACTAATGTAGAGGAAGGCGAATGATCCGTCATTGAGCCTGATCATATCTCTGATAAAAGGCGGAGAGAAATCCGAAGTGAATGGGTTGTCAAACCAGGTAGTCCAGACCGTCGAAAGGTCAGATCTCAGTTTCGAAAAATAGACCCTGGTCCTTGACTGGTTCAGCAACAGATATTCTCTATTGCCTATCTGCTTGATGACTAAACCGTATGTATGTATGGTGTCAGCTACCGAGACCTGCTCTCCGGGAGTGCCGTTACGGCTGACCGGGAAGAGCACCGGCTGGCGTTCATAGGTGAGCATGCCTGCCATACTGTATCCACCGTCATAGGAGGGGGCAACGGATAGGCCGGAGTCCCATGAATTGGTGCCGCTGGTTACACGGTAAACCTCATTGCCGGCATTGTCAATCAGCAGGAACAGGATCTCGAGATCGTCGAGGCTCTCCGGTACTTTTTCCGGACGCGTTGCTCCTGCAAGAAAAATATCGCCCTCATCGGTCATGAAGGTCTGGTCGAGTATGGCAGATGTGTTGGCATACTCCCTGCTCCCGGTCAGATCGCCTTCACCGGTGAGATGATCGATGACCAGCGAACTCCTGCCGGTAAGCGTAGCAGCATCATCATTAACCGACTGGCAGGCCAGGAGTATGGTGCCGTCGGAAGGAAGCAGTATCTTCCTGTCAGTGATAACACGGTTGGCAGGGACCTCGCGCAGCACCTTGCGCAGCAGATTACCGTCTTCGTCAAGAAAAGCCATAAAGGTTGATTCAGCCATTCCCTCTTCCCAGCATGACCCTGTTAAAATAATGGAGCCATCGCTCTTCTGAACGGCATAGTCGCCGTATATTTTGCTGTATCCGTCTATGTCATACTGTTGCCACCACACCCGGTTACCCCCGGAAGAGAACCTGATGACCATGGCGTGGGTAAGCGGGTTATCTTCATGGCATGTATATCCTGATACTAAAAATCCGCCGTCAGGGGTCGTCGTGAGGCTCTCATTGTAGAACATCATGCCCTCGATTTCTACCGGCTTTGTCCAGGCGAGAAGTGTCTCGGGAGGAGTGTCAACGGGATCGCGGGTGCATCCGCTAATCACAATGACCTGCAAAAGTAGCATCAGGACTTTATTAAGGTTCATTTTTGTCAATATTTATTATTTGGGCAATAAAAGTACAAAATATGACCCAAAAGACCAAAATAAGGGGGTAAGCCCCCGAAAAGCAAGTGATTGCAAAACCGATTTTTTCGTAAGTTTATTCCGCATTAAACCATCTCAACCTTGAAAAAGCTCCTTAAGATAACCGGCATTATTGTCGGGTCACTTCTCGCCCTGATGATTATTATAGTACTCCTGGCATTGATGACCATGTCTCTCTCCGGAAACCGATCAGCAAAGAAATACAAAGCCCTTGCCGGTCAGGAGGCGCCGGAACTTAATATTGACGGCCTCAGCTTCCGTGACCTCAACAAGAATGGAAGCCTTGACAGCTATGAAGACCACCGGCTGCCTGTTGAGGCACGTGTAGGCGACCTCCTGTCACAGATGACACTCAAGGAGAAGGCTGGCCAGATGTTCTTTCCTCCGGTTGGAATGAACAGGGACGGCTCTGTCTCTGAGAAGCGCTCCTTCTCTGATCCCTCATCGCTCATGAGCATTGGGACCTACGAGTTGATCTTCGGGAAAAATATCAGTCACTTCAATATCTTCATGGGAACAGGGAAGAGGGAGATGGCTGAGTGGTACAACAGCATACAGAAGCTGGCCGGACGTACCAGGCTGGGCATACCTGTGACCATAGCCTCGGATCCACGGAACATGTATGGTCAGAATATCCTTGCCGGTGCTTTCTCAGGTGATTTTTCACTCTGGCCTGAACCTGCGGGACTGGCTGCCACGGGTGACTCGGCTCTGGTCTGGCAGCATGCCGACATTGCCCGCCAGGAGTACCTTGCAACAGGCATCAGGGTGGCACTGCATCCCATGGCCGACCTTGCCACCGAGCCGCGGTGGGGAAGGATAAACGGCACCTTCGGTGAGGACGCACTTATATCGGCAATGTTTACGGCTGCATATATAAGAGGGTTCCAGGGTGACTCGCTGGGCAAAGCGAGCGTGGCCTGCATGACAAAACATTTCAGCGGCGGCGGCCCGCAGAGAGAGGGTATAGACCCTCACTTCCCGGTTGCCCTGGGACAGATATACCCGGGAAACAACTTTGAGTATCACCTCATCCCGTTCGAGGCTGCCTTCCGCGAGGGGACCGCAGCAATAATGCCCTACTATGGTGTGCCCGTCGGACAGACAGGTGAAGATGTGGGCATGGGCTTCAACAGGGAGATCATCACCGGCCTCCTGAGAAACAGGTACGGGTATGACGGGGTTGTATGCACTGACTGGGGACTGGTAACTGACAATAAGGTATTGGGCATCAATATTCTTCCTGCCAGGGCAAGAGGTATGGAGCATGCCACCCCGGAAGAGCGCATGCTGAAGATCATCAATGCCGGATGCGACCAGTTGGGAGGCGAAATGATACCCGACATGCTGGTCAGGCTGGTACACGATGGGAAGATCACAGAAGCCAGGCTCGACAGCTCTGTGGTGAGACTGCTTCGGCTCAAGTTTATCCTGGGTCTGTTTGATGATCCGTATGTTGACGTGGAGCATTCGGTCAGCATTATTGGAAACCCGGCATTCGTGAAGGCGGGACGTCTAGCACAGAGAAAATCAGTCGTTCTGCTCAAAAACAGCCCCTCAGGCTCCGGTATGACACTTCCCCTGAGAGAGGGAATAAAAATCTATGTCATGAATATTGACCCGGCGGTGGCCTCACAGTATGGTACCGTTGTGACAAAGCCTGACCAGGCAGATATTGCTCTCATTCGCCTGAGGGCTCCCTCACAGCCCCTCAGGGGGGCCGGTCCGCTGGGACGCATCTTCAGCTCGGGAGACCTCGATTACAAGGATAAGGAGCTAAAAAAGATACTCGGTATAATGGCCAGGGTGCCAACGGTAGTGGATATCTATCTCGACAGGCCTGCCGTCATCCCGGAGATAAGTGAAAGGGCCGCCGGCCTGATGGCTGACTTCGGGGCAGCAGATGACGCAGTACTTGACATTGTCTTCGGACGCTTCAGCCCGACAGGCACACTGCCGTTCGAGATGCCCTCATCAATGAAAGCTGTTCGAGATCAGAAAGAAGATCTGCCCTATGACTCAGGAGACCCCCTCTTCAGGTTCGGGTTCGGATTGCGTTATGAGTGATCGGCCCGGTCAGGAGCAGCTCGTAATATCGCCTGGTTCGGGGAAAACTTATTTCATGGCATTTTGTCTTCTGATGTCTTCGGTTTAGTCTGCCGGCGACATCTGCAATTTCGTAAATTATAGTAATAAGAATTGAACCGGTACCAAAAAAATGATCCACAACGATTTCAATCTGCATCCCCGAATCGTCACTAAAAATAAATATCTTGCATTATCAAAACCAATCAACTCAAGTGAAATGAAAAAAATTACCACTTTCTTAACTGTTCTGTTTCTTGTTTCAGGAATCTCCCTTACGGCGCAATCGCTGGATGACGTTCTTAATGATTACTTTTCAGCTACCGGGCAAGACAATATGCTGAAAGTCAATACACAGAAAATGACCGGCAAAATGGTCCAGAGCGGTCTTGAAATCCCGTTTATACAGATGATCAAACGTCCCGGCAAACTCCGCATAGAGGCCACACTCCAAAATCTTACCCTTATCCAGACCTTCAACGGTACTGAAGGCTGGAGTATAAATCCTTTTGCCGGTGTAACCGACCCTCAGCCTATGTCAGAGGATGAGGTGAAGTCAATGAAATACAACAGTGACATGGACGGGATGCTGTGGAACTGGAAGGAGAAAGGCTATACGGTAACACTGGAGGGGGAAGAAGATATGGAAGGGACACCCTGTCACGTCATCAAACTTGTGACCGGAACAGGCGATACCTTTACTTCTTATATTGACTCCGACACCTCGATCATGTTGCGCCTCAACACCAAAATGCTGGTATTGGGCAATGAAACCGAGAATGATACATATTTAAGCAATTACATGATGGTTGACGGCATTGCCGTTCCCGGAAAGATCGAAACCAAAATGAAGGGTCAGCTCGTGATGACCCTTGTTGTTGATAAGGCCGAACTGAACACCGACCTTGATGATACCCTCTTTGAGAAACCTGTTACGAAACAGGAATAATCAACTCTCAAAAACTTGCAATCTAATGCTATGAACCTCAGGCATATTTTCATTAGTATCACCTGTCTGGCCTGCATCTCGGGTCTTCAGGGCCAGGTCACCGAAGCTACCTTCGGAGATATATCAGGCAGGCAAATCGGGCCTGCACGAATGAGCGGACGAATCTCGTGCATTGACGCAGAAACAGGCAATCCTGATGTTGTATGGGTCGGCGCCGCCGGCGGAGGCGTTTGGAAATCAATAAACAGGGGTACCACTTTCAAATCTGTGTTTGATGAATATCCCCAGTCTGCCGGTACCATTGCCATTGACCAGAACCATCCTGACACTGTCTGGGTAGGCACAGGTGAGGTATGGACCCGTAACAGTGTTTCCATTGGAACAGGTATATATAAGACAACAGACGGCGGAGCAAAATGGGATTACATGGGTCTGCCCGGGAGTGAACGGATCGGCCGTATCCTGATTGATCCGGTAAACCCTGATATTGTCTACGCAGCTGTGTTAGGGGCATTGTGGGGAGAGAGCGATGAGAGGGGTGTCTACAAAACCACCGACGGAGGCAAGTCATGGAGCAAAATGCTTTTTGTGAATCCCTCGGCCGGGTGTGCTGACATGGCAATGGATCCCGATGATCCTTCAGTGATATATGCCTCAATGTGGGACTTCAGACGACAGGCACACACCTTCAGGTCAGGCGGACCCGGAAGCGGACTCTATAAATCAACTGACGGCGGAACAACCTGGAATAAGATCCATAACGGATTGCCATCAGGAACCCTCGGGAGGATAGCCGTTGCAGTTTCTCCTGTCAAACCGCATTACCTGTATGCACTGGTAGAGTCTGAAAAGTCAGCACTTTACCGGTCCTCAGACCGTGGAAGTTCGTGGGAGAAGATGAGCGACCAGTATATGATGAGTGACAGGCCATTTTACTATAGCCTGATTGTTCCGGACCCGGCAGAACCTGAACGCATTTATAAACCCGGGACCATGCTGTGGGTAAGTACCAACGGAGGAAAAGTATTCCAGAGTCCTTCAGTAACCGGCGGCAACTACCATAGTGATACCCATGCATTATGGGTGAACCCGGCCAATAACCGTTTCATCTATATGGGCACTGACGGCGGTGTCTATATCTCCGAAGACAAGGGTAACACCTGGAGGTTTGTGGAGAGCCTGCCTGTGTCACAGTTCTACCATGTAAGCGTTGATAATGACTCCCCATACAGTGTTTACGGAGGATTGCAAGACAATGGCTCATGGATGGGCCCCTCCAGGAAACCCGGTGGGATAACCAACTCCGACTGGAAAAATATCGGCTACGGTGACGGCTTCTATACCTACGCTGATCAGACAGAACCAGATGTTGTATACTCACAGTACCAGGGAGGCAGGATCAGTCGTACCAACTACAGGACCGGTGAGAGCAAATATATCAAGCCCTTCCCTGAGGAAGGTGTTGGCGATCTGAGATTTAACTGGAATACACCTGCCGTCTTCGGCAAAAAGACAGGATGGCTTTACGTCGGCGCGCAGTACCTGTTCCGCTCAAAGGACAAGGGTGATTCATTTGAAAGGATCTCCCCTGACCTGACAACGAATGACCCTTCACGCCAGCAGCAGGAGAAATCCGGTGGGCTGACCATCGATAACAGTACGGCGGAAAACAATACGACCATCTTTACCGTCTCTGAGTCTCCCTTGGACGAAAATATCATCTGGGTGGGCACTGACGACGGCAACGTGCAACTCACTACTGACGGAGGAAAAACATGGACCAGGCTGAACGAAGCCGTTCCAGGCCTGCCGGCTTATGCATTTATTTCACATGTCGATGCGGACAATTTCGATAAGAATGCTGCGTGGGTAACAGTTGATGCTCACCGAAACGGCGACATGAAACCTTACGTTTATTACACCGGAGACCTGGGCAAGACATGGACCGCACTGGCGACAGATGATATAAAGAGTTTCTGCCATGTTATCAAACAAGATCCCGTCAATCGTGACCTGGTATTCCTGGGAACCGAGATGGGTCTCTATGTCAGCACTGACCACGGTAAGTCATGGGTGAGGCTTAAGACCAAGATCCCCCAGACTGGCGTTTATGATCTGGCATTCCAGACAAGGGAGAATGATCTTGCTATTGCAACTCACGGACGAGGGATAATAATAATTGATGATCTTACGCCTCTCCGTAGCCTCACACAGGATGTTCTGGAACAGGAGTTTGCATTCCTGCCTGTTCGTTCCTACTATTTTCCGTCAGGCATGGGATTGCAGGACTTCCCCGGCGATGATGAGTTTACAGGGACAAATGCCTCATCGGCAGCGACTGTCGCTTACTACCTTAAGAAAAGACATGTATTCGGCGAAATGTATTTTGAAATTTATGATGCTGAAGGGACTTTTCTGAAGAAACTCCCTGCCGGGAACAGGAAAGGGATCAATATTGTCCGCATTGCCACTTCGATGGATCCGCCAAAAGTACCCAAATCTCCTAACATTCTTGGGGAGGCGGCCTTCGGTCCGGATTACCCTGCCGGGAAATACAGCGTCAGGCTGGTTAAGGGAAGTGAGACATATACGACAGATCTGGTCCTCCATGACAGTCCTGACTGGAAACATCCGGAGGCGGACAGGAAGCTTCAGAGAGAGACACTGATGAGGGCTTATGACCTGCTGGAAGAGCTCGCCGCCGTCGATCAGAAGATCCTTGATGCCAGAGATGCACTTAAAAACAGGGAGTCATCAGCCAGGGGTTCTGCCCTGAAGAAAATAAAAAGCCTCATTGCCGTCTGCGACGAGATGCATGAAAAAATCTCGGCAACACAGTCAGGTGAGGGTGGCATAACGGGCCAGGTGAGGCTTCGTGAGAACATCGGGGAGATATACAACGCAGTTGCCGGCTATCCTGGCAAACCTGCTGATCTACAGATAAAGGCACTTGACAATTATGCACGGCAGGTTAAGGATTTTGGCTCAAGGATTGATCTGTTGCTGAAGAAAGATTTACCAGGCCTTGTCAGGTAATCAGTGAACGGATTTTTGCCAAAGGATTGATTTGTTATTAATGACCTGACCTGATCAGGTAATAATTTGATTTGTTCAGGCAGTCTGGTAATTGCCAAGCCCGACTGCCTCTTCCAGGGCAGTAACAAACCTCAGGAAGAACGTTGTATAATCATTTTGTTCATATATACCTGTTGTATCTTCCGAAGTGTCGGAGGATTTTCCGAAGGCGTAGTCATCACCTTCCTGAACATCAAGATCAACGCATTCATCATTAATGCGGTTATAAAAATGCCAGCCTCTTCCCTTATGTGTTCTTAAGATTTCACCTCCGAATACATCATTGAGCAGAACCGATATATCAAGGTCCCGGTTTGTAAACGGTTTACCGGGTCTCCCTGAGGGTTTTGCCACGGGTGGCATTGACCGTCTCAGTGCCTCCCTGACAACTGCCCAGTCAAATGAGCCTGCCCTGATGTGTTCTTTTGCTTTCATTTCCTTTAACCTGATCATTCAGATGTAATTTGAAGATTTATTGGTTATTTAATGAACCCTTGTCGGTCCCTGACTAAAACCTGTCTGTTGTCAGGATCACCATTGAACCTGGATAACGGGCATTCTCCTGCTCTTCAGCTGTGATAAATATCTTAACCGGCCTGAAAGAACTTACTGTCTCAAATGATGCGTTAAGATTATTATTGGTACTTATCCGTCCAATATTTACTGCCGCATCCCTGGCTGTAACCATCCAAACCACATAGGTAAGGTTTGCCGGATCGAGTCTTTCTGCCCCTGCAAAATTCTTTATGTCTATATTAATTTTATAGTTCTCGCTTTTATCCCTGGTTACTTCTACATATCCCTCGGCTGCCGGCAGAAATGATGATTGAAGAAAAAAGGCCTTGTTTGAGCAGGAGGTGAACCATAATGCTATCATAATGAAGAGGGAAATTGTAAAGATTCTTGCTTTCATGTTGCTATATTTTTACTTAATAATTGAAAGTCAATCTGCAAATTTTGCAAATTGATTTAATACTTGTCAAAGATTCATTTATTCAGCAACAGAGCCATTACATAATTCCGGCAAAGAATTATATAATTCACACCTGAGAAAATAGGAGAAACACTTAACAGAAAAAAGGAAAACTACGCTAAAGAAAAAAGGGCTGCTACGCCGACTGAAGACTGAAGACTGAAGACTTCACTATTGCCTACTGCCTATTGCCTACTGCCTGATAGTGATCACTTTTTGAAGTCTGAAATATCGATGACAGAAAGGAGACATTGCCTTTCATCTCCTGTGACAACTCCTTCAACATATACATGACAAAGGCTCTTGCCATTGTAACCGAGAACAAGCTCGCAAGACTCCCTGGAATTGCTGGAATATACTTTTTTGAAGAATGAATTGAAAACGGGTTTGGATTTTTCGGAGAGGAATACTTTAAAGTTACTGTTAATAAGGCTAAACCGTTTTTCTCCCAATATCTCGGCTCCCGTAAAATTAAGATCCGCGATACTGCCGTCTCCTTCCAGGATAAAGTAGCCCATAGGTGCAAAATCATACAGCATTGTATAACGCTTTAGGGCCTCTTCGGCAGTGGCATTTGCCTGCTTTAGCTCCTCATTCTGCATTTCAAGCTCTATCTGATGGACCTGAAGTTCATGGAGAAGTTTTTTCGCGTCACACTCCTGGACCTCCAGAAGCACTTTCTTCCGCTTTTTCTTTAGCTTCTCTTCTGCCTTTAGCCGTAGTAACTGGCTTTCTGTGAGATTCGGCTCCTTCTTATTCATGGGTCTGCATATTTGTTGACAATATCAATCCTTCTGCCTTTTTCATTTTATTGAGCGATAAGTTTACAAAAAAATCCACAATCTGCATCTCCCCTCTTGCGGCCAGAACCCTGATCTTTAATCTGCCGTTCAAACCCTTGGTGAGCAATGCTTTAATATCCCTTTCAACGCTTTTATGGTATTTTTCAGGAACAAACATCCGGACAAAATCCTGGTTTAAACACTCCTCCCGGCTCTTCCCGAAGAAAGATTCGGCTTCAGGGCTGAGGTCTATCACCGTACTGTCATCTGCCAGGACAATTTTGACTTCAGTTGTGGCGCTTAACAGAATTCTGTTTTTCTTATCACTTTCGAGTAATTTCTGTTCGGTTCTTTTCTGCTCGGATATATTGATAAAGGTAATTACAAGTCCGTCAATTCTGTCATCAAAGGTGCGATAGGGCATGATGCGCACCAGGAACCAGCGACCGTCAAGGGCCGGTACCTCTTTCTGAATAAAAACGAGGGTCCTTAATACCTCGCGGGCATCGTCGGCAAGTTCGGCATAATTGAGGTCTGATGTCTGGTCGGTAAAGGGCCGGCCGATGTCACTCTTTATGAGTTTGAAAATCTTTGTGGCCTGAAGAGTAAAGCGTCTGATATTTAATTCCTTGTCGAGAAACAGGGTGGCTATCTCAGTGCTGTTAAGCAGGTTTTTCATGTCATTGTTAACCCTGGAGTAATCATCTACCTTGGCCTGCAATTCAGCATTCACTGTCTGAAGCTCCTCATTCAGGCTTTGCATCTCTTCCTTCGACGTTGTAAGCTCTTCGTTGGTAGACTGCAGTTCTTCATTTGTGGATTGAAGTTCCTCATTGGTTGACCGCAGTTCCTCCTGTGATGTCTGGACCTCCTCGAGTGAATTCTGCATCACCTCCCGCATCCTCATCAGCTCGGCCTGCAACTCTTTTTCCCTTGTCGAGTCTTTGGAGTGTCCCTTGGTTTTTGAAGCAGGCTCTGTGGAAGGAATCTCCTTCACCTCGGCAAAGATAATCAATAAGGTGCCGTACAGGAGCTCCGGCTTATCTATCCACTTTATGTCAATATTAACCACCTGGGAGACGCCATTGTTGATGACCCGGAGGTTGTGCATAATAACAGTCTCCTTATTTGTAACAGCCCTGCGGAAGGCATGATGCAATTCGTCCCTCAGCCCCTCACGCAGCATTGCAAAGATGTTCATGTTCGCCTTGCCTGCCGCCGGTTCAAGATATTTTCCCGTATGACCGTGAATGTAGATCACATCACCGTACTCATTCACAAGCACGCCGGCAGGAGAATAGTAATCAAGCAGCAGCCGGTCGGCGAGTGCCTGAAAATTAAGAGCTTTGTTGTCAGATAGCAGTTCCCTGGGCAATGTTGATTTTGAGCGTGAGAATGAGGAGGGAAAATCAAAATATTCAGGCAGATGGCCGGTCTGTGTACGTTTATAAATTCTCAGTTTACCGTCAACCGGGGTAAAAAGATGGTTCTGGTTACCAAGGGTCTCGGAGCTGCCCAGGATCATTATTCCGTCAGGATTGATGCTGTAGTAAAACAACCCTATGAGTTTCTTCTGCAGCTCAGGGTCCATATATATCAAAAGGTTCCGGCATGCCAATATGTCAATCCTTGTAAAAGGAGGATGCAGGATTACATTATGCTGCGCAAACACAACCATTTCCCTGATTTCGGTTTTGATGCGGTATCCTTCCTCGGTTGAAAGAAAATAGCGGCTCAGCCGGTCGGGCGAGACATCGGCAGCAATATTTGCAGGATAGAGCCCTTTCCGTGCAAAATCAATCGCATCCGGATCAATATCAGTGGCAAAAATCTGCAATGAGGTGCCACCGTGCTGGTTCATCTTTTCAAGCGCCTCCCGGAATACAATCGCCAGTGAATATGCCTCTTCTCCCGTAGAACAGCCTGGCACCCATGCTCTCAAAAGAGTACCTGGCGGAATCGCGGAGAGAGTCCCTTGTACAATGGTCACTTTAAGCCTGTCCCATACTGAGGAATCGCGGAAGAAGCTTGTCACTCCAATGAGCAACTCCTTGAATAGAATTTCAACCTCCTTTGGATTTCCCTGGAGAAAGTGCACATATGTTACTATTTTCTCAATCTTGTGTACGCTCATGCGTCGTTCAATACGGCGATACAGAGTGTTTTTTTTATATAATGAGAAGTCGTTTCCGGTATAGGTCCGCAAGAGAATAACTATTTTTTCCAGAGAACTTTTATCCTTTATCTCCGTGTTCAGGTCTGATCTTATGGCAGGGATGTACTTCAGAAAATCTATTAGTCTGCCCGGCAGTTCACGCGCTGCAGCTACAATATCCACCAGCACAAGCTCGATTGCGTTCCGGGGCATACTGTCGAATTTCGCATCTGCGGGATCCTGCACAATCACGATACCGTTTTTTTCCTTGATTGCCCGAAGACCCGTGCTGCCGTCTGAACCCATTCCGGAAAGAATGACACCTATGCTGAGATCCTGTTTGTCATCTGCCAGGGAGCGGAGGAAAAAGTCAATAGGGAGGCGCATTCCCCTTGTTTCAACCGGCTCAAACAGGTGAAGAACCCCGTTCAGTATTGACATGCTTTTGTTCGGAGGGATGACGTAGACGCAGTTAACCTTTACCGGCATACGGTCTGCCACCTGGTTAACCTTCATTGAAGTAGTCCTCTGAAGCAGTTCCGGTAACATGCCCTTCTGGGTCGGATCAAGATGCTGGATGACAACATAGGCCATTCCGCTGTTCTCAGGCACATTACCCAGAAATTGCTCCAGCGCCTCCAACCCTCCGGCTGAGGCGCCAATACCAACTATCAGAAACTTTTCTTTAACCTTCCTGAGGGGTTTACCGGCAGGTGAAGCTTCTGAATTTGCTTTTTTGGTTATTGCTGCCATGGGTTTTTTCGAAACCGGGTTATTTACAACTGAGAGTCACACAAAATAAGGAATAAATTACCATTCATGGCACTCAATGGCGGTTGTTTTACCACCAATCAAAGGAAGGATTTCAACATGTCACAATGAAGTGACTATTTCACGGCATTATAGTACTTCATTGCCTCTGGCATGAACTGTTCCAGCTTCCTCAGTCTTGTTGCATCAGAAGGATGGGTGCTGAGAAACTCCGGGGGCTTTCCGCCGCCTGAAGCAGCCATTCGTTGCCAGAACGGAATTGCCTCGCGCGGATCATAACCCGCTATGGCGCAAAAGATAAGTCCGTACTGATCAGCCTCAGTCTCCTGCTGTCTTGACCAGGGCAGGATTGCTCCCACTGAGCTTCCTACTCCATAGGTCATCATAAAAAGATCGCGAGTCTCCTGTGGCTTTTGAGCAAGAGCCACCTCCAGCGCCATGCCCCCCAGTTGCTGGACCATAGCCTGGCTCATTCTTTCGTTGCCGTGCCTGGCAACTGAGTGCGCTATCTCATGACCCATAACGATTGCGAGGGCTGCTTCATTCTGAGTTACAGGCAACAGTCCCGTATAAACAACAACCTTTCCTCCGGGCATGCACCATGCATTGATCTCTTTGTTGTCAACTGTATTGAATTCCCATTTGTAACCTTCAAGAAGAGATGATTCTCCACGGGTATCAAAATATTTTGTTATTGCCTTTGATATGCGGGCTCCTACACGGTCAACTGTTGCAGCATCACGGCTGCTGCCGGAGTTCAATACCTTATTCTCCGAGAGGAAGGCTCTGTACTGGTCTGTAGCCATCAGCTGCATCTCAGACTCCTTTACAAGGTTCAGCTGTTTACGTCCGGTCAGAAGGTTTAATGCACACCCTGTCAGAACCAGGGCCATAAACAGTAGAAATATTATTCTTTTCATTTCAGTCAGCTTTAATTATTTTCTAGCAATCTGCCTGGCAGATTGCTAGATTTAAAGATCGCTTCAGCAATCTCAGAAGAAGGTTCTAAACCTGGATGTTCCTCAGGTATTCAAACGCCCCGAATGCCTTAAGAAGCCAGATTATCAAAACAATCACCACGACAATATTCAGGATACTCTTGATTTTGCGGTCCATGGGGATGTAAGTGTTGACAAGCCATAAAAGAACGCCTGCAACAATCAGGATGATCAAAATAGTAAGTAACGGCATAACAGTTAAGTATTGGTTGAAGTCAAAGGTAGTCAGAGGCATTGCTTCAGGGGTTACACAACAACAACTAAGAATTACACAATTCACACGTCTGCAATTTCTGTATGTGTGAATCATGTAACTCATTGACAAAGTTGTGTAACGCTGATTATTGCATGCATTCATACCTTTCGAAAAATATCTTTAATTATTCTGATTGAAGATTAATAAATAACTAAATAATTAACTATGAAAACGTTACGAGTGAGTTTAATCATGATTGTCAGCATGGTAATGATAATGTCAGGCTGCGCATCATGGAACAAAACGCAGAAAGGTGCGGTTGTAGGGACTGCTGCAGGAGGTACCATGGGAGCCGTTATTGGAAGAGCCTCGGGAAATACGGCCCTGGGCGCTATCATCGGTGCAACTGTAGGCGGTGCTGCCGGTGCGGTAATTGGTAATCAGATGGACAAGCAGGCGGAGGAGATAAAGAATACCGTTCCAGAGGCGAAAGTTGAACGCGTGGGTGAAGGTATAGTTGTTGAATTCAGTAGTAATGTTTTGTTTGGATTTGATGAGTCAACCTTGTCAGCTGATGCAAAAACCAGTCTTGATAAACTGGTCAAGGTGCTTGACTCCTATCCTGAAACGGATATTGAAATACAGGGTCATACTGACAGCAAGGGAAGCCTTGCCTACAATCAGGCATTGTCTGAAAGGCGTGCCACGGCAGTGTCAGGCTATCTTGAGGGTCAGGGCACGTCAGCAAGCCGTCTTACAATTAAAGGATATGGCGAAACCATTCCCAAATACGAAAATAATACAACTGACGGCAGAACCGAGAATCGCAGGGTGGAGTTCCTGATCACTGCCAATGAGAAGATGAAGGCTGAAGCTGCAAAAGAAGTAACCCAGTAGGTTCATCTGTTCTGAATTAAAAAATCTAATCATAAAAATGTATAAAAATGAAAATGAAAATTTTGACAATATCAGCGATCCTCATCCTGTCATCAATGGCGATGCAGGCTCAGATTGGCTTTGGGCTCCTTGGAGGAGTTAACTTTCAGAATATCAATGGCAAAAACAGTAACGGGGATAAACTTGAAAATGGACTCCTGACAGGATTTCATGCCGGAGTGAACGTAAACATTCCAATTGCAACCAATTTCTATTTCCAGCCCGGGCTTCTTTATTCTGTAAAAGGGGCAAAGAACGAATTCTTCAACCCTGATGTAAAGGCCTCAGGTGATTACACCACCACAACCAGGCTCTCTTATGTCGAGTTGCCATTGAACCTGCTCTACAGGCCACAACTTGGAAACGGGTTTTTGTTGCTCGGGTTCGGACCCTATCTGGCTTACGGTATTTCAGGCATGGAGACCACCCAGCTTAATACCCTATCAGTTGAACGAAAGGTGAAATTTAAAAATTCTGTAGCAGATTGGACCGATCTGGTTGAGAATGCATATTACAGGCCATTTGATGCAGGCGCCAATATCTTCTTCGGATATGAATTCGGAATGGGAGCGTTCATACAGTTAAATGCCCAGCTTGGACTGTTGAAGATCAACCCGGAGTATGGCTGGATCAATGATGATGAGAGGGCATACATGAACACAGGTTACGGTCTTTCATTAGGATACCGTTTCTAGCAAATATATTATACTGCAAAGGGCCGCCCTCTCAAGAGGACGGCTCTTTTTATTTACCGCTGAACAAACCAGATCCATAGCGATAATCCATGTGTGAATCATGCAACTAAAACCGGGAATATTGTAACGGTCAGTTTCGGATTGGGGTGCACCTTTACAGTATAAAATCCATGCAATATTTATTTCAATGAAAAGCTATCAATTGGCCCGCAGTACTGACGCTTTATCTCTGCATAAGGGTAGCATAAGCATGCATGGGAGGCCGGTAAACCTTCAGGTTTCCGGTACCAGGCTTGACACTCTTACAAAAGAAGGCGGATCGGCTTTCCTGGACTACGTAAGCAAGCTTGGTCTTGCAGAGGAACAGGGCCTGGTGGTACTGTCATTCAGGCAGCATTTCTTTTTTGATGCCGAAGAGTTGAACCGGGCAAGAACCCTGGTGAACCTGACAGAACTGAACAAGATCGCAATGGTCACAGACTTTTTCCGGACATGTTACCGGATCATGCCACAGAGAAGCAATCTCCTGGGGCGTTTCATTGACAACAAGGAGAATGGAAGATATAAACTGAACAACAGCTCTTCAGCTTTTACTGAAGGGGATTATTTTGAAGATTTGGAAAACGCGATATACTCGCGCGTTCCTTTTATAAACAGGTTGTACAGTATTTTGGATTCAAGAACCAATTCCTACATGTCCAAGAGCAGTGTTACAATATTGCTTCAGGATTACGGGTTTAAAGTAATGGATATGTCCACTCTGAACGGACTGACATATTTCCATGCGAAAAAAGCCCGGACCGCTTAAATCAAGCAATCCGGGCTTTGTTCTCAATGCACGGAACCAGGCTCAGCCTACCTTTTTGACGGAACCAGCATTAAGACACCACCGACCGCCATGACGGCAAGACCGATAAATGGCGACCAGTTAAGATTATGGCGCTTATTCGCCGAGATCTGGATTTCTCCCATATCAACAATTTTTTCCCTGGTAAAGAATGTTACCGTCGTAAAAATTGTCAATGCCAATCCAATGATCAGAATAATGATACCTGCCTTTTTCATATAATTATGTATTAATGTTAGCTTACTTTTCCGGTCTGCTCAGCCCGGGCCGCAACACTTTCACAGTCAGAATAACAATATAACCAGCAACAGAACCGCGGCTGTGGCTATGACCATGGATTCCATCAGGAGCTTTAACCGGTAATTTCGTAATTTCAGTCTGGGAGGATTGTTGCGATATTTCATTTTCGTATAGTTGTATCTGATGTTCCCATCAGGTTAGTATTCCAATTGTTAAACAGGGTGTTCAGGAAATATAGCGATAACGCTACTGCCGGAAATCGATCCGTGCTTCTTTCGTGTCTGATCTGCCCGATGCATATCGGGCACTATCTTTCGCAATAGACAGGATCATAACAGTCTCTTCGCTGGCTGTAAGCCGGTACTTCACTTTATCATTAAGCGTCAGTACCTGTCCCATGCTAATGGCTGCTGAGGTTTTCCTGGTATTGAATTCCATCTTCCCTTCAATAATCTGAAAGGTGATAGAATCATTTGACTGGTAGGAAACAATCTCAGTTCCCTCATGCAATGCCACCAGCATAACATTCCTTACCGGATCCTTTATCAGGATCATTGCATTGAGATCACCTTTCGCCCAGGTATGACTAAGCTTCATGTTGCGTATCAATCCCGGAAGATCTTTCCTAACCGGGGAAGAACCAACTGTCAGGACAGTTTCCTTTGGTGAGCCGTGAAAAGTGGTTTCTGATTCCATTCAATCTTATTATTAATAAGCCTGCCCCGGATATCCGGCCTTGATCTGCCTATAACTGATCTGTTTACTTTTCAGGCAGACACAATGACTATCGGATATCCCGGAGCGACTTTATTATTTCAGTTGAGGGGCAATCTCACAGGATTCTTCTCCCCTGGATGATCCTGACAAGAATTGCAATGACGGCGATGACAAGAAGCACATGTATAATGCCGCCTGCACTAAATCCAAAAAAACCTATTGCCCATGCAATTACAAGTATGACCGCAATAATGTATAGTAAATTGTTCATGATTGATTGATTGATTTTTATTGATTAAAGAAGAACGATAAGTAATATGATAATAACTATTAATGCAGCACCTGAAATGTATACACCATTACCTATGGACTTAAGCTCGCTGTTTATGACGCGGACTTCGCTTCGCAGTTCCTTCTTTTCGGATGCTTTCAGGTCTGACTTGTCTGAATTCTTGATCTCGTCGAGTCTGAGGAGCAGTTCGTTTGCCCTCTTTGCTTCTGCAGGAGTGACCGGACTCGGGTCAGCCATCGGAGGCGTGGTAACTTTCGGTTTAGCGCTTAATTCAAGCGGGATAAAAGCCAATGACATAACTGTTGCCATCAGGCAGAGAATGATCTTTTTCATTTTTTTTATTTTATGTTAGTATGAATAAATAGAGTATTCGTTATTTCATTTTGTGTTATGAGGTACTGGATCAGATGCAAATTTACCCCGCAACGACAGGGTAACCGTTACAGAATTTAATGTATAAATTACATAATTCACATATTGACTGAGCTTTCAGTCAGTGAGCAAGTTAAAGGCATGAAGGGGTTTTATTCTGGGCCGTTACCGTATGACCAGGCCTCGTGAAGGACACTCTTAACAGTAACCGGTTCAAAGTAGGAGAGTCTCCTGTTGCAGATCAGCCTGTCACATTTTGACAGTGCCTCATTGTAAAAGAGCCCGGGCTTTGTTGAAACATCAATGGTGATTGTAATATTCTGCTCCTTACAGAACAGGTCAACCGGCATGGTGAAACCCTCCGGTACTCCTGTCCATTTTGCGGCAATGACAGGGCCACTGTTGCCGTCAGGCGGGCCTGAAGCTCCTGCGATGCCATCAGGACTGTAATACCAGTGCAGGACAGGGACCTCACGGCTGTGCAGGTATACCTCAAAGAAGTCTTGCCAGTCCTTCCCGGTTTTACTCTCCAGAACCTCTATGAAATCCTCAGTTGTGACATGTGATGCAGCTTCATGTCCGGAGTAAAACGTCTGCAGGATATCAAAAAAGAGAGTACTGTCGTTTACAATATTCCGGATTGTATGCAGGATCATGGCTCCCTTGTTGTAAACATCATTGTCGCCAGGGTTCCAGTAACTGACACCTGCCGGCCCTGCTACCGGAAATCTGTTCTCTATTGAGGCGGCTACATTATACCTTGCATACAACAGTGAGTTGTCATATCCAAGAGTATATTCTGCAAAGAGCATCTCGGAATATGTTGCAAATCCCTCATGCAGCCATATGTCACTGAAATCGCTGACTGACACTGCGTTACCCCACCATTCGTGCGCAGTCTCATGCACAATGATATAGTCACCTCCCAGCCATGCCCTGTTCGAGTACCCGCTGCCGTATGCGATGGCTGTCTGATGTTCCATTCCTTCATATGGGGTCTCGACCAGCCTGAACCCTTCCTCCATCCATGGATATGGTCCGTATAACCTGGAATAGAGATTGATGACATCCTTCACCTGCAGAAAGTGATTTTTCGCCCTGGCGAGGTTCTGAGGCAAAACATAATAATCAAGATCAAGGATACCGTGGGGTGTCAGCATTGTATCACTGAAATTTTCATATTTACCGGCATGGAAGGTTATGTTGTAAATGTTGACAGGATACCTTGTAAGCCACGTATATATCTCCTTCCCCTGAAGTGACTCATGGTCCTGCATGATACCGTTTGAGACAACCTGCAAGCCTTCCGGGACCGTCATCCTGAGCCTGACGCTGTCCGGTTCGTCTGAAAGGTGGTCCTTGCAGGGGAACCAGATGCTGGCTCCTTCGGTCTCACATGCCACTCCTACCCACGGATTGCCGTCATCGTCACTCTCCCACACAACACCGCCTCCCCAGGGGGGATTTTTCGCGCGGGTTGGTTTGCCCGCATATTGCACAGTAAGAATATAATCATGGTCTGGTATAAGCTGGTGAGGAGCAGATACACTCACAGCCCGGTCATCTCGTGTCCAGGAGACATCTTCTCCCGAAAGCTTCATACCGGTGATCCGGAGGTTCTCATACAGATCGATACGAAATCTGCTGAGACCTGACATTGCCTTGAAGTGGATGTCAACAGTGCCGCCCAGTCTTTTCCTGGCGGGATCAAGCAGCAGGTCAAGATCATAGAAGAACACATCATACCCGGCCCGGTCTTCATCAAGCTGTCCGATCAGCGAATCCCCCGGAGTAAACCGGGGATAAGTGCCCGGCTTTTCAGGGACCCTGGCGAAATCCGGCACCCTTTTAACAGCGCATCCGGAAAGCAGAAGAAATAAAGCAATTATACATAACCGCCCTTTCATGGCTATTCATCTGGTTAGCTGCTTATCCTGCAACTTTTGCCTTAAACCTGCTTCGACCAGTTTATTCCGGTCGATTTCCTGACTCAGCTTTTTGTTTGTACTCTTCAATTTTTTTATCTCAACTTCTGTATCTATCTTTTTCTCAATAAGCTGCATGCGCAATTGCTGTATTATCTGAAGTTTTTGTTCCAGTAATCGTGATAAATCACGGAGTTTCTTCTCCTCCTTTTTTATTTCCGTTACATCAGTTGCAACAAGTATGCAATTATCACCCTGCAGATATGCAGGCAGAATGTGGAAGGATAGTTTCAGATACAGTGAGTTGAGCAGCGCTACTATGAGAACATTGTTATTGTTCTGTTCCTTTCGCGATAGCAATTTTTCGAATCTGGATCTGTCATTCGAAACAATGAAACGCGTAAAATATGAACCAATCACTCGTTCAACAGGTTCGTTCACGAGCTCTGTAAATTTCCGGTTACAGTATATTACCAGTCCCTCTCCTGACAGAGTGACTGCTCCCTCATCCATTTCTTCGATGAAAGTGCGGTATGGCGCTTCAGCAGAACTGATTGAATATACCTGTTCTCCTTTCCTGCCTTTGACTACAATCGCATCTACCTCTCCTCCCCGGATTTCTGCAAGCGCCTCTTCACTTTCTACAAGGCGCGCATGTAATTCCTCATTCTCGCTTATGAGTTGTTCTCTTGTTTTGGTCATTGTCTTTATAATGCTAAATCCGATTTTTTTTGAATTCATCAGTTTCTTACCTTGTTTACAGCTTCCTTACTTCCAGCCCCGCAAGTACCTTTTCAACGTCTGACATATCGCCAATGATGCGTCGGAACGGAAGAGGAAGTTTCTTGATCAACGTAGGGGCTGCAACTATCTGTTCGGCTATTGCCAGATCCGGATTCTTATACAGGTCTATTACCTCCAGTTCATACCGCCCTTCAAGATACTCTTCGCAAATCTTCCGAAGGTTTGCAAGGGCAATGATTGACTTGTTGGTAGTACCGGTAATGAATAACCGCAAAACATATTTGTCTTTATGCAATGCGGAAAATGCCTGGTCAAACGCAGCCGTATCTCCCTTTACTCCCTCTTTTTTCGTTTTCATGATTGCTTCTAAGTAGTGTCTGATTGCAAAATCACCCGACAGGTACCAGCCCAAGCCCTACAAGAACACGGTCAGTATTTGAAAGGTCACCTATTATCTTACGTATCGGTACAGGCAATTTCCTGACCAGTGTGGGCAGAGCAAGGATCTGGTCTTCATTACCCCTTTGCGGGTTTAACAAAAGATCAATTACCTCTATTGTGTATTTTCCGTCCAGCTGCTCTTCACATATTTTCTTAAGGTTGGCAAAAGCGGTAAGAGCCTTTGGCGACTTACCTGCAACATATAATCGTAACACCCACTTATTATCATCTGTTTTGGGAGATTTCCGTTTAATTGTCTTTACATCGGTTTTTTCATTCATTGGCTTCATCGGGATTGTTGTTTAGTATATTTTCTGGTTTTCCTTTTCTCAGCGATTGACTTTCTGCTTACAGCCATTTCAATTTTGTCAGTATCCTGCAGATCGAGAGTGTCCTGCTCCGTTTCTATATTTTTAAGAGCCTCGGATTCTTCCGACTTAAACTCGGCATGCAGCGTTGCAACGCGCGATTCCATCAATTTTCTTTTTCGTTCCAGGTCACGTTTACGGCGTTCAATTTCCTGTCTTCGTCTTAAACGTCCGGCATTTTCATGAGCCTCCTGTGCAACACGGGCTGACCCGGTCAGGACTCCGCTGGCACCGATATAAACCTCCCGCAGTTTCACACCGTTATCAGTAAGGATGAATTCGCGGATCTGGTTGGAGTTTGCCATTCCGCGTGATTTGAGCACATACATTCCCCTGTTGCGTTCGCCGTCCAATTCTATGTCGCGAAGCAGCAACCAAGTATCTATCAGTGATGATATGCCGACATCAGAACTGTCAGGTGAGCTTTCGGTTGAGGTCAGGCTGGTAAACAATGCTGTGATCTGGTTCCCTTTAAGAAAATCGACTATCCGCATTAGCATCGTTTTCACTTCGTTCTCTTTATCACCGAGAATAAAGGTATTTATCGGGTCCATGATTACAATTTCAGGCTTGAAGGCATTGACGGCCTTGTGAGTAACTGCCAGGTGCATCTCCAGTCCGTAAAATGTAGGCCTCGTAGCCTGGAATTGGAGAAGCCCCTTTTGCACCCATGGTTCCAATCTGATACCGATAGACCGCATATTGCGCATCAGCTGGTTGGGTGATTCCTCGAAACAGAAATACAGAACCCGTTCGCCGCGTTTGCAGGCCGCTTCTGCAAAATGTGCTGCCACACTTGTTTTTCCTACTCCTGCAGTACCTGAAACAAGTACGGTGCTTCCGCGGAAATATCCTTTCCCTTCGAGCATGTTATCAAGCTCGGTTATCCCGCTCGAGATTCTTTCGTTTGATACTATATGTTCTAATCCCAGGGAGGTTATTGGCAGAACAGAGAAACCGGTTTCATCAATGAGAAATGGATACTCATTGGTCCCGTGTAGTGAACCGCGGTATTTAACAACTCTTAAGCGGCGCGTGGATGTCTGTTCGTTGACGCGGTGGTCCAGCACTATGACACAGTCTGACACATATTCCTCCAGTCCCTGTCTTGTAAGGGTCTCATCTCCGCGCTCCCCGGTTATAATTGCGGTCACACCTTTCTCTTTCAGCCAGCGGAATAACCTCCGCAGCTCAGCCCTTAAGATCAGCTGATTGGGCAGTCCGGCAAACAGCGACTCAATGGTGTCCAGAACCACACGCTTAGCTCCGATGGAGTCAATTGCGTAACCAAGTCTTATGAACAGACCTTCCAGGTCATATTCACCCGTCTCTTCGATTTCACTGCGTTCAATATGTACGTGATCTAGTGCAATTTTCTTATGCTTGATAAGATCCTCAAGGTCAAATCCGAGGGAGGCAACATTGTTTATTAATTCTTCATTGGTCTCCTCGAAAGACATTAAAACACCCGGTTCATTAAACAGTGTTGCGCCACGGACCAGAAACTCTATCCCGAAAAGAGTCTTTCCGCATCCTGCACCGCCGCAGACAAGAGTTGGTCTGCCCGCAGGTAATCCGCCTGCTGTTATTTCATCAAATCCCTTAATACCTGTAGGGGACTTCTGAAGACTTGCCGGGGGTAGCGCATGCTCTGTTCTTTTCATTTAATATTAATTATATAATCTTCTGCCAGGGGTACAATTAATCTCTAAAAAAACATAATCCAGATCCTTAACCGGTCAGTGTATGGGCTGCCACCGGCTAAAGTCCCGGATAATCCGTTTCAATAGCAAAAATTTTAAACTCGCTCAGGCAATGATGCACAAAGATGATTTTAAATTAATGCACAAAGTTGGAGCCCTTTAACGAGAGAACATTTACATATTTCCATGCAAATGTTACATAATTCACATGTTCTCGTGTGAAGCAGATCGCCTGCCTTTAAGGTTCTTGAACTGGGTCGGGGTGAGTCCTGTCATCTTCCTGAACTGGTTTGACAGATGTGCTACGCTGCTGTAATGGAGCTTCCAGGCTATCTCGGTGAGATTGAGCTCATCATATGCAAGCAGTTCCTTGACTCTTTCTATCTTGTGAGTCAGGTAATACTTCTCTATGGTTGTCCCCTTTACTTCAGAGAAAAGATTGGCAAGATAAGTGTAGTTGTGGTTGAGCTTCTGGCTCAGGTGGTCGGAGAGGTTAACTTTTATCTGATCATCGGTGAAGTGAACCAGCTCTATAATAGATGTCTTTATTCTCTCAACCAGAATGCTCTTTTTGTCTTCCATCAGCTCGAGACCAGTCTCCTTCAGTGCTGCCGCAAGCTGCTGACGCTGATCGGGCGTGATATCACCGGCAATATCTGCTTCACCTAGCTCAATAGTACTATAGGATAGTCCGAGGTTCTCAAGCTCGGACTTCACAACCATTTTACAACGGATGCAGACCATATTCTGGATATACAGTTTCAATCCGCTATTTGTATTATCTGCATAGGACGCTAAAGTGTAAAGATACTTTTTTTTTCAAATATATACTTTGATTGATACGTCAGAGGCGCTGACCATAATGAGCAGCAAGTATATATTGCGCTTGCAATTAATGTGCCGACTTTCTAAACGGAGTTTTTCAAATGTGCTGCAATTCTGTCCGGTGTATTACATTTGTCCCGTATTGCGTAAACATTGTACGGGCGATTGCCGTTGTTAACAGATAATGGAACAGTGAATGAATTTTAAGCAGTGAGCGATTTTTAAACAGCTAACGATTTATGACCAATGAACGAATTTGACATCAAGGCAACTGAGTGGGACAAAAACGATATGCACCGGGACCGTGCCCGGACTGTAGCGAGGGAAATTCTGGAGGAGATATCCCTGACCAGGGAGATGACGGCTCTTGAGTTTGGTGCCGGCACAGGTCTCCTCAGTTACATGCTGAAAGACCACCTTAAGGAGATCACCCTCATCGACAACTCGGAAGGGATGGTGAAGGTGCTGAATGAAAAGCTGAAGGCGGAAAAGGCAGATAATCTTAAAGTGGTTAAGGCTGACCTTGAACATGAGGATTTTAAAGGAGGCCCTTTCGATCTCATCTATACCCTGATGGTGCTTCATCATGTGGGGGATGTAGAAACCATCATCAGGAAGTTCCATTCTCTCCTCAGACCGGGAGGTCACCTGGCAATTTCAGATCTTTACAGCGAGGACGGATCATTTCACGGAGAGGGATTTCACGGTCACCACGGCTTCGATCCGGTATCACTGACAGCCCTGCTCGGGAAATATGGATTTACAGGGATAAACCATCATAAGGTCTATGTCATTGACAAGAAAACATCAGATAACAACAGTAAGAAGTTTGACATATTCCTCATGACAGCAGGGCGGCCTTAGCAAGGATCTGCCAGACAGCATGCGAGCTCTCCCTGATGCGGCTGGCGGCGCCAGAAACAGAAACAGAAAATTTATTTCGAAATCAATTACAAATACTAATATAAATGGCTAACATGGAAATCACCCTTGACGGTGGCAAGGTGGTCACCGCCCACATCAACGGCAAGACAATCAAAACAGACCAGTCCTTAAAAAACGGTGGTGGCGGCACCGCTCCGGAACCATTCGAGCTTTTTCTCGCATCAATAGGAACCTGTGCAGGCATCTATATCAAGTCATTCTGCGATCAGCGCAGCATTCCTGCTGAAGGAATCAAGATCATCCAATCGGTGGTCTTTGACCTGGAAAAAAGAGTCCCCTCCAGGATTAAACTGGATATTAAGCTTCCTGCCGATTTCCCGGCAAAATACAAGGCAGCGGTGATAAATGCCGCGGAGCTATGCCTGGTTAAGAAGACTATCAACAGTATGCCTGAGTTCCAGGTGGTGACATCTGAGGGGTAAGATTGCATAACATTCAGCCGGACATGGCATCTGATTATTTAAAACAAATTTTAATTTTATCATCTATACCACTGATCCATGAGACACCTGGGATATTCACAGATTGCGCCGGATGAAATTAAGGATAACCTCATCAGGCTCATTGCATCCGACTGGATGCTTGTGACTGCCGGCACACCTGAGAAATTCAACACCATGACTGCCAACTGGGGCGGAACGGGCTACCTGTGGAATAAAAACGTTGTATTTGTCTTTGTCCGCCCGGAGCGTTACACATACGGGTTCATCGAAAGTACTAAAGGGTTCACCCTGACATTCTTCGATGAAAAATACCGCGATGCGCTCAACCTGTGCGGGGTAAAGAGCGGCCGCGATTGTGACAAGGTGGCGGAGACAGGGCTGACCCCACACTTTACTGAGATGGGCTTTCCGGCCTTCACTGAGGCAAATCTTGTTATGGAGTGTAAGAAGCTGTACGCAGACCAGCTGACAAAAGATGCCTTCCTGGACAGTGAGCCGCTAAGGGCTCATTACAGCGCTAAAGGCGGCATGCACAAGATGTATATTGCCGAAATAGTGAAGGCCTGGGTCAAAAAACCCTGAACCAGTGACAGGCCAAGACACTCGCACCGGGCTTACAGCATGTGATATACAGTGCCATTTGGATTGAAATCAGAATAAGTAAACCTCGTCCCCGTGAATGGGGCTCCGGGGACTTGTTAATTTATAAATTATATTTGCTGCAAGAAACTCAATGAACAAATTATGTTAAAATGGGTTTGACATGAAAACAATCACATCGCAATAACCGCCAAACAATAAACAGACTATTTTATGAAACGGAAACAAACTACATTACTACTCGGCCTTGCAGCCCTGATCATTGCCGGCTTCGCTGCCTGCAACCAGACCCCGGCAAAGAAATCCGCCGACACAGGCACAGTCTATTACAGGAACCTCCTCTTCAGCGAGACCCCATGGGATACCGAAAGAGGTACACGCCAGCTGACAGCCGAAGAGGCAAAAGAAGTCAACAGCTATAAGTTCACTTATGACGAGACCAAAAGACTCCAGTCAGTTGAATTTGTGAGAGGAGATGAACTCTTGTCTTACGGTTCACTGGGAGGTGCAGCAAAAATCACCTTTGAATACGCTGACAACAAACAGATCAAACGGTTTTTCAACGAGAATAACGAGCAAATCGAATCCGGCGGAGTCTATACCGCTGAATACACGCTTGACGAGAAAGGCACCCGCACAGGACTGAAATTCTTCGGTAAGGACGGTCAACCGGTTGAGAACCGCAACAAGATCAACTACTATGTCTGGAAAATCCTGCCCGACGGGAAACTCCAGGAAAAAAGATATAACCTCGCTGACGAGGAGACGGTCATGAACCCATTCTGTCCCTTCTATGAACTCAGATTCACCTACAACAGCAAAGGCTATGTTATGGACATGGCCAATTACGAAAATGACAGCCTTTACAACTGTACTGCTGAAAACTGCGGCGACATAGGTGTGTCATACTTCGAGTTCGAACCGAATGAACAGGGCGATCTTCTGAGCTTTTCGGTCTACAATGTAACGGGGCAGATGTCAAACCTCTATTGGGGCTGGTCACGTCGGGAAAGCAAGTATGACGAGAACGGTTATGTGCTCGAGACAGCGCTCTTCGATCAGGATAATGAATACCTGGGAGGGAAGAGTGTTCCTGTGACACAGTATACGTATGACAAACACGGTGCGGTGACTGAAGTCAGGAACATGGACAAGGAGCGGAATATAATCAATAATCCGGATAACGGTGTAGCCATTACCGAATACAAGTATGACGAGATGGGTAACCGCACCGAGACTGTCAGGTATGACAAGGACAAAGTTCCTGTCACGGAGCAACCCTAACATCAGTCCGGCATATGATAAACAGAGCATATTGCTATACTGTTCTCCTGCTGCTGCTTGCAGTTTTTACCGCAGGTTGTACGGGCAGGAAAACCGAAAAGAAGCCTGAAACCGGGAATAATCCTGAAACCGGGAAGGAAGCCGCAGTTGCCCCTGTCATTGGTCAGGAGACCCTTCTTTTGCTGAAAGATCTTGAAGAGAACGGTGACTATGTAAACAGCCAGTATTTCCCGAGCCTCATCAAAGCATCGATAGTTTTCGAGGAGTTGGGAAGCAATAACCTGGTTATCGACCTGCGGTCTCCGGACTTATTCTCGCGGGGACATGTCAAAGGCGCCGTGAATAAGAATTTCAGTGAGCTGCCGGTTTATTTCGAAACCGGTATCAAGCCATTTGAGTATGACAAGATTATAATGGTCTGCGAAGACGGCCAGGAATCAAGCTATACCACTGCCCTGCTCAGGATGATGGGTTACGGTAATGTCTATGCAATGCGCTGGGGGATGGGAGGCTGGAATAAAACCCATGCCGAAGAGGGATGGTTAAAGGGCGCATCAGGAAAATACGAAGACCGCCTTGAGATCACCGAAAATGGAATCCCGGCCCCCGTTGGGATGCCGGAACTCGGCACGGGATTGGCTGACGGGAAGGAGATCGGAGAAGCAAGATTTAAAAAGCTCTTTGAGGATGGCACCGGAAACATAATGATCAATGCAGATGAAATCTTCTCTGATCCAGGCAAGTATTTCGTGATAAACCTTGAGCGCAAGGACAAATATGACAATGGCCATATCCCCGGTGCAATCAGGTACAAGCCCGAATCAACCCTCGGCTTTACGGATATGATGTCTACAATACCGTCTGACATGACTGTGGTTGTCTATTGCGGTACCGGACACAATTCGGCATTTGCATCCGCTTACCTCAGGCTGTTTGGCTATGATGCCAGGACACTCAGGTACGGAAACAACAGCTTCATGTATGACAAGATGGTGCGGGAAAAGAGTACGCTCTCATGGCTGCCCTTCACTCTCGCAGAATCAAACGACTTCCCGGTTGTAAAATAGCGCGCGCCAGGGATTTACCTAATCAGGGATTCCGGTCTGACACAGTGTCAGCCCGGAATTCTTGTTTCAATCTGTTTCGGAACCGGGAATCCGCAGGATATATACACTATCTATACCCAATTCTGCGAGCACCATCCAGACCCTGGCAGAAACAGAGCTGTCATCAGAAAATAAAAGGACAGGGCCTCTGTGCTTACGGATGAGCTTCAGGTTTGCCCTGTCAGTAATTGATTCCGCGTTAACGGTTAATGCATCTACCTGAAGCGAACCTGGCAGATCAGCCTCGCTTCCCATATTCAGCAGCATGATTTCACCGGTCAGGGTCGATAACTGATCCACTGTAAGCAGGTTTGAACCCAGTGCTGACGGTTCTGCCCATCTTGCAGCATCATACCTGAACCTATTCCCGCTTAACGACCGGAATATGACAAGTACAACCAGCACCAGGAAGATTATAAATACGAACCGGTATTGTTTCAGATATTTCATCGGATTCTCTGTTTGTTGATTAATTATTCGCAACCGCCGTCAAGCTTTTTTGCCGAGAATTTTTTCGATTCCAGGAACTTAACCTTAAGACTGTCGGGGAGATTGCCGTACTCCGTGTACATCTCTCCGGCGCGTCTTCTTGTCTCGAACAGGGCATTTTCCCTGGCGGTAATCCTTCCACCTGAAAATTTCGTTTCAATCACCGTCCTGACCCATTCCGTGATACCACCATCCATGATATAACAGTTATCATATCCCATTCCCCGGGCATATACAAGAGCATAATCCGACTCTGAATTCCAGGTAGAATAGAAGATGGTCCTGACCTCCCGGTTGCTGAGCCAGATATCCGGATCTGATTCTATGAATACGGCCCATGGTACATTAACGGCACCGGGGATAGCATCTTTTCTGTAAACCTCTTCCGGCCTAAGGTCAATAAGCCTGACGGAGGGGTCCTCCCTGACAATGAATTCCGCTACCTCATCTACCGTAAATGAGACATCCTCTCCAAGCACCTCTGCAAGCAATACAGAGGGCTCCTCACTGAATGACCGGTTTGCCGTGAGAGGCAGGAGCGCCAGTATTATGCTGAGCAGAATGAGCAGCAGTGAAACTTTTTTCCTGATATCCATGCATTTTAATTATAAGTCGTTTGTAATATCCGGCCGGGCAAATCTCTTTTCTGCCAGCTCCGCAAGCCAGAACATGCCAACTGCTGCCACCACAAGGATCAGGGTGAAAACACCGGGGGAGAGGCCCAATACTTCATTAATCTTTACCGGGCCCCTGTACTGAGCGGTAGCCAGACCTTCAATCATTGGATAGGTTTCCGTAAAAAGAAATGCACCTGCGAATCCCCCTGCAACAAATACAATTGCATCAATCTTGCCGATTGACATGGCGCAAATGCCCGTCCCGGGACAGAACCCACCCATAATGAACCCTGCTCCCATGATTACACCTCCCACAACGGAGGCGGTGACATAAAACTCGTTCACATAGACCTGGTTCAGATTGAGGACTCCGAAGAAACCCAGAAACTGTGATCCGATGAGGGCAACAATGGCGGCAGTAAAAAACACCTTGAGCACGGTGGCGTCATAACCGTAAAACATGCCAGCCAGTTTGCGGCTTGATGAAAACCCAGCCTGCTCAAGTGCAAATCCGAATCCTGTCCCGATAAGGACTGCAGTCAGCATATTGAGCCATTCGGGAAATGCATATAGTGATGAAAGTGGTGCCATATATTTCAAGTTGCTTGTTAATTTTATCCTTTCAAACCCTCGTCTTTTATTTTCGATTGCCGATTGTCGATTTTCGATTTTCTGTTTTTCAGCCCTTTAAGACTTTGGACCTTCAGACTTTCGACTTTACGGACTTTACAGACTTTCGACTTCATATCCAATTCTTCCTGAACACCCACGCAAACATGTAAGCTGAGCCGAAGATGGTGATCATTGTGACAAATCCTGCCACCGAGAGAACAGCCATGCCGGATAAAGCTGCCCCGCTGGTACACCCCCTGGCCAGCTGACCTCCGTAGACAAACAGGACTCCGCCCAGGAATGCAAAGATCAGCCTGCGGGTAACAGTTATCTTCGGTGATTTTTCAACCTTGAGCTTAAGCCGCCCGGAGACAGCTCCGGAGATAAACCCGCCTGCAAGAACCCCGAATATCTCAAGCGTAAGCCAGTTGGTAAGAGGCTTTTTGCCGTTTTCAAAGTATTTCGAGTAATAGTCCGAGGTCTCTGCATGTTGCGGACTGACTGCTCCCACAATTGAAACGACACAATATTTAACACCACCGCTGGCGCCGAGGCCCCGCCCCGAAACAACCATTGCCAGTAGCAATACCAGTCCCAGCAGTATACCCGCCAGGTAAGGATTCATATAGTTTCTCTTCATCGCCTGAATTCTAATCTTAATGATTTCTCGTTAAAACAAAAATAACAACAATTGGTATTGAAGAATGGTTTCACAGGCTTTTTGACAGGGTTCAATCAGTTCTAATTGTTAACCGGGAAACCGTTATTGACAATTAATTGCTTAGTTTTGCGAGCCTTTTAGAGGTAAGCTTTACATTAGCAATTATTTATATCAATGATAACAGTTTCAAATCTTAGTATACAGTTTGGTAAACGCATCTTATTCCAGGATGTCAATCAGATCTTTACTGCCGGTAACTGCTACGGAGTGATAGGAGCCAACGGCGCCGGAAAATCAACATTTCTGAAGATGCTGGTGAAAGATGTCGAAGCACGTTCGGGATCGGTAACCTACGGACCCGGAGAGAGAGTCTCCGTATTAAAGCAGGATCATTTTGAATTCGATGACTTTACGGTGCTCGACACCGTGATGATGGGGCATTCTCTCCTGTGGAGTATTACGAAGGAGAAGGAAAAACTCTATACCAAAACAGACTTTTCCGAGAAGGATGGAATGAGGGTCTCTGACCTTGAAGAAAAATTCAATGAGCTCGACGGATGGAATGCTGAAAGTAACGCGGCAAGCCTTCTGAGCGGACTGGGAATCAAGGAGGAGAATCATTATAAGCTCCTGAAAGAGCTGACGGGCAAGGAAAAGGTTAAGGTGCTTCTTGCACAGGCTTTGTTCGGCAAGCCTGATAACCTCCTGCTTGACGAGCCAACCAATGACCTCGATCTTGAAACCGTAAACTGGCTGGAAAACTATCTGTCAGAATTTGAAAACACCGTGCTCGTTGTGTCCCACGACAGGCATTTTCTTGATTCAATCTGCACACACATCATTGATATCGATTTCAGCAGGGTACAACTCTTTTCCGGCAATTACACCTTCTGGTATGAATCGAGCCAGCTGGCTTTAAGACAGCAGATGTCGCAAAATAAGAAAGCCGAGGAGAAGAAGAAGGAATTGCAGGAGTTCATTGCGCGCTTCAGGGCTAATGTCAAGAAATCACGGCAGACTACCAGCCGTAAGAAAATGATTGAGAAGTTGAATATTGAGGAGATCAGGCCCTCTACAAGAAGATATCCCGCCATTATTTTCACCCCCGGCCGCGAACCCGGCAATAAAGTCCTCGCCGTCAAAGGACTTACTGGAATCTACGAGGGGAAGACACTGTTCAGTGACCTTACCTTCACTGTCAACAAAGATGATAAGATCGCTTTTCTTTCACGGGATACAAGGGCGATGACACTCCTGTTTGAGCTCATGAAAGGCCATGATAAGCCTCAGAAAGGTTCTATTGAATGGGGTCAGACAATTGTAAAGGCTTATCTGCCTCTCGAAAATGACAAATTCTTTGAATCGGACATAACACTTGTTGACTGGCTGGCTCAGTATTCGGAAGACACCAGTGAACTTTACCTTCGCGGATTCCTTGGCAAGATGCTGTTCTCCGGAGATGAGATTTATAAGAAAGTCAACGTGCTTTCAGGAGGGGAAAAGGTTCGCTGCATGATTGCCCGGATGATGGTCCGCAATGCCAATGTGATGATTCTTGACAGCCCGACCAATCACCTGGACCTCGAATCAATCCAGGCGTTCAACAATACTTTAATAAAGTTTAAGGGAAATATCCTGATGTCATCACATGACCATGAATTCATACAGACTGTATGCAACAGGATTATTGAGATGGGCCCGAAAGGAATGATCGACAGGGAAATGGAGTATGATGACTACATCTCTGATGAAAATCTTATGATCAGGCGGGAAAGTATTTATTAACCCCAATACGGGTTTTACTGCCAGGTCAGTGACTCTCCACCAAAAGCCGGGTGTCTTTCGGCTGCCATCATTACAATCCGTTTTGCCATCTGCCCGTATGAATAACTGGTTATTTCAGCTGCCAGTGCGAAACTGGTGTCATAGCTGATATCGTTGTTGGGATTAATATCGAGCAGGTAGAATTTATCATCCCGCAGCCGGAAATCGAACCGGGCATAGTCGAGACATCCAAATCCCTTCCATGCAGCAAGTACTTGCTTCTCCAGCCTCTTAAGCAGTCTTTCATCAAGAGGTGCCGGAATCAGGGTCTTTATCTTTTCGTAATGCTGTGAGCCGGGCGTAAATTTCGAGTCGTACGTGCAGAGTCTTTCCCTGGCTTCTGCAAAGGCAGAGAAGTCCATCTCTGCCGGAGGCAGTATCTCGGGCGATTCATTATTCCAGACTGACACATGGAACTCACGGCCGTCAATAAAGTCCTCGACCATTGCAGGCTGATTCATGTCATTGTTCACCAGAAGTATCTGTTCCTTGAGTGAAGTTGTATCGAAAACAACTGATCTCTCAGTGATTGTCAGGCTGCAGTGTTCGCGTGAGGGTTTCACTATGGCCGGAAAAAGGTTCCAGTCCGTTGCCTCCTCCGCAGTAAGCAAGGCTCCGTAAGGCACCCTGACTCCAAGTGATGCCATGATCTCTTTTACCTTCTGCTTGTCATAGCTCAGGTGTATCACATCCGGAGCATTCCCGGTATAAGTGAATCCTCTCGTTTCAATAATATCAAGAACGTGCCTCTCACTGCAGGGTCTTCCCGGCAGGGTCTCGCAGAGGTTAAATATAATTGTATCAGCAGGGCTGTGCCGTTCCAGTAATCCTTCCAGATCCGGATCGGTCAGCTCCTCGATGCAAGCATCAATTCCTTCATCAATGAGGGACTGGCAGAGCACCCTGCCAGAGTTGCGGGTATCGGCTATCTCAGTTTTATCCCAGGCAGGATCAAGATCGTAAAGTATAAGAACCTTCATGCATAATCTTTTGCCACTAAACTAAAATAAAAGAATGACAAAAGTGAGTTCTGATGAAAAAAGTGGAGCGATTATCCGCGGATAAAATCCCTGATTTTTTACCCTCTGAACAGAAGTATTACATTAACAATTATTTATACAAATGACAGCAGATTCATGCCTGTATTTGCGGTCCTGAAAACCAGTATGATTCCGAAATGATAATCAGATTTTCACTGCTGCAGTCAGTGTTGCTAATTTCTCCTGAATGACCTGGTAAAGACGGTAAGCAAGGTAAAGAGCTCAAGACGGCCAAGGATCATTAAAAAACTCATTATTACCTTGGAGGTACCGTTGAAATGGGCAAAATTGCCCATATTGCCCGAAGCGCCAAGACCGGGACCAATGTTCGCAAGACATGTTGCACTGGCTCCTGCGGATTCAAGAGCTGAAATACCCGTTACCTGCATGAAGAGACTGCCAGCCAGGAAAACAATTATGTAGAGTGTGATGAAAACGGTCACCTGGTTTACGACTCCTTCCGGTACCATTCTGCCGTTAAGTTTTATCGGGATGACAGCATTCGGATGCTGAATTTTTATGAAGGTGTTTCTGATGTTCTTCAGTGAGATGAGATGCCTGGCTATCTTGATTCCTCCTGTTGTTGATCCGGTGGAACCTCCTGAAAACATTAAAAGGAACATGATGACCACACCGATGGATGGAAAGGCGGTATAATCTGTCGTCGCAAAACCGGAACAGGATATCTGAGAGGCAACCTGGAAAAACGCATGCCTGAATGACAGCTCAAAGTTCCTGTCGGTTTTAAAATACAGAATAAGAGTCATTACAACCATGCCGGCGACCAGGACAAAAATATAGAACCAGAACTCCTCATTCTTGATCACCCTTCTGAAGTTGCCCACCAGGGTATAGTAATAGACCACATAGCTTGTTGCCCCGAGAATCATAAAGATGGCAGTGACAAACTGGACATAAGCCGAATACTCGGAAAGGCTCAGGTTTTTTGTTGAAAACCCTCCCGTTGACACTGTCCCGAAAGAAGTACAGATACTGTCGAAGAGATTCATGTCACCCACTGCAAGAAACAATATTTGCAGCAGGGTAAGGCCGATATAGATGAACAGTATGCGGGATACTATGCCCTTGGTTCTGGGGTGAATCCTCTCTTTCATTGTGGATTCGAGGCTGAAAAGATGGTAGCCGGTTACCTTGAGCGACGGAAGTATCAGTATCACCAAAACTATTATCCCTATGCCGCCGATCCAGTGGGTAAGGCTTCTCCAGAAAAGAATGGAGTAAGGAAGTGTTTCAACCTCACTGAGAATTGATGCGCCTGTTGTGGTGAACCCTGACGCAGATTCAAAAAACGCGTTGATAAATGAAGGAATGGTTTCGCTGAGAATATAGGGCAAGGTTCCTGCGGCGGAAAAAATAATCCAGGCAATCGACACGACTAAAAATGTATCCCTGTTGCTTATCAGCCTGGCGTCTGTTTTTATGGTTATAAATCGGATCAACAGAACGATAATGCCGGTTATACATGAAGACAGGAGGAATGGTTGTACAGGCTCATTATAGATCAGGGCCACCGGCAGGCAGGCCAGGAAAGAGATGGTTTCTATCAGCAGGATGGAGCTTAAGATCCTGAGAATAATCAATGGATTTATCAATCGTATATGCTGCATATGGGAATATTACGGCACAAAATTGAGCCATATTCCATAAGCATAAAGTAAAGATTAACCCGATGGCTGTAAAGATTTTGTTAAGATGGCAGTATTGATCGTCCCGTGAGTCCGGGGCCGGTTTATCCAGGCTTTACATTCCCGGATCAGGATTGTTTCCTGTCAGCTTCCAAACCGGTATCCGATGCCTGATTCTGTGATCAGCAGCAGCGGGTTTGCGGGGTTGTCTTCTATTTTCTTCCTGAGCTGGGCAATGAAAACCCTCAGATACTGAGTTTGTTCCACATAGCCGTAACCCCATATCTCCTTAAGGATGAACTGGTGGGTCAGTACACGACCGCTGTTTTTTGCAAGCAGCGACAGAAGGGAAAATTCAGTAGAGGTAAGCTTGACTATCTCTCCGTTTTTACGGACAACATGGTTAATCATGTCAATGTTAATGGAACCAAACTCCATCAGGGGTGTATCCTTTCCCTTTTCATTCATTCTTATTGCCGCACGGATACGTGCTACAAGCTCGCCGCTTCGGAAAGGCTTGGTGAGATAGTCGTTTGCACCGTTATCCAGGGCTTTGATAATATCATCTTCCGAGTTCCTGACTGAAAGGACAATAATAGGCCTGGTGAACCATTCCCTGAACTTCAGCAACAGCTGCAAGCCGTCAATATCCGGCAATCCCAGATCAAGTATTATCAGTGAAGGACTGTGTGTTGCTGCTGCTATCAGCCCGTCTTTGCCATTGGCAGCAAAGAAGGTATTAAACTCATAGGTCGACAGTGAGATCTCCAGGAGCCGACGGATCTGGACCTCATCGTCAATGATCAGGATATTTTTATTTTCATTCATTCAGTCAGTCTTAATTCTTCCATGTCCGGAATTTCAGAAGGTATGGTGACGGTGAAACCGGCTCCGCCATTCGGTTCATTCTCAACGGTGACAGTGCCGTTATGAGCCTCCACCAGGCCCCTGACGATGGAGAGTCCCAGTCCCAGGCCTCCCGCCCTTGAACCGTCCACCCTGAAGAACTTATTGAAGACGTCGGATAGGACCTGTGGCGGAAATCCCGGCCCGCTGTCGGAAACCTTCAGAATAAAACTGCCATTATTATAGGCCGCTTCCACCCTGATGGTGGTGGTTGCAGGAGAGTGCTGGCAGGAGTTAAGGAGCAGATTGTACAACACATGCTCCATCAGCCCGAAATCGAGCTTCACCAGTGGCATATCCTCCGGAATTACAGTAAGGAGATGAAATCTTTCCAACTCCTGTTTAAGATTCTTCAAGACTTTGTTAACCAGATCATTTACATCGCACCAGTCGGAACGCAATGAAATCTTGCCGCTCTCGAGGCGCGACATATTAAGCAGATTTTCAATCAGGTGGTTGAGCCGGGTTGATGCCTTGAAAATTTCATTGTACAGCTCCTCCCTGTTTTTTTCCGATGTCTGCGAGATCAGCAATGTATCGGAAGCCCCCATTATGGTAGCAATTGGAATCCTGAATTCATGTGAGATCAGATTAAACAAAGTATTGTACAACTTATCCGACTCATCAAGAATTCGTGCTTTGATTGCCAGTTCACCGAGGAATTCACGTTCAAGAGCATTGGAAATCTGTGTGAAATATGTATTCCAGAATGCATCCCTGTTTTCGTAGACTGATCTCTCAATCCTGAATGCAATAACACCCGGGTTTAACCGCGTGCCTGTTAAAGGGTAGTAAGTCAGTGCTGCCTCCTGAGATGACCCGGTAAACCTGCCTGCTTTGGCGGAAGAATTGAATACCTGTTCTACAATCGTGTTATCAATTACCGGCGCCTCATTTTCATCCCGGAGAAATGTTGAAAAGTCCAGTTTGTTGTTCCCGTCCTGGATAATGAACCAGGAATGAGCATCAAAGTGCTTTTTGAAATCGTTCCCTGCTACCTCCAGAACCTTGTCAATCCCCCTGGCTTTAGAAAGTTCCCCTGTAAGCTGAAACAGTGCGTTTGTCTGGTTCTCCCTGTCTCGTACAAGCCTCTCCTGCCTTCTGATCCTGTTGGTCAGTATCCCGTTCAGAAGCGCAATAATGAAAAAAGAGATAAACATAAGCCTGTCTTCAGTCTTCTCGATATGAAAGGTATGGAAAGGGGGAATAAAAAAGTAGTTCCATGCAATTGCGCTTGTGGTTGAGGCAAGAAAAACCGGTCCTATCCCCATAAAGACTGCCAGCATGGCAACCACGAACAACAGAATGAATGAGACAATATGATAACTCTGGGAGTTTGAAAGGGGACTGCAGGCCAGGGTTGTCAGACCAATGATCAGTATCACCAGCAGATACTGGTAGAATCTTGTTTTTAACGGAAGGCCGTAGACCCGGCCGGTGCCTTTCATGACTTGCCGTTTTTCAGAATTCAAATTTACAATATTATCAGGGCGGAAAGAGCTGGCTCTCTCCGGATACAAATTTGTCCCTGCTTTTATAAAGAGTTTGTTAAAATCTCGGGTATAGTTGCAAAGATTTAATAAAGAGCCGTAGCTCCCCGGTGACTAAACCCGCCGGTTTTTATCTGTCGGTGATGACCGCTGGCTGTCGGCAGCAAAAAATCCCCGTCAGGAGATACAATTACGGTTTTTTCCTGCCGGTTGCAGTGCGCATACCCCTGATGTTTACATGTAACCCCACTTTTTCATAATCTCAAGGTTCAGGCGGGCACATTCCATCGGAGTTTTACCCTGGTACGCCTCCTGCTCGATGATAATAACCCGGGCTCCCCCGCTCTTTTCTATCATTGAGAGTACCTCCCTGACATCAGCAACCCCCTCACCGATAATAGTGCTTTCAAATTGATCATCATTACTTGTTCTTATGACATCTTTCAGGTGCACAAATTCAAATCTGCCTGGATAACGGTCTGCAACATCCCTCGCAACGGCGCCTCCGTTATAAAGGTTTTCGGTATCCAGCTGTACCACCACAAGATCAGGATCGATACTTCGCATCATGATGTCAAAAAGGCTTTCGCCGTTGAATTTTTCGCTGAATTCGAAGTCGTGGTTATGGTAACCGAATTTCATTCCCCATTTATTGCAAAGCTCACCGCACCTGTTGAAGACATCCATAAAGGTCATGAAATCATCATAGTTCCTTCTTATACTCTCCTCAAGCCATGGAGTGACGACGTACTTCTGCCCGCAGGTGGCAGCATCCTCAACCGTCTGCTTCCATCTGTCGGAGAAGTCGTTTAGAGTTGTATCCCAGTCAGTTCTGACGAACTCAACATGCCCGCTTACCATGTTTAGTCCTTTTCCGTCAAGTATCTTCCTGAACTCTCCCGGTGCAAAGCCGTAGAATTTGCGGTCCGAATAACTTGCGTGTTCAACATATTTGTACCCCATCTCTGCCAGTCGGGCCAGCGAACCCTCCGGATCCTTCGCCATGTCATCCCTGATTGAATAAAGCTGCAGTCCTGTTATGCCGGTTCGCCCGGGAGCAGTACAAAAAGTATTTCCTAAAACGGCAGTGCCGGTCAGG